>DAHUZL010000205.1 GCA_027306655.1 Candidatus Dormiibacterota bacterium
TGGTGCGCTGCCAGCGGTGGCGGCGCTGCTGGCTCAGCAGCCGGGGTCCGTCCTTGACGACCCAGAGCATGCCGAAGAGCGCGAACTCCGCCAGCGGACGGGCGTGGACCCCGCTGGCGGTGGTCACCTCCGGCGCCGCCCCGGCCCCCAGCCCGATCCGCTCGACCAGCGGTCCCACGCCCGCGCTGGTGGCCTGGATCCAGCGAAGCCGGGGCCGGGAGGCCAGGGTGGATTGCAGCTCGCTGGGCCCGAAGTCGAACAGGATGTCGGCCCCGTCGAGCAGGGCCTCCCACTCGGCCCGCGCCGCGACGTCGTCGCCGACCTCGGGAGTGGGGTGGTGGGCGGGGTATCGGGCGGGGGCGAGGAGCGCGTCGGGATAGACGAAGTCGACAGCGCCATGGGCCCGGCGCAGCTGTCCCAGCAGCTCGGGCTCCAGCGGGCTGGTGATGACCGCTCGCCACCGTCCGTCCGGCGCCGGGGGCCTCATCCGGGGTGGAGCGAGAACTGGCCGGCGAGGGAGCCGCCATCGACGTCGAGGACGGCGCCGGTGATGTGCCGCGCCCGGGCGGAGCAGAGGAAGAGCACGGCGTCGGCGACGTCGGAGGGCCGCCCCGGCTCACCCAGCGGGATCGGGGACACCAGCTGCTGCCGGAGCGGCTGCGGCGCACGCTCGCGGTGGTCGTGCGCCACCGGCTTCTCGCTGAGCACGTGCTTGCCCGCCTCCAGTGCCGCCATCACGATGGCCAGGTGGCTGTCGTCGTCGGTGACGACATCGACGACGTCGACGGCGGCGGACTCGACCAGCTCGCGGACCTCGGTGGCCACCGTCCCGACTTCGAAGGCGCGCGCCTCCGCCTCGGCCCGGGCGCGGTCCCGGTCGCAGACCATGACCATCCGGCAGCAAGGATCTCGCCGCCACCCGGGGCGGTGGGCCATCGTGGCCCACCGCCCGGTGCCGACCACCCCCACCCGGAGCTCCGCGCTGATCCGCTAGCCCCCCGCCGGGAGGGATCCGGCCCGGTCACCCCGTGGCGGCCGCCCCGCGCGGACCGCGATCACGCGGTGGCCGGTGGACGAGAGTCGGGGGCCGCCGCCCCGTCGCGGCCGCCCGACCGCCCCCTCCCGGGACCCACTCCTCACGCCGCGCCCGTGCCGTACGACCAGTTCTGCGGGAAGATCGCCAGCAGCGGGTTGGCGGGCAGCACCCCGTGTAGGTCGCCTCGCGCCTCGATCAGCTCGAAGTCGCCGTTGGGGATCCACAGCATCGGCAGCTGCTGGGCGACGTAGTTCTCCCAGGGGATCACGCCGCCACCAGGCCCGCCACCCGCCGCCCCCGGCCGCGGCTGAGGTGGCTGCCGGCCCGACCGCCGGTGCCGTTCGCGATCGATCCGACCCTCATGGCGCAGTCCTCCCCGTGCTGACGGATGCCGGCTCCGCGCGCGGCGACCCGTGAGGGCGGGAGCGGCGTGCGGCCGCGCCCTCCCCGTCCCCTCCCGCGAACTCCCGGAGGAGGCGCTGGTAGGCCTCCTCCAGGTGGTGCTCGATCATGGCGGCGGCGCCAGCCTCGTCCCCGGCCGCGATGGTGTCGCAGAGCTCATGGTGCTCGGCCGCGGCGATCGCCCGGTAGTCGGCGTTGACGATGTTGCGGCTGAGCAGGAACCGGTAGACCTGGGGCTGGATCATCGCCCAGCAGGCATAGAGCCGCCGGTGCGCGGCGAGCCGGTAGATCTGGTCGTGGAACCGGACGTCGAGCTCCGCCACCATGCGGGCCGGCTCGGAAGCGGCGGCGGCGCGGACGCGGTCCGCCAGCTGGCGCAGGCCGGCCACGCCGACGGCGTCGGCACGGACCACCGCCAGCCGGATCGCCAGCCGTTCGAGGCTCACGCGCAGGCTGTGCAGCTCATCGATGTCCTGGACGCTGAGGCCGACCACGATCGCGCCGCGATGGCGGCGGAGCCGGACCAGGCCCTCGTGGTCGAGCTGCGCCAGCGCATCCCGGACCGGGCTCCGGCTGACCTCGAACTGGGAGGCGAGGTCGGTCTCGCGCAGGTGCTGGTCGGGGCCGAGGACGCCGGTGACGATCGCCTCGCGCACCCGGGCCGCCACCTCGTCGGCGAGGCTCCGGCTGGGGATCGCGGAGAGCGGACGCGGGTCGGTCAGCGTCGAGGGGGGCACGGTGAGCATCATATTGTCGACAATGCCCGCCGCCGTCAAGCGCCGGCCCGCGGTCCCGTCGCTCCGCGGGCCCCGCCGCCCACGGCCACCCACCCATGACGGCGGTGCGAGGCTTCGACGGCGTTGATCACCTCCTGGACCCGGGCGGCCTGGGCGAAGTCCCCCTCCCCCGGCCGCTGCGGGTCGCGGATCTCGGCCACGAAGCTCTGGACGAGGTTGCCGTAGCAGGTGGCCGGCCAGTCGTCGGCCGCCGAGGTGCCGGGTGGGAAGCAGGCGGCGGGGATCGCCTGGGGCTGGAACTCCACCCGCTCGGCGGTGGCGGTCCAGAGCCGCTGCCACGTCCCGCGCTCGTCCACCAGCCGGCACGCGATCGCCCCCCGGTCGCCGAAGAGGCGTGCCTCGATCCCGGGGTAGCTGCCCACCGTCACGTAGCTGCTCTGGATCGTGGCCAGCCCGCCCTCGGTCATCCGACCGATGAAGACGTCGCCGTCGTCGATGTTGATCCGCTCCCGTCCGCGATCGAGGTTGGTGCGGCGGCGGAAGGGGACGAAGTTCTGCAGCACCCCCACCACCTCGGTCATCCCCTGCCCGGTCATCAGCATCGCCAGGTCGATGATCGGAGCTCCGTACCCCTCCAGCGAGGAGACCGTGATCTGGTCCTCGCGGTCCGACCGGCCCCCGACCGGGTCGTCCTCGGGGGGGGCGGCGAGGATGCGCTTGTCGGCGGGGACGTCGGGGTCCAGCCATTGGCTGTTCTGCTCGTAGCCGTTGAAGATGAACGGCCGCCCGCAGAACCCCGCCGCCACCAGCTGGAGCATGTGGCGCATCGCCGGGGCATAGCGGAAGGTGAGGCCGACCTTGGTGCGCAGCCCGCGCCGGCGGGCGATCCGGTCCGCCCGCCACA
>DAHUZL010000206.1 GCA_027306655.1 Candidatus Dormiibacterota bacterium
TCGACCCGGAGCGAGCCGACCGGTGCGGGACCGCGCCACGCCTCGGGATGGAGGAGGCGCGCCAGCAGCTCGGCCCCGTCGAGGACGCGCGGTCCGGCCCGATTGAAGTACCAGGATCCGTCGACGGCGAAGACGCGGCCCGAGCGCACCGCGGGCAGCGACCCCCACCTGGGCAGGTCGCGCAGCGGGGCCGCCGCCGCCTGCGCCTCCGGCGCGCGCAGCCCGCAGGGCATGCAGATGACGACGTCGGGAGCCGCCGCCACCACCTCCTCCGGCGTCACCACCCGGGACCGCGCGCCGGACACGCCCAGGACGTCCTGCCCGCCGGCGACCTCAACCTGGTCGGGAACCCAGTGCCCGGCCACCATCAGCGGGTCGACCCACTCCAGGCAGACGACGCGCGCGCGGGCGCGCCCCGCCACCGCCCCGCGGATGGCATCGACGCGGGCGGCGAGGGACCCGACCAGCTCGCGCGCCCGCTCGCGGGTCCCCGTGAGCTGACCGACCTCCAGGATGGTGCGCAGCACCGCGGGCAGGGTGTCGGGGTCGAGCGACACCACCGCGGGATGCCCGGGGAGGACCCGGGCCGCCTCGTGCGCCTCGGTGTAGGCGACCGCGCACACGTCGCAGAGCTCCTGGGTGAGGATGAGGTCCGGTCGAGCACGCCCGAGCGCGAGCCGGTCCAGCCCGATCGGGCTGCTGCCGGTGTGCCGGCCCACCTGGATGTGGCGGTCGCCCGCGGTCGCTCCCGTCCCGGCGCCCTCCTGCGGCGGTCGGGTGAGCACCGGCTTGAAGCGGGCCTGGGGCGGGAAATCGCAGGCGTGGCTCACCCCCACCATCGACGGCCCCAGTCCCAGAGCGAAGCAGATCTCCGTGCCACTGGGCACCAGGGAGGCGATGCGCATCGCTCGGATCAGCTCCCGGCGAACGTGGACAGCTCCGGCGGCGGGTCATCGGCCTCCGGCGCACCCGAGCTGGCGGGCGCCCGCTCAGCCGGGGACGGGTCACTGAGCCACGGGACCAGCCGGATCGTCGGCACCCCCTCGGCCTCGGCCCAGTCCGCCACCCGCCGCTCGTGCGAGAAGACCACGATCTGGGTGGCGCCGGCCAGCTCGCGGATCGCCTCCAGGAGGGCCGAGCATCGACCGTCGTCGGTGTTGACGAAGGGGTCGTCGAACACGAGCGGGAGCGGCTCGCCCTTGGGCGAGAGCAGCCGGGCCAGCGCCATCCGGAGGCACAGGTACACCTGCTCCTGGGTGCCCTGCGAGAGGTCGGTGAGCGGGACCAGGCTTCGGGCCGCGGGTCCGGCGAGGCGGATCGCCAGCGTCTGCGGATCCACCGCGGCGCGCTGGTAGCGGCCCGCGGTGACTCGCGGCAACCACTCGGCCAGGGCGGCCGCGAGCTTGGGAGCAAGCGTGCGATGGATGAGGTCCTCCGCACGCTCGAGCTCGGCCAGGGCCAGGTCCACCGCCGCTCCGACTTCCTCGAGCTCCTGAGCCTCCTCCCGCAGCGCCGCCCGCCGCTCCTCCAGGACGGCGAGGTCATCCTCGCCCGCCGCGCGCTCGCGCAGGCGCGCGGCCAGCGGGAGGAGACGGCCGCGGATGGCGTCCACCTCGCCGCGGGCGGTATCGAAGCGTGCCCGCGCCTCGGTCGGGTTGAGATCGCCCGGCTCCCCCGCCCCACCCCCGTCGCCGGCCTGGTGGAGGCGGCGGCGTAGCTCCTCGGCCCGTGCCGCCAGCTGCTCGGGCTCCCGCCCGTGGAGGCGCTCCTCGCGCTGGGAGACGAGCTCGCGACGGCGCGCGGCGGCCGTCTCCGCCGCCTCGAGCGCTCGCCCGAGCTGGACCAGCCCGCTGACCAAAGCGGCGGCGTCCCGGGCGGCAAGGTCGGCTCGGCGTGCCCGCTCGCCGACCTCCGCCTCGATCCGGCTGACCGCCGCGCTCCACACCGACAGCTCCTGGAGCTGGGCCTGGGCACCCGGCAGCGACACGGCCAGCGCCCGCAGCTGCGCCGCATCCCGGGGAGCCCCCAGGGCGTCGAGTCGCTCCCGCGCCTGGTCCCGAGCGGCGATCACCGCCCGCTGCGACGTGACCGCCGCCGCGACCTCGGGATCGGCGGTGGTGGTGTCGGCCGCGCCGACCGCGCGGCGGAGCTCGGCCACGGTGGCGAACCCGCCGGTCGCGAGCAGTCCACGAAGCCGCCGCTGGAGGGCGAGGAAGACGCCGCCGGTGATGGCGAGGGCGGCGATCCCGCCGAAGAAGTAGCCGACGCGGGGATGCCCGGCGGGCGCCAGGATCGCCAGCAGGAACAGGAGGAGACCGGCCGCGCCCCCCGCCACCGCCAGGAGGTCCGCCACCACCCGCGTGCGCTCCACCTGGCGCCTGTCAACGTACTCCAGCCCGGCGTGCTGGCCGCGCTGGGCCGGGAGCGGCGGGATGGGACGCTCCAGGGTCCCCGCCAGCTCCATCAGCTCCGCCGCGCTGGTGGCCGGGGCGAGGGCGACGAGCCGCGCGTCGGCCGGCGTGAGCCGGCTCACCGTCTCCTGGGCGGTGCGGAGCTGCTCGCCCAGCTCGGCTGCGCCCGTGGTCGCCGCGCGGACCGCCTCCGGATCCGGGGGCAGCTGCAGGTCGGGGAGCTCCCGCAGGCGGCCATCGATCTCGGAGACCCGGCGCAGATCCTGGTCGAGCGCGCCGAGCTCGGCGCGCTGCCAGCTCGTCTCGGCCTGGGCGACGCGGGCCTCCGCCTCCGAGAGCGCCTGCTCGAGCCGGCGCTGCTCCATCAGCTCGTCGGCCAGGGCGGCGCGGGCGGCGTGCGCGGCCTGCAGCGCCTTCTCGACCTCGCCGATCGCGTCGCGGGCCTGGTCCAGGGGCTTCGCCCGCGTCCGGGGGCCGCCCACCACCTGGACGCGATAGGACTGGAGCCGGTCGATCGCGGCGCGCGCGGTCATCTCGCTGCCGGAGGTGGCGGCGGCGCGCTGGAGGTCCTCCTGGAGGAGCGACGCATCGAGGTCCAGGAGCTGGGTCTGGGCCACGGTCGTCACCGCCAGCAGGCTCTCCCGGCCCATCCCGAGCGACGCGGCGACGTCGACGCCGCGCCCGCGGCGGAGCTCGTCGGTGAGGTCCAGGCCCCGGTCGACGTCCAGGACCTGGACCCGATCGGCCTGGTCGAGGTCGCGCTCGATCCGGAGTCGGCGGCCCCCGAGCTCCACCTCGATGTCGAGCCCGAACTCGCCCCCAAGCCAGGGACGGTAGTGGCGCAGGACCTCGCCCGTCTCGCGCGGGCGGCGGCCGCGGGCGGGGAGCTCGAGACCGCAGAGCGCCACCCGGAGCGCCTGGTGGAGGGTGCTCTTGCCGGCCTCGTTGGGCCCGGTCACCAGGGTGAAGGGTTGGTCGAAGTCGAAGCGGCCGGTCAGCCCGCCGAAGCCCCGCAGCTCGAGGTGGAGGATCCTCATCGCAGGCCCGGGTCCTCCCCCGCCAGCGCTCGCAGCCCGGCCAGGAGCGCGCGCTGGACCAACGGGCTCTCGGCATCGGGCCGGTCGTGGAGCGCGCGGACGAACTCCCCGCGGACGTCGGGGGCGTGGAGGAGCGTGGCGAGGTCGAGCGCCGGTCCCACCGTCCACTCCACCTGGACGCAGCGCTCGACCTCCAGGGCCGATTGCACCGCCCGTCCCGAGACCGCCACGGTGGGGGCGAGCTCGCCGCGACAGCGCGCCCGCACCGCCACCCGGTCGCCCTCGGGGAGCGCGGCGCGGACCCGGTCGATGACGGCGTCGCGGTGGGAGCAGCCGGTGACGTCAACGGTGACGTCCACGGCCTGGAACGTCGCGACCCGGTGCATCGTCACCTGCGGGGGCAGGCTGGAGAGGTCGACCAGCGCTGCCCCGCCGGTGCCGGTCTCGCCGAAGGTGAGCGGCTCAGGGTTGCCCGGATAGCAGAGACGGGGCGTCGCCCGGGGGCGGTGGTAGTGGCCGCAGAGGGCATACGCGAAGCCGGCCCGCTCGATCTCCGCCTCCGCGAAGGGGGCGTGGTCGCCCTTGCCGGCCTCCTCGAAGGGCAGCTGGCCGATCTCGGCGCCGTGGAAGAGCGCGATCGCCGGCGGACCGGCGGGGACCCGCACCCGCTCCAGCAGGTTG
>DAHUZL010000207.1 GCA_027306655.1 Candidatus Dormiibacterota bacterium
TGGTCGTCGAGGTCCTCTCCCCCAGCACCCGCCTCACCGACCTCGGCAGCAAGCGGCTCCTGTACGAGCGGGCCGGCGTCGCCGCCTACTGGCAGCTCGACCCGGACAGTCCCGAGCTCGTCTGCCTGGAGCGGGTGGGCATCGAGCTGGTGGTGGCTGCACGCGGGTCGGGCGACGCGGAGGTCAGCGTCCGCCGCCCGGCGCCCATCCTCCTCGTGCCCTCGCGAATCGCCGCGGGCGGCTGATCCGGGCGACAGGCCCTCAGGCGCCGCCTCGGATCAGTCGCCGGCCGCCGGCTCCAGGAGCGCGAATCGGCAGGACACCGTGACCGACACGGTCTCCGTCCCCGGCTCCACCGCCATCGCGGCCGCCATCGGAGCGTGCGCCCGAGCGCGGCCCGCCCACCGCTCCCACCCTCCCCCGCCCTCCTCCGACACCTGGAGGGCGGGACCCAACTCGGCGCCGACCCCGGCCGCGAGCGCCCGCGCCTTGCGCACCGCGCGCTCCAGGGCTGCCGCCCGGGCGAGCTCACGGGCGGGCTCCGGGTCGGCGACGCTCCAGTCCAGCCCGCCCACGACAAGGCTGGTCTCCACCGCCCGGGCACAGGCGTCGAGGATCGGCCCGGCGGCGGCCAGGCGGCTGAGATGGATCACGAGTTGGTAGCCGGCGGCGAAGCCGCTCGGCCGGGGGCGGCCCGGGATGTGGTCGGGATGCAGCTGGACATGGGTGGTCTGACGATCGGTGGGGGGGACCTCGGCAGCGTCGAGCACCGCCAGCAACCGATCGGATTGCGCGGCGAGCTCGCTCAGCGCCGCCCCGGGCGTGGCGGCATGCACCTCCAG
Organism: Candidatus Dormiibacterota bacterium; assembly: GCA_027306655.1. GTDB lineage: Bacteria > Chloroflexota > Dormibacteria > Aeolococcales > Bog-877 > DAHUZL01. Next base: position 843 of record DAHUZL010000207.1, read on the forward strand.
CCCCAGGTCGAGTCGGACGCGGTCCGGAGGAACCCGCGCCTCACCGGTGGCGGCCACGTCGACGAACCGCGCCCGACGATGCCCCATCGGGGCGAGAGGGTAGCAGGGGCGCGACCAGCGGGGTCACGGCTGCGGCGCGCCGCGCAGGGATGCCGCCCGCAGCGGGGCGGCCGGGTGCCGACCCAGGCCCTCCGCGACGGGACGGGTGCGGTGGACGGCGGTGTGATTCTCGGCCACGCACGTCGCGGTCGCCATGGCTCGGTCACGAGGGCGACGGGAGGGCCCACAGGTAGGCGGCGGCCGCCCGCCGCTGGCCCGGTCCCTGTTCAACCTGGGGGCGGAGCTGGGCGGACAGCTGCTCGGCCCCCTCGGAGCTGAGGACCGCCTTCATGGACTCGTCCAACGATTGGGTGCGAGGTGGCAGGCGACCTTCCACGGCGTCGGCTCCGGGTGATCGATGTCGACCTGCAGGGGTCAGGTGGATCTCTCCGAAGCCGGTCAGCTCGGCCAGGGCCACGAGGTCGCGCCCGTCGAAGCGCTCGGGTGGTTCAGTGAGAGCGAAGCGGTTGATGGGCTCGGAGAGGGACAGCCGCCCTCCGGGACCCAGCACTCGGTGGAACTCGGCGAAGGCCGACGCATTGTCGTCCGCGTAGATCAGCACGGCCCGCAGCGTGACGGCGTCGACGCTGGCGGACTTGATGACCGACAGGTCGCTCGCGGGGGCCTCCACGAACCGACAGCGGCCGGCGAACCCAGCCTCGGCGGCCAGCTCCTGACAGCGCATCAGCAGGTCGGTCGAGTTGTCGCTGAAGATCCCCGCGCCCGCGGGGCCGACAGACACCGCGCCGGCGGGGCGCTCCAGCCCGCGCCGCAGCTGTCCCGGATCTCCGCCGTGGAGGCGGTGGGCCAGCCATGCGGCCCACCGGTGCGGCGTCGGCCAGCGCTGCCCATGGTGACGGTGCCCGGCCTCCCACGCCCACTCGCGATGTACGCTCCCCCTGTGCGTGGATGGGCGTGGCCTCGTGCCGCAGTGGCGGCCGTGCTCGCGGTCGCCGCGGTGCTGCTGGTCACCGTCGGCGGCGGTTGGGGCCTACCGCGGGTGGGCGTGCCCGCGATCGTGTCGCGGTGGATCCCCCCCAACGGTGCGCTGGCCCGCGCGCCGACCGGGGTGGGGCAGCTCGCCAGGAGCCTCCTCGCCCGCACCGTCCTTCCCGGCGGCGCCCGGCCCCTGGTCGGGGAGATTGCAGCGGGATTGGGAACGCCGCCGCAGTGGACCGCCACCGCCAACTTCCTCGACCTGGTCCGGGTCTGGTCCGTCCCAGCGTCGGCGGGGACGGTGGTGAACGCGATGAAGTCCGAGCGCCCTCGCGGCGGGATCGTGGCGGGGACGGGCACGTCGAGCGCGCCCGGCCGAGCGCCGGTGGTCTCGGTGCTGTGGGCATTCCCCGCCGACGTCCAGCAGGCGGTGACGGCGCAGCTGCTGCTTTCCGCGGTGGCGCTGGGCGCGCACCGGGCCGAGCTCCGCGCCGACGCCCAGGTGGTGTGGCGCCCGCGGCGCCCGCGGATCGAGCGGGTGCCAGCGACCGCGCACGCGGTCCGCATCACCGTGGAGGTCCTGGGCTCCAAGCGCTCGCCGTGGTGGACTGGGGTGATCACCGGCTCCGCCATCGTCGCTCGGCTCCGCTCCCTGGTGAACCGCCTCGCCACGGCGGTGCCCGGGCTCCCCGGCTGCGATCGCGTCGCCGGCTGGGTGACGCTGGCGTTCGCCCGGTCGGCCCGCGCCCCGGCGCTCCTCTCGCTGCGTGACGACCCCGCCTGCCACGAGGCCACCGTCACGATCGGACGCCGGCGTTTGGATGCCCTGGTCGATCCCGCGGGCCGACTCGCCCGGACCGTCATGGTGGCGGCGGGGCTCAACCCGGTCTGGCTGGGATTCTGAGCGAGGGCGGGGCGATGGTCCGCCCCCCACGCGTCACTCGGCCGGCCGGAGGCCCCGCAGCAGCGTCGCCGCCCGCAGGGGGCGGTCGAGATGGTGGGCGAGGTGGGCGACGAGCAGCGTCTCCAGCTCGTCGCGCAGGGACGGCGCCCAGCGGACGCGGTCGAAGAGCGGGCGCTCGCCGGCCGCCATCCGG
>DAHUZL010000211.1 GCA_027306655.1 Candidatus Dormiibacterota bacterium
GGCATCCTCGAGGGCGAGGCGGAGGGGTCGGCGCGGGCGAAGATGGCCGCCGCGGTGGGGGAGTACGTGCCCGATCCCGACGACCGGCGCTGGGTCGAGCCCCGGCTCCTCCAGCTGGTGGGCCTGGAGGATCGCACCGCCCCCGACCGGGCGGACCTCTTCGCGGCCTGGCGGCTGTTCTTCGAGCGGCTGTCGGCCCGGAGCCCGGTGATCCTGGCCTTCGAGGACATGCAGTGGGCGGACCCCGCCCTGCTCGACTTCGTCGACTACCTGCTGGACTGGTCGCGGGCGCTGCCGATCTTCGTGCTGGCGATGGCGCGGCCCGAGCTGCTGGAGCGGCGGCCCACCTGGGGCGCCGGCCGGCGCAACTTCACCGCGCTCACCCTGGAGCCGCTGCCGGAGCCCGCGATGCGGGCGCTCCTCACCGGGCTGGTGCCCGGCCTCCCGCCCGCCCTCACCGCCCGGATCCTGGAGCGCGCCGAGGGGGTCCCCCTGTATGCGGTGGAGACGGTCCGGATGCTGCTCGACCGGGGGATGCTGGTGCCCGACCAGGCCGCCTACCGCGTCGCCGGTCCGATCGAGGCGCTGGAGGTCCCGGAGACGCTCCACGCCCTGATCGCCTCGCGGCTGGACGGGCTGGCGCCGGCCGAGCGGCGGCTCCTCCAGGACGCGGCGGTGCTCGGCAAGAGCTTCTCCCGGGAGGCGCTGGCGGCGCTCACCGGACTGGACCCGGCGGGATTGGAGCCGCCGCTGGCGGCCCTGCTGCGCAAGGAGGTGCTGGGGATCCAGAGCGATCCCCGCTCGCCGGAGCGTGGGCAGTACAGCTTCCTGCAGGACCTGGTGCGCACGCTGGCGTACGAGACGCTGCCGCGACGGGACCGCAAGCAGCGCCACCTGGCCGCGGCGGCGTACCTGGAGTCCACCCGCGGCGCCGAGGCGGACGAGCTCGCGGAGGTGGTCGCGAGCCACTGCCTCGAGGCCGCCGCGCTGGTGCCGGAGGCGGACGACGCGGCCGCCATCCGCGAACGGGCGCGGGCCTTGCTGGTGCGGGCCGGGGAGCGGGCGGCCTCGCTGGCGGCGGCCGTCGAGGCGCAGCGGGCGTTCGAGCGGGCGCTCGGGCTCACCAGCGAGGCCCGGGCGCGGGCCGAGCTGCGGGCGCGCGCCGGGCGGATGGCGTGGCTGCAGGGCCGGGTCGAGGCCGCGACCGCGCACTTCGAGCAGGCGATCGCGGAGTTCCAGTCCCAGGGGGACGCGCACGCCGCCGCCCGCGTCTCGGCGGCGCTGGCGGACGTCCTGATGCAGGAGGGACGGCTCGACGAGGCGGTCAGGCGCATGGAGGGGGCGCTCCTGGTCCTGGCCGGCGACGAGCCCGACGCCGACGTCGCCGTCGTCGGCGCCCAGCTCGCGCGGGCGCACATGCTGGCCGGGGATCACGCGCGGGCGCTCGACCGGGCCGAGGAGGCGCTCGCGATAGCTGAGGCCCTGCGCCTGCCGGCGGTGCTGGCGGAGGCGATGACCACCAGGGGCTCTGCGCTCGCCTGGCGCGGGCGGCTCGAGGAGGGCGAGGCGCTGCTCCGCCACGCGCAGACCCTGGCCCTGGCCCACGAGCAGTACGAGGCGGCCCTGCGCGCCACCAACAACCTGGGCTGGCTGCTGGAGAGCCACGACCGGGTCGGGGAGGCGCTTCAGGTGACGGGGCAGGGCGTGGAGCTGGCGCGCCGGGTCGGCAACCGCGTCTGGGAGTGGACACTCCTCGAGGGCCAGGGGAGGTTGCTGCAGCTGCTCGGACGGTGGGAGGATGCGCTCCAGCTCGCCACGGACCTCGCCGGGGCGGTGGAGGCTCTCTCCTCCACCAGCCACAACGACGCCGGCCGGGCGACCATCTGGATCCATGCCCAGCGCGGCGAGCTGGAGGCGGCCCGCGACGGCCTGGAGCGAGACGCCGCCATGGCGCATGCCGAGCAGCTGGAGCTCCGCGCCGGTCACGCCGTGGCCCAGGCGACGGTGGATCTGGTGGGCGGGGATCCCGCCCGCGCGCTCCGGGCGGCGGAGGATGCGTGGGCGCTCCGAACCACCCTGGGCGTCACCGCGCTGGTCATGAAGGAGGCGCTGGTGGCCGGGATGGAGGCGGGGGCCGCGGCCGGGGACTGGGGCTTCGTCGACGACCGGCTGGCGTTCCTCGACCGGCTCCGTCCCGGTGAGACCACCCCCTACCTGCGTGCCCACCGGGCGCGGTTCGGGGCACGCCGGGACGCCCTGGGCCCCGGCTCGGACGCGGTCGAGCCCGGGTTCCGCGCCGCCGAGGCGGCGTTTCGGGAGCTGGCCATGCCGTTCTGGCTCGCCGTGACCCTCCTCGAGACGGCGGAGTGGCTCGGGAGCGCGGGCCGAGCGGCGGACGCCCGCGCGCCCCTCGCCGAGGCGACGACGATCTTCGAGCGGCTCCGCGCCCGTCCCTGGCTGGAGCGGGCGACCCGGGCCGCGGCCGCGGAGCGGGTCCCGGCCTGAGAGGACCGCCGGCGCCACCGCTACCATGGTCGTCCATGACGGGGGGAGCCCACGCGGACGAGACCGCTCCCGGACCGATCATCTGCCCCGCGTGCGGGGTCGCGAACCAGAGCGGCAAGCGATTCTGCGCGCAGTGCGGGGCGGCCCTCGGACGTGTCTGCCCCGGGTGCGGGGTGGCGGTGGAGCCCGCCGCCCGGTTCTGCGGCGAGTGCGGGTCCGCGCTGCTCCCAGCGGCGGCTCCGGCCCCGCCCGGCGAGACGCCGGCCCCGCCCGCCCCGCCCGCCCCGCCCGCCCCGCCCGCGTCTGCCGCCGAGCGCCGGCTGGTCTCGGTCCTGTTCTGCGACCTGGTCGGCTTCACGACGCTCGCCGAGGCCCGGGACGCCGAGGACGTCCGTGAGGTCCTCTCCCGCTACTTCGACGTCAGCCGAGCCGTGGTCGCCCGCTACGGCGGGATCGTGGAGAAGTTCATCGGGGACGCGGTGATGGCCGTGTGGGGCACTCCGGTCGCCAACGAGGACGACGCCGAGCGGGCGGTCCGGGCCGGCCTCGACCTCATCGACGCGGTCTCGGACCTGGGACCGGCGGCGGGCGCGCCGGACCTCCGGGCGCGGGTGGGGGTGATGACCGGCGAGGCGGCCATCACGCTCGGCGCCGAGGGCCACGGGATGGTCGCCGGCGATCTGGTCAACGCGGCCTCGCGGGTCCAGGCCGCCGCCGAGCCGGGCGCGGTCTGGGTCGGTGACGCGAGCCATCGCGCCACCGAGGCCGCGGTCGCATACCAGGACATGGGGATGCACACGCTCAAGGGGAAGAGCGAGCCGCTCCGCCTGTGGCGGGCGCTGCGCGTCACCGCCGGACGGCGGGGCGCGCTTCGCGGCGAGGGCCTGGAGGCGCCGTTCGTGGGCCGGGACCGCGAGCTGCGGACGGTGAAGGACGTGTTCCACGCCTGCGCCGAGGACGGCCGGGCCCACCTGGTCTCGGTGATGGGGGTGGCCGGGATCGGCAAGTCCCGCCTGGGCTGGGAGTTCTACAAGTACATGGACGGGCTCGAGGCCGGCTTCCTCTGGCACCGGGGCCGCTGCCTCGCCTACGGCGACGGCGTCGCCCACTGGGCGCTGGCGGAGATGGTGCGCGGGCGGGCGGGCATCCTCGAGGGCGAGGCGGAGGGGTCGGCCCGGGAGAAGCTGGCCCTGGCGGTCGCCGAGTACGTGACCGACCCCGAGGACCGCCGCTGGGTGGAACCGCGCCTGGCCCAGCTGATCGGCGTGGAGGATCGCACCGCGTCCGACCAAACCGACCTGTTCGCCGCTTGGCGGCTCTTCTTCGAGCGGCTCGCCGCCCAGAGCCCGGTGATCCTGGCCTTCGAGGACGTCCAGTGGGCGGACCCGGCCCTCCTCGACTTCGTCGACTACCTGCTCGACTGGTCCCGGGCCTCGCCGATCTTCGTACTGGCGATGGCCCGGCCCGAGCTGCTCGAGCGCCGCCCCACCTGGGGCGCCGGGAGGCGCAACTTCACCGCGCTGACGCTGGAGCCCCTGGCCGAGCCGGCGATGCGGGCCCTGCTCACCGGCCTCGTTCCCGGGCTCCCGCCGACGCTGACGGCGCGCATCTTGGACCGGGCCGAGGGGGTCCCCCTGTATGCGGTCGAGACGGTGCGGATGCTGCTCGACCGGGGCCTGCTGGTGGCGGACGGGCCGGTGTACCGGGTGGCGGGCTCGATCGAGGCGCTGGAGGTGCCCGAGACCCTGCATGCCCTGATCGCGTCGCGCCTCGACGGGCTCGTGCCCGCGGAGCGCCGCCTGCTCCAGGACGCGGCGGTGCTGGGCAAGAGCTTCACCCGGGAGGCGCTCGCCGCCCTCACCGGCATGAGCCAGGCGGAGCTGGCGGCGCCGCTCGAGGCCCTGGTGCGCAAGGAGGTGCTCTCGATCCAGGCCGACCCGCGGTCGCCGGAGCGGGGCCAGTACGGCTTCCTCCAGGACCTGGTGCGGACCGTCGCCTACGAGACCCTCGC
>DAHUZL010000214.1 GCA_027306655.1 Candidatus Dormiibacterota bacterium
CTCGTGCCGCTCCTCGCCCACCATCGCCTCGGGGATGGTGACGACGCGGTCGGGAAGATCGCTGATGTCGAAGAAGCGCAGCGGTTTGCGCATCCGCTTGGCGATCCCGATCTGGACCCGCAGACCCAGGGAGAGATTGCCGAAAACCCATACCTCGTCGCAGCGGGCGATCAGGTTGTTCATCGCCTCCCGCACCAGCTCCTTGGCCACCGTGTGGAGCAGGTAGTAGTCGAAGAGCATGAACGGGGTGATCGGGACGCGGCCCTCGTCGAGCACGAACTTGGTGAGGTGGAGACGCCAGTGGAAATTGCGATTGCTGCAGGCGACATAGACCAGCGGCTTCGGCCGCCGCAGGGCCCGCTCCGCCTGCTCCATCGGGCTGACCCGGGGAGTGGGGGCGAAGATCCGCTCCAGGATCTGATCGGGGCTCTTCACCGCCCCGGCGGGCTCGGGCAGGGCGGACCTGCCCCGGGCACCGCCGGGCGCCGCCCCCGGCTCGATCCGCCGTCCACCGGTCTCCAGGGTCCGTCGCGGGGATTCGGGCACCGGCGTGCTCCCGGATTCGGCGGTCCCGTGCGGTCGACGACCACGGTCGACCCGGCCACCGGACAGATCCGCCGCAGTATAGCGGACGGCCGCCGCGCGCCCGGGCGCGGTCACGGGGGAATGCCGACGCCGTCCCCCCGGCCGGGTCGCTCCCTGTGCAGCAGGGCCGCCAGCAGCAGCAGGGCACCGTCGAGGAGAAGGGCATGCTCACAGCGGTTGAGCCAGCGGCTGGCCCCCGAGGGGTGGGGCAGTGGCAGAACCCAGGGGCGCGGATGATCGCCCCGCCCGCCGCATGCGGCCGCCCGCAGGGTCCGCGGGGTCATGGCGATCTCGACCCCGGCGGCGTCGAAGCAGCGACCGACCCGCTCCGCCAGCGGTCCCGGCGGGAGGAAGCGAGACTGGGCGAGACCGCCGACGGCGATGATCACGCGGGGCTGGAGGAGCTGCAGCTGACGGTCGAGGAAGGGACGGCAGAGCCGGACCTCCGTTCCCGACGGACGTCGGTCGCCGGTCCCGCCGAGGGCGGGACCGGGATAGCACTTGGTGATCGAGGTGCAGTAGACGCGGCGGCGCGCGTCCCCCTCCGAGGTGCAGCCGGCGCGGACGAGCCAACGGAAGAGCTGACGGCCGGCGCGGCCGCTGAACGGCTGCCGCGCGACCAGCTCGACCCGACCGGGGGCCTGCCCGACCAGCACCACCGATGCCGCCCACGGTTGGGGCAGCACCGGCTCGGCGCGGCTCAGCAGGCCGGCCTCGACGCACCGCGTGCAGCCCAGCACCTGCGCGTGCAGGCGGGCCAGACCGGTGGCCACCACCCTTTGCGCCTCGGGCCGCCGGCCCGCTCCGCGGGGATCGGGGAGCGCGACCACCGGGTGGTATCCTACGAAGGTTCGAGACGCCCTGCGGCGCCCTGTCCCTCACCCTGATGCCGCCCGGATCCGACCCGCGCCGCCGCCCGGATCAGCAATCGCCAGAGCCCGGGGCCTCGGTTCCCCCCGCGTGGTGGACCGAGCTGTGGGATGCCCCCCTTCCCGACGAGCCGGAGGACTGGGCGCCGCCCCGGCCCGCGTCCGAGCGGCCCCACCCCGGTCGGCTCGCCGACCCGCGCGCTCGCCGCGCCGGTGCGGGGGTCGCCATCGCCCTGGGCGTGCTCGCCGTGATCCTGACCGGCACGGCGGTGCTCGCGCTGGCGGGGGTGGCGGCGGTGGCGGCGATCACCGCGATGGCGGCGGGAGTCCGGCGCCTTCGGGACCGAGGATGGTCCGGCCGGAGCCGGCGGAGCCACGGCAGCCCACAACCGGGCCGGCGGATCCGCCGGCCGTGGAGGAACGCCCCATGAGAGCCGCCCAGCCGCCCGCCACGCCCCCCTCGGGCCCTCTCCGGCGCGCTCGATCGCGCCGCCGCGGGAGGAGCCTGCTCCTGTCCGGACTCGGTCGTCTCCCCGGCCCTGAGGCCGTGCTCCGTCGCGCGACCCACCTCCTGCAGGACCGAGCGGCTCGCCGCGACCCGGTCGGCCGGTCGGTGCAGCTGGTCCTCCACACGGTCCACCAGGAGAGCGGGCGGATGGCGCGCTGGCTCGACCGGGTGGCGGCCGCCACCGCTCCGGCGCCGACCGGCCGGCGCGCCGCGGCGGGGCGCCCGTCGTCCGCCCGGCCGCGACCGAGAGGGCGCTCGGCCGACCCCGCCGCGACCGCCGGGAGGCCCGGGACGACGCCAGCCCGACGGCGCCGCCCCGGCGCGGGAACGCCGCCGCGACGGGTCGCTCCGCCCACCGGCTGACCACCGCCGCTCCGGGGCGGTCAGCCCCAGTCGGTCGTGGGGCGGGGCGGGGCGGGCGGGTCGCCGACGAGCACCTCGGCTCCGGCGGCAGGACCGGGCTCCTCGCGCTGCGAGGGACCCGGGGCGAGGTCGAAGAGCCGGTAGGGCTCGGCCAGCTCCACCCCGGAGCGGAGCCCCACCTCGCGCGCCCGCTCCCACACCCAGGGGGCCATGTCGTGAGCGTCGAACTGGCTGCGGTGCTCGCCGAGGGCGCGCAGCTTGGCCTCCAGGTCCTCCGCTGTGATCGGCACCGCGATGTCGTCGTCGGCGGCGGCGCCGAGGAGGACATAGCGCGTCTTGTGCGGCTCCAGGCGTTCCTCCCGGAGCAGCTCCGGGAACGCCCGCGCATCGCGCGCGCTGGGGAAGACCGCGTCCAGGGTCGCCGCTCCGGCCGCCCGATGGTCGGGGTGGTTGAGGTAGCCGCGATCGAACCAGTAGCGGCTGGGGTCCATGGTCACCACCACGTCCGGACGGACCTGGCGCAGGACGCGGACCACGGCGCGGCGGACCGCCAGCGTATTCTCCAGCATCCCGTCCGGGAAGTCGAGGCAGCGGACGTCGTCGACCCCGAGCTGGGCCGACGCGGCCCGCTGCTCCGCCAGCCGGGTGCGGGCGAGCGCTCCGGGCGGGAGGGTGGGATCGTCGCTGCCGGCGTCCCCGTCGGTCACCACGCACACGGTGGCCCTGGTGCCCTGGCGCACCCAGGCGGCGAGGACCGAGGCCGCCAGGAAGTCGCCGTCGTCGGGGTGGGCGACCACCACCAGCGCCCGGGCGGGCACCACCGTGAAGAGCTCCAGCCGGCGCCCGTCCTCGGCCATGCCGGCGCGGTCAGGCGGCCCCGCGCGCGAAGGCGACGAGCCGGCGGAGACCCTCCTGGAGGTCCTGGTCCGAGCTGGCCAAGCTCACACGCACCGCCGCCGGCGCGACCGCGCCGAAGGCGGTGCCGGGAACCACCGACACCTCCAGCTCGCGCAGGAGCGCGTCGGCGAACCCGGGGCTGTCGTCACCCCAGGGCCCGACGCCGGCCATGATGTAGAAGGCCCCCTCCGGGACCGCGAGGCAGAGGCCGGCCTCGGTGAGCAGGCGGACCGCCAGGTCGCGGCGACGGCGGTACGCCGCCACCATCTCCGCGACCACGTCCTGCGCGCCGAGGAGGGCGGCCCGGGCCGCGCGCTGGGCGATCGACGACGTGCACGACGAGTTGGACTCCAGCACCTTGACCATGGTGTCCACCAGCCGAGCCGGGCCGGTGGCGTAGCCGAGCCGCCACCCGGTCATGGCATAGGTCTTGGAGAAGGTGTAGACGCTGACCACCCGCTCGGTGCCGAGCCAGGCGGCGGGACTCTGCGGCCTCCCCCGGAAGATGATCTCGTCGTAGCACTCGTCGCTGAGCAGCCAGATTCCGCGCCGGGCCGCCAGCTCGCCGAGAGCGGTCAGCAGCGACCGCGGGTAGACCACGCCGGTGGGGTTGTTGGGGCTGTTGACGACGAGGAGGCGCGTCCGGGGCCCGATCAGCGCCGCCACCCGGTCGGGGTCGGGCAGGAAGCCATCGTCCGCGGGGCACGGGTAGCGCACCCCGCGCGCATGGGTCCAGGGCAGCATCATGGTGTAGTTGGGCCAGCCCGGGTCGGGCAGGAGGACCTCGTCGCCGGGCTCGAGGATGGCCGCGAACGCCGCCGCGATCGCCCCCACCCCGCCGGCGGCGCAGGTGATCGACTCGGGCGGGACCGCGTAGCCGTTGACCCGCACCAGCTTCTCCTGGATCGCCGCGACGAGGTCCGCCTCCCCCGCGGTCGGGGTGTAGCCGGTGGCGCCGTCGGCGATCGCCCGCCGGCCGGCCTCGGCGATCGCCGGCGGGGTGGGGAAGTCAGGCTGGCCCACGTCGAGCCGGATCGCCCCCGGGATCGCCGCCGCCCGGGCGGCCATGGCACGGATGCCGGAATGGGCCGCCTCGGCGGGGGCCGCGAGGGGGAACGTG
>DAHUZL010000222.1 GCA_027306655.1 Candidatus Dormiibacterota bacterium
ACATCTTCATGTAGCCGACCTGGAGGATGAGGCCCGCCCGACGGGCGAGCTGGGCCGCCTCGGTCGCCTCCCGTGCGGTGAGGCTGAACGGCTTCTCAGCCAGAACGTGGCGCCCGGCCGCGAGGGCCAGGCGGGTGAGGGCGGCGTGGCTTCCCGGCGTCGCCACCAGCACCGCCTCCACGTCGCTCGCGCCGATCGCCTCCACCGGGGCGGACACGGCGCGGACGTCAGGGCCGCACTGCCCGGCGATGGCGCGAGCACGCCCCGCCGACGCATCGCACACCACCCGCACGTCGAACGACTGGTGGAGCCGGCGGATCGCCGGCAGGTGCACGGCCTGAGCGATCGTACCCGCGCCGACGACGGCGATGCGCACGGGGCGGGCGTCGGTGCCCGTCACGATCAGATGCCGTGGCGGCGCAGCACCGCCCGGTTGCGGGCCTGCTCGGCGACGATGTCGGCCACCCTGGTTGCCGGGCCGGGAATGACGTCCTGCTCCACCACCAGCCAGCCCTGATAGTCGGAGCCCGCGATGTCGGCGAGGAGACGGGACACGTCCAGGTCGCCCGCGCCGAGCGCACAGAATACCCCCCGACTCCAGACCTCCCGCATCGGCAGCCCCAGGGCGACGCTGGCGCGCAGCACCTCGAGGTGGCAGTCCTTGAGATGCAGGTGGTTGATGCGGGGACGCCACGCCCTCCAGGCCGCGATCGGATCGCCGCCGCCGAGGAGGAGATGGCCGGAGTCCAGGCACAGGCCCACATCGGTGAGCTCCAGGAGCCGTTCGATCTCGATCGGCGCCTCGACGTAGGTGCAGGCATGATGGTGGAAGGTGGGATCGAGTCCGCGGGCGCGGACGTGAGTGACCGCCGTGCGAACCCGCGCAGCGAACCCCGGCCACTCGTCGTCGGGGAGCCGGATCTCGGGTCGGTCCGCCCCCCGTCCCGGGTTCGCCTGCCGGACCGGCGAGCCGGCATCGGCGAGGGTTGGGCGCGGGGGAGGAAACCCATCGCGCCCCGCGGCCACGAAGACGTCGAGCGCCGCGTCGAGCTCGGCGAGGTCGGCGGCGAACCCACCGGGGTCACGGAAGCGCAGCTCCACCCATCCTCCGGCGAGGCCGAGCCCGTGACGGGCAAGCCGCCCCCGAATGGCGGTCGCTCCCCCCAGATAGCCCGGGGGACCCAGGTCGACGCCGTCATACCCCGCCGCCGCGAGCGCGGCCAGCAGCGCCTCGCCGTCAATGAAGGGCGGACCCTCGGCCGCGAGCTCGAAGACGCCGAAGCTCACCGGCGCGTTGGCCACCCGGATCCGGGGCACCAGGTCGTTCATGTCAGGTCCTCGCGGCGTCGACGGTGGGGGAGGGATGGACCGACCGTCCCCACGGCGGGGACCATACCTCGACTCGCCTGGTCGGGGCCGTCCGGCACGGTCTCCGAGCCCATCGACAGCCCGTCCGAGAGTACCCTCGCCGTCCGCGCGATCGCCCTCGGAGCGCTCCACTCCGGAGTGCTGATCACCGCTGACCGTTGACAACCCCTCCCCGCTGCTGGCTCCGACCGGGCGCCATGAGGTCACAACTATCTGGTAATGTGGACACATGGATGTGGGCGTCCGCGAGCTTAAGGCGCACCTCTCGGAGATGCTGGATCGAGCGGAGCGGGGAGAAGTGCTGCGTGTGACCACCCGGGGCCGGCCGAAGGCCACCCTGGGGCCGGTCCCGGGCCAGGTCACGCTTGCCCGCGGGGTCGCCGAGGGGTGGGTCCACCCTGGCCGCCAGGCACCGGTGACCTCGCCCCGTCGCCGGTTCCGCGCGACCCGCACCGTGGCCGAGCTCCTGGCGGAGGAGCGCCACGAGTGACCCTCTACGTGGACGCCAGCGTCCTGCTGACCGTGTACTTCGGAGAACCGGCCAGCCGTCGCTGCGAAGGAATCCTCATCGGCGACCCCGGGTGGGTGACGGCCCGGCACACCCGGGTGGAGGTTCGACGCAACCTTCCCCGGGCGCTCACCGGCCGCCCGCTGACCGCGGCCCGGCTCCAGTTCGAGCGCGATTGGGACGCCACCACGATCGTCGACCTCACCGACGAGGTGGTGGAGGCGGCGGTCGACATCGCCGAGGTCTACGGCGTTCGCACCCTGGACGCGCTCCACCTTGGTGCGGCGCAGGCGGTCGGCGGCGGAGGTCTTGCGTTCGCCACCTGCGACCAGCGGCAGGCCTCGGCTGCCCGGTCCCTCGGCTGGACCGTGGTCGGGACCTGATCGACGAGGGCGCCAGCGACTCGGCCCCGCCCCTCAGCCGCCACGCTCGGGCCTACCCGACCTCAGGGCCTCCGCGGTTGTCCTCGAGGCCCGACAGCACGCAGAACTCGTTGCCCTCGGGGTCGGCCATCACGACCCAGGGAGTCTCCCCCTGGCCGATGTCCGCATGGCGGGCGCCGAGCCCCAGCAGGCGAAGGACCTCCTCGTCGCGGCTGCAGGCGACCGGCGTGACGTCGAGGTGAAGGCGGTTCTTCACCGCCTTGGCCTCGGGGACCAACACAAAGGAGAC
>DAHUZL010000224.1 GCA_027306655.1 Candidatus Dormiibacterota bacterium
TCACCGAGGGCGACGGGCGGGTCCTGACCGTGCGCCGGCTGCCCCCGGGCCCGCACCTCCTCACCACCGCCGGACTGGGCCCGGCGGACGACGACGAGGGCGACCGGGTGGAGGCCGACCTGGCGGCGGCGGTGGCTGGCGCCGATCCGGCGCGGTGCCTGCGGCACTTCGCCGCCGCCAGCCGCCGGCACGGTCGCGGGGACGGCGGGCCCGCCCTCTGCCATCACGGCCGCGTCTGGGGCACCGTGTCGTCGGCGTGGGTGCGGCTGGGCGCGGACGGCCGGGCCCGCTACGACCACGGCGCCGGGCCGCCCTGCCGGGGACGGCTGCGCCCGGTGCGCCTGGGCTGGGGGTTGGGAACTGCTCGGGGATAGGGGACGTGCCGCGGCGTACTGGTGTATGATTAGACACGATGAGGCTGAGTGACTGGGCTCGCCGCCACGGCGTCCATCCCCGGACCGCCCTGCGGTGGTTCCCGGAAGGACGCTTGCCGGTGCCGGCGCACCGGGTCAGCCCGGGGACGGTGCTGGTGGAGACCGTGGCCGCCGCCAGCCCAGGGACGGTGGCGCTGTCCGCGCGCGTCTCGTCGCACGACCCGCGCGCGGACCTCGACCGGCAGCTCGGCCGGCTGGTCGCCTGGGCCGCCGCCCACCGTCTGGCCGTGACGCAGACCGTCAGCGAGGGGGGCTCGGGCATGATCGGCGCCCGCCCGAAGCTCCGCCGCTTCCTCGCCGATGCGACGGTCGCCACGATCGTGGTCGACCCCCGCGACCGGCGGGCGCGGCTGGGCGCCGAATCCATCGAGGCCGCGCTGCTCGGAGCGGGTCGGCGGCTGATCGTGGTCGACCCAGCCGAGGACGCCGACGACCTGGTCCGCGGCATGACCGAGGTGTTGACGAGCCTGTGTGCCCGGCTGTACCGCCGGCGGTCAGCGCGCACGCGGGCGAACCGCGCCCTGCGGTGCGCGGCCTGGCCCGTCGAGGCGGCCGGAGGGTGAGGGTCCGCCAGGCGCTCCGGTTCGCCGTGGACCCGACCGTGGACCAGCGCCGCGACCTGGCTCGCCATGCCGGCGCGGCGCGCACGGCCTACAACTGGGGCCTGGAGCGCGTGAAGGCCGCCCTCGACGCCCGGCGGGCCGGCGACGCCACCGTCCACGTCCCGTCAGCGATCACGCTCCACCGGGAGTGGAACACCTGGAAGCGCGGCCCCGATGGCATCCCGTGGTGGAGCGAGGTCAGCAAGTGCGCGCCCCAGGAAGCGTTCCGCAACCTGGAGTGCGGCCTGCACGCCTACTGGGCCAGCCGGACCGGCACACGGCCGGGCCCGCGCGTGCGGTTCCCGCACTGGAAGAAGAAGGGCCGCAGCCGCGACAGCTTCCGCCTCACGGGCGCCATCCGCCTCCACGGGCGTGCGGTCACCCTGCCCCGGATCGGGACCGTCCGCTTGTGCGAGGTCGCGGCGCGGTGGGCCGAGCGGGTCGGGGCCGGGAGCGTGCACGTCAGCGCGGCCACGGTCAGCCGTGAGGCTGATCGCTGGTTCGTGGCGCTGGCCGTCGAGGCGGAGCGGGCCATCCCGGCCCCCAACGGGGCCGCCGACATCCTGGGGGCGGACCTCGGCGTGCTCGCGCTGGCCACCCTGTCGGACGGGGCCGTCATCCCGGGGCCGAAGGCGCTGCGCCGCGGCCTGCGCACGCTCCGCCGGCTGTCGCGCGCCCACAGCCGCACGCGGCGCGGCTCCCGCCACCAGGCCCAGTCGGCCCGGCGGCTCGCGCGGCATCACGCCCGGGTCGCCGCGATCCGGCGGGACCACCTGCACAAGCTCACCACCCACCTCGCCAAGACCCACGGCGCGGTGGTGGTCGAAGACCTCAACGTCCGCGGGATGCTCCGCAACCGGCGGCTGGCCCGGTCGCTCGCCGACGCCGGGTTCGCCGAGTTCCGGCGCCAACTCGCGTACAAGTGCGCGTGGTACGGGAGCCGGCTCGTCGTCGCGGACCGCTGGTTCCCCAGCTCGAAGCGCTGCTCCGGCTGCGGGACGGTGAAGGCCGAGCTCGCGCTCGGGGAGCGGACCTACGCCTGCGACGCCTGCGGCCTCGCCATCGGGCGGGACCTCAACGCTGCACGCAACCTCGCGTGGTGGGCCGATCACCACGCCGTCACCGCCAGTGCGGCGGAGACGCAAACTGCCTGTGGAGCGGATGTAAGACCGGGAGCGCTCTCGGCGGACCGCGACGAAGCAGGAACCGGGAACGCCCCGGAGCCCACCGACTCGATCGGTGGTCCTGACCGACGGGCAGAGCCGTGTCGCCTCCTGTCCGTTGCGTAGGAACGGTGATCGGCCTCCGCCGCGGGGGCCACAATGGGCCGATGGGGAGCCCGGAGGCAAAGTCGGTGCGCCAGGCCGGCCGCCAGCGCAGCGGGACCGGGCGGCCACTCGGCGGGCTCGCCGCCGCCGCCCTGGCGCTGGCTGTCCTGGTGCTGGTCCCGGCGGGAGCGCTGGCGGTCCCGGTGCGCCCCGACCGTCCGC
>DAHUZL010000226.1 GCA_027306655.1 Candidatus Dormiibacterota bacterium
GTGAAGATGGGCTCGAGCCGGTCGTTGGCAGGTTGCAGGCGGGCCCGTCCGGGCTCGCGGTAGAGGCGCTTCACGGTCACCTCGCCCTCGCCGGTGGTGGGGTTCTCTATCCGCGCCACCACGATCGAGCCGTCGGTCGCATCGGTGCCGGGACGAACCACGACGAGGTCGCCGTCGAGGATCCCCGCCTGGATCATGCTGTCGCCGGCGACCCGCAGGGCGAAGGCGTCCTCGCCGCCGGCCACCTCGGCGGCGATGGCGATATGGTCCTCGATGTTCTCCTCCGCCAGCACCGGGGTGCCGGCCGCGACCCGTCCGACCACCGGGATGCGCCAGGCGGAGCGCGCGGTCAGCGGCTCCACCGCCTCCACCAGCTCGACTGTCCGCGACTTGGTGGGATCACGCCGGATGTAGCCGCGGTGCTCCAGGGTGTTGAGGTGGTTCTGGACGGTGCTGCTGGAGCTGAGCCCGACCGCCTTGCCGATCTCGCGCACGGTGGGAGGGTAGGCCCGGGCGCGGGCGCGGCCCCGCAGGTACTCAAGGATCTCACGCTGCCGGGGATGGAGGGGCGTGGTCATCACGGGTCTCCCAGGCGGAGCGCGGGCGGCGGGAGGGCCGGCCCGCTCCACGGGCACGTCCGGCTGATCGTAGCACCGAACTCCGCCAATTGCAAACGCCTGTTCGCGGCGGGAGAGGAGCCGCCCCTCAGCAGTAGCCGGCCCGGGTGAGGAAGCTGCGCAGGTTGCGGACGTAGGCGGCGCCGGTCCCATCGAACCCGGGGCCGAGCTTGGCCGAGAGGTCGCCGGCGCGCTCCAGGCGGCCCACCGCGGCGAAGGCGGGGGCGGAGCGGCCCAGGCTGCACTGGTCGGCCACCCAGGCGGGGAGCACCCCGAGGATCTCGGTGTGGCTGGCGAGGTCCTGGGTGACGGCCGTCCAGAGCGTGCGGGCGTCGGCCGCGATCGCCGCCGGGTAGCGGCGGGTCACGTTGGTGAAGCGCCCGCCGGTGTCGCTCATCAGGAGGATCGGCGCGGCGGAGCACGCGAAGCAGGCGAACATGTACGGGAAGCGCCCGTCGTTGGTGACCAGGACCAGGTGCCCCTGCTCGAGCCGGGGCGCCAGGCCGCCGTTGGGGTTGTAGGGGGGCATGCGGCCCGCGGGCTGGGCGGCCTCGGTGAGGGTGGCGCGGGCGGTCAGGCGATAGCCCCGGGCACGGGCCGCGTACGTGTAGAGCACGGGGAGAGTGCAGCAGTGCGCGCCCCCGGTGTACGGCTGGAGGAGGAGCTCGGGCAGGGCCTCGCGGCCGAAGCGCAGGACGCAGAGCTGGTCGTCGCCGGCGGTGGGCAGGAGACCCGCCCCGTCGACGAACGTGAGCCCGGGCAGGCTGAGGCGTCTGGGTCCGGCGGCGACGGCGAGGGTGCCGCCGGTGGCCATCGGCAGACCGGGGGCGTGGCCCAGGGTGCCGGTGTAGGTGACCCGCACCGTCCCCAGCACGGCGGTCAGCGAGAAGCGGTGCCCGCTTGCGTGGGTCAGCGTGTCCTGGCAGCCGAACCCGGGCGCGAGCGGGGCTGAGCTCCGCACCGCCGCCGCGGCGGGGCCGGGGGAGGCGCCCAGCGCCACGGCCGCGACCAGAACCAGGGTGCCGGCCCAGAGCCCCCCGCGTGGACGGTGCCTCCGGCCGACGCCGCGCCGTCTCGCTCGCATACCCTGCGCCTCCTCATGGGGGCGCCCGGGCGGGGCCCCTGTGTCCACCCAAACGCCGGCGTTGCGCCTTTGGTTCCGCGGCGCCCGCCCTGGCTCATTGCTCCAGCTCGGCCGCCGCCTGCGCGTGCGCGTAGTGCAGGAGCCGGTGCATCTCCTGGGTCAGCCGCATCCGCTCGGTCTCCAGACGGTGTCGCCGTCCCTGCTGGCGGATCAGGTGGAGGGCGCCGCCGGCCGCGACCCAGGCACCGACGTCGCTGGTGACTTTGGTGTGGGTGTCGCCGATCAGCTCCGCCTTGGCTCTCACCACCAACCCGACCAGGGGCAGGACCACGAGGTCGATGCCGAGGCCGATCAGGACGAGCACGTGGAACCGGCTGGAGAGGACGCGGGGAACATCCGGGAGGAGCTTGTCGAGTCGCCGGGTGGCCGGCGGATGCGACTCCCCCCGGCCACCCGACGACTCTCGCGATCAGGGCTTGAGAGCAGCGATCA
>DAHUZL010000227.1 GCA_027306655.1 Candidatus Dormiibacterota bacterium
ACCGCTGGGAAGCGTGCGGCCGAAGTACCGAAACTCGTCGCGCAGGTCGTGGCGTCCCTGGTTGAGCCGCGCGAACTCGACCTTGCCCTGGCCTTCGTTGTAGCAGCGTCGGACGAAGAACCCGAAGCGCGACCGCTCCGGACCCACCTCGTGATCAACGATCGCGTCGGGGACGAACATCCAGATGGCGCCGGGCGCCGCCCGGGTCATGCGCACACAGAGGTCGGTGTCCTCGGGCCTGGAGACGTTGCCCACCTTGCCGAAGTCGACGCGGAACCCGCCCACCCGGTGGAAGATGTCGCGGCGAACCGCCATGTTCTCACCCCATCCATTGCGGACTGCGGCGATGGAGGTGGGCAGGCCGCGATAGGAGGCGCTGACCACCCACGCGAACTCGTCCGGGAACCAGGCCGGCCGGCCGGCTCGCCACACCGGGGCCACGAATCCGCCCGCGCCGACGGCCATCGGCTCTCGGAAAGCTGCAAGCAGGCCGTGCAGCCAGCCGCTCCGGGCTCGCACGTCACTGTCGAGGAACGCGATCAGCGGCGTGTCGGCATGGAAGGCGCCGGAGTTGCGGGCCCCGGACGCTCCCCGGGCGAATGTGTTCTCGACCGCATGCACACCCGGGATCTCAGCCCGAACCCGCTCCAGGAGGCCGGGGTTGTGGTCCACCGCGACCACGATCGACGCCGGCTCAGGGCGCTGGCGTCTCGCCGACGCCACCGTCTCGACCAGGGCGGTCCAGCGGTCCTCGGTGTGGGCGGGGATGACCACGGTGGTGGCCGCGACCGGCTCCGATGACGCATCCGGATCGCACCCGGCGGCCCCGGGAACGCTCTCGTCGTCCACAGTCGGGTTCGCGTCGCCAGGGGCACCCGGCGTGTGCAGCCGGCCATCCCGAGGAGGTCGCTCCACCGTGGCAGTGAAGCACAGTCGGCACCGCCGCCGCCGCTGCCAGCGGGCCGGCGGGATCGGGTGGCTCGACACGGCGGCGCCCGGACTCCCCGCGGTGGCGGAGGAGGCCCCGGGCGCCGGCCCCCGCCTGACCCCTCCCCCTGGTCGCCGCGCTCGAGGTCCCACTCCCGAACAGACGCTCGGCTCGACCGTTCGGCCGCCACTCCGCCGACTGACGGCCGTGTAACGAATTCGCGATCGAGGTGGCGACCGTGCACGCACGGGCTACTGTCCGCGTGCGAGCTCTCCCGAACGGGCAAACCCATCGCGAGGTGGGGACGCAAAGTCGCGGGCCTCGATCGACTCGATCGAGGCAGCCGGACTGCCGAAGGACCTCATCGGATCTGGGCCGCCAGTGGAGGTGCGACCCATGTCCCTCAACCTGTCGTCCCGGCTGGTCCGGGGCGGAATCGCCGTCATCGCCACGATGGTGGGCGTCCCCACCGCAGCCAGCGCACTCTCGACCACCGCCGCCACGGCTGCACACCGGACCGAGATCCGCCCGGTGATCAGGATCCGAACCCCCGGCGCCGACGAGCTGGTGCACGGCACCCTGACGATCGCCGGAAGCATCCACGACTCCCGGGGTGTGACCCGCGTGCTGATCTGGGTCGGTGGCCGACGGCCGGTGCGGGCCCGGGGCACCGCTCGGTGGGCCGCCCGGGTCCTGACCACCCGGCTGCGGAACGGACGCCACCTGATCGTCGCGGTGATGTGGGACCGCGCCGGATTCACGGCTCGGGCCGAGCGCACGATCACGGTCCGCAATGTCGCGTCGCGACGGCGGAACCCGGGGCGGGCCACCGTCCCCGGGCCCCGGTTCGTGCGGTTCAGGCCGGAGCGGCGCCGCTGGCCGACTCTCCCCGCCCGGGCCCCCGCCCGGCCGACCTCCCGACCCACCCCCCCGCGCCAGGTCAGTCCCCCGGGCGTCGTCGGTTCCGATCCCACTCCGTCGCCCAGCCAGACATCCGGGGCACCGTCCCCGCCCGGCCCGGCGGGCGGACCCCCGCCGGCGGCCACGCCCACGGCGACCCCCAGCCCCACGTCGACCCCCACGCCCACGTCGACCCCTTCACCCACGTCGACCCCCTCACCCACGTCGGCCCCCACCCCGACGCCGACTCCCCCGCCGTCGGCGTCGCCCGACCCCACCTCGGCGCCGACGGCGGCGCCCAGCCCCAGCTCTCCCACGTCCTCGTCCCTCGGCTTCTTCGTGGCCACCGAGAGTCCCTCCGACATGGGGTCGTTGGCGTCCACGCTCGGCGTCAGGCCGAGCATCTTCAGCGACTATGCCTACGGGCCCGACTTCAACACCTTCACCCCCACCCCGACCTTCTGGCCGGAGCTGTCGGCGAGCGGCGCCCAGCTGATGCTCAGCGTGGGCAATGTCACCCCCGCCGAGGCGACCGCAATCGGCACCACCCTGGTGGCCCACGGCTACGGCAACGCGATCCTCCGCATCATGTGGGAGATGAACGGCAACTGGTTCCCGTGGGGCACGCAGGCGATGAGCGCGAGTCAATACGTGGCCACCTACCGGGCTGCCTACGCGGCGTTCGCGGCGGTGCCGGGAGCCAACTTCCAGTACGTGTGGAGCGTCAATGCGGGCACCGCGGAGCCCGGACGTACGGAGTTCGACACCTATCCCGGCGACGCCTACGTCACCAACATCGGCTTCGACTTCTATGACTACAACAGCGGGACCCACACGGGCGTCTCGGACAGCGCCGTGCCCCCGGTGATCGCCTTCGCCGCCTCGCAGGGGAAGCCGGTGTCGATCGACGAGTGGGGCCTGAACGGGTTCGACGATCCGGCCTTCATCGACTATGTCGCCAGCGTCGTCGACAACCCTGCCAATAATGTCGCCTTCCAGGTGTACTTCGACGCCGACGCGTCGATCATCACCCAGTACCCGTTGTCCGAGTCCGAGTTCACCAAGGACTTCGCCGGGTAACGGAGGCGATCCGACCGGCCGCCCCTCCCGGTCACCGCCCCCAGGGTGACCCCGGCCTGGGGCGCCCTCCCCGCCGGGCACGCCCCTCCCTGCCGAGCCCCAGGGAGAGGCCCGGGGGGCCGGGCGCCTGCCACCCTTCGTGACGTCCTACAATCGGGCGCCAGCCGATGGAATGGGAAGCCGGCCCGGGCCCACCGACGACACCCCACGCTCATCGCCCGGCCCTCAGGGGCGCCCTTGACCGCCTGGTGCACGACGTGGCCGCTCGGATGCCGGCGGCGCTCGGGCGGCACCTTCTCTTCCTCGCGTCCCAGCACCGGTTCGGGCGTTTCCGCCACCCCGTCACGTTCAGCGAGAAGGTCAACTGGCGCATCCTCCACGATCGCCGGGAGATCATCCGCGTCTCGTGTGACAAGCTGGCGACCAAGGAGCGCGCCCGCCAGCTCGGTCTGGCGGTGCCCGAGACCGTCTGGTGCGGGACCGACCTCACCGAGCTGGCCAGGGTCCGCCTCCCCGAGCGCTGGATCCTCAAACCCAACTACGGCAGCGGTCTGACCCACTTGGGGAGCGGGCCCACCGCCGACGTCCCTGCGCTGCTGGCGGCCACCCGCGACTGGCCCGCCCGCACGGGCCGATCCCAATGGGGCGAGTGGGCGTATTCCGGCGCTCGCCCCCTGCTCATCCTGGAAGTCATGCTGGACGACCAGGGGATCCCGCCCCGCGACTTCAAGTTCTTCGCCTTCGATGGGGAGCCCGCGCTGATCCAGATCTACCAGGACCGGTTCACCCATCCCCGGCGGCGGTACTACACCACTGGGTGGCAAGCGCTGGCGGTGCAGACCGGGGGCCCATGGGGCAGCCTGCCACTGGCGCCCATCCTCCCTCAGCCGTCCACGCTGCCGCTGATGCTCAAAGCTGTCCGCACGATGGCACAGGGCTACGACTTCATCCGCGTCGACCTCTACAGTGTGGGAGGCACCGTCTACGTCGGGGAGATCACTCCCTACCCGAATGGAGGGCTGGCCCGCTTCTCGCCGAGGGCCTTCGACACCGAGCTGGGTCGGCTCTGGCACCTCCCCACCGCCACCGAGACGGCGCCGGGACCGCCAGCGGCGGGCACCCGATAGCGGGGACGCCGGGGCGGACTGTCCAGTCGCGCCCGGTGGCCGCTCCCACCTCACCGCCCGATGCCGCGGTACCGGAAGCCGGCCGCCTCGGCGGCCGCCCGGTCGATCAGGTTGCGGCCGCCGATGAGCACGCAGCGGCGCACGACGTCCGCCAGTCTGCTCCAGTCGAGCCGAGCGACCTCCGGCCACCCGGTCACGATCACCGGCGCGTCGGACCCGATCGCCACCTCCTCCACCGACTCCAGCGCGACCAGCTCCGGCCGCGGCACCGCCGTCGCCGCAACAGCGGCTTCGACTTCTATGACCACAACCACGGGACCCACACGGGGGTCTCGGACAGCACCGTGCCCCCGGCGATCGCCTTCGCCGCCTCGCAGAGGAAGCCGGTGCCGATCCACGAGTGGGGCCCGACCGGCTTCGACGACCCGGGCTTCATCGGCTACGTCGACCGTGTCGTCGACCACCCTGCCAACAATGTCGCCTTCCAAGTGTACTTCGACGGCGACGCCTCGATCATCACCCAGTACCCGTTGTCCGCGTCCGAGTACACCAAGGACTTCGCCGGGTACCGGAGCCGATCCGACCGGCGGCCCCTCCCGGTCACCGGCCCCGCCAGCCTTCGTCGCTTGCTACAATCGGGCGCCAGCCGATGGAATGGGGAGCCCGCTGATACAGCACGCCCGTCGCCAGGCCATCAAGGGTGCTCTTGACCGCCTGGTGCACGACGTGGCCGCGCGGATGCCGGCTGCGCTCGGGCGGCACCTGCTCTATCTAGAGTCCCAGCACCGGTTGGGACGCTTCCGCCACCCGGTCACGTTCAGCGAGAAGGTCAATTGGCGGATCCTGAACGACCGCCGGGAGCTCATCCGCGTCTCGTGTGACAAGCTGGCAACCAAGGACCGGGCTCGCCGGCTGGGGCTCTCGGTCGCTGCCACGTTGTGGTTCGGCACCGACCTTGAGGAGCTGGCCATGGTCCGCCTCCCCGAGCGGTGGGTCCTCAAGCCCAACGACGGCTGCGGTCTGGTGCACTTCGGGCGCGGGCCGATCGCCGACGTGAGGGCGCTCCGGCAGGTCACCCGCGACTGGGCCCGGCGCTCGGCCAGGACCCAGCGGTCCGAGTGGGCGTACTTCCAGGCGCGGCCGATGCTCCTAGTGGAGGCCATGCTCGGCGACGGCGACCTCCCGCCGCCGGACATCAAGGTGTTTGCCTTCGATGGCGAGCCGGTGCTGATCTCCGTGGATGAGGGCCGGTTCGTGGATCATCGACGGCGCTTCTACACGACCGAGTGGCGGGCCCTCGAGGTGCGGCTCGGAGGCGGATGGCGGCAGCGGCCGCTGGCGCCGATCCGGGCCCGCCCCCTCACTCTGCCGCTCCTGCTCGACGTCGCCCGCGCCATGGCCCAGGGCTACGACTTCATCCGGGTCGACCTCTACAGTGTCGATGCGTCCGTCTGGGTCGGCGAGATCACCCCCTACCCGGGAGGCGGTCTGGTCCGCTTCTGGCCCCGGGCCTTCGATGTCGAGCTCGGGAGGCACTGGCGGCTCCCCCCCGCAGCGGTGCTGGTGCCGACCCCAGCGGCCGGCCGATAGGAGGGATGCTTCGGGCGGCGGCCTGGCCCGCCCCACCCGGTGGCGACACCGACCTCACCGCCCGATGCCGCGGTACCGGAAGCCGGCCGCCTCGGCGGCCGCCCGGTCGATCAGGTTGCGGCCGTCGATAAGCACGCGCCGGCGCATCACGTCCGCCAGTCGGCTCCAGTCGAGCCGAGCGAACTCCGGCCACTCGGTCACGATCACCAGCGCGTCGGACCCGATCGCCACCTGCTCCACCGACTCCAGCACGACCAGCTCCTGCCGCGGCACCGCCGTCACCGCCGGGTCGAAGGCGGCCACGCTGGCCCCGGCGGCGATCAGCTGATCCGCGATCTCCAGGCTGGGGGCGTCGCGCAGGTCATCGGTGCCGGCCTTGAAGGCGAGCCCGAGGAGGCCGATCCGGGTCCCCCGCACCACCCGCAGCTCCTCCTGCAGGAGCCGGATCACGACCCCGCGCTGGCGGTCGTTGACGGTGACCACCGCCCGCAGCAGAGGGGTGTCGAGCTGGTACTCGCGCGCCGTCGCCATCAGCGCCTTGAGGTCCTTGCCCAAGCAGCTGCCGCCCCATCCCAGTCCCGCCCGCAGGTAGCGGCTCCCGATCCGCCGGTCCAGGCCGATCCCATCGCTCACGTCATCCACGCTGGCGCCAACCGCCGAGCACAGCCCCGCCATCTCGTTGATGAAGCTCAGCTTGGTGGCGAGAAACGAGTTGGCGGCGTACTTGATCATCTCGGCGGCCACCAGCGTCGTGTGCATGACCGCAGGTCGCGGGGGACTCGCGGGCGGACTCCCGGGCACGTGCGGGAACGAACGGGTGATGATCGGCTCGTACAGCCTCTCCAGGCGGATCCCCGCCTCGGGATCGTCGGCCCCCAGGACCAGGCGGTCCGGGTAGAAGGTGTCGTTGACCGCGTCGCCCTCCCGGAGGAACTCGGGACAGCTGGTGACGACGTAGCGGGGGCGGCACTCCGCCCCACCTCCAATGCCCGACGGCGCCCCATCGAGGGAGCGGCGGAGCACCTCGCTGATCAGCTGGCCGCTCCCCACCGGCACCGTGCACTTGTTGACGATGAGGAGGGGATCGGGATGGGTGCGCTCGGTGAGCACCCCCGCCACGCCCTCCACGGCCGCCACCACGAAGCTGAGGTCGACGGCCCCCGCCTGGTTGCGGGGACTGGGCGAGGGGACCGCCAGGATGCACACGTCGGCGGCGGCGCAGGCCCGGATGTCAGTGGTGAAGGTCAGCCGCTCCGCGTTGCCGAGCAGGAGCGGCTCCAGCCCCTCCTCGAAGAACGGCAGAGTTCCCTGGGCCAGGTCGCGCACCCGGCGCTCGTCCACATCCACCAGCGTCACGCTGTAGCCGCAGTGGGCTAGACACACCCCCGTCGTCACGCCGACGTGACCGCACCCCACGACAACGACCTTCACGCCACCTCTCCTCTCTCGCGCATCGCCGTCCGACCGCACCATCCGTCCGCCCGCGCCGACCGCGACTGTCTCGTCACGGCAGCGGGATGCCGCCGGGCGGGGCCACCTCGTCGCCGACCGCCAGCCTGGTGGTCCCCTCCCCGTCGGTCTCCCGCCCGCGCCCGCCCGCCGGCGTCGCCGCCCGCGGCCGGCGATGGGGATGCCACACCTCGTCCACCAGCCACACCCCCACCCCGCAGCACTCGGCGATCAGCCAGGCGGCGCCGGCGCCGGTGATGCCCCAGATCGGGAGCAGCACCCAGGTGAGGGTGATCTGGACCGCCGCCAGGCCCCACATGAAGGCCGCCGCCTGCGCGTAGCGGCCCCGGAGACGCAGCACCGTCCGGTACACCGCGGTCAGGGCATCCGGGATCGCCGCCGCGATCAGCAGCAGGAGGATGCCGAGGGCTCGGAGCCGGTACTCGGCGCCGAAGGCCTCGAGCATCGAGGGTCCCAGCACCACCATCACGACCGTCGCCAGCAGCAGCACCGGCACCACCACCAGGATCGCCTGCCGGGCGCGGCGGATCGACCGGTCGGGCTCCCTGGAGCCCTCCGCGAAGAGGGCGTTCGAGACGGCCGTCGCGAGCAGGAAGAACATGCTCCCGATCCGCCAGGCGGAGTAGAAGTAGGCGGTGCTGCTCGCCGACACGGCCGCTCCCACCACCACCGGCACCGCATAGGCCGGGGCGCTGGCGCCGAGGCCGACCACGTAGTTGCCGGCCATCATCCGGCGCATCGCACGGGCCTCGCCGAGCAGACCCCTGCGCCTCGAACGGTAGTGGCGGCGCCACACCAGGATCGCCAGCTCCAGCATCACGGCCACCAGGGTGGCGGCCGTCCACCCGATCTGGATTCCCAGTGCCCCATGGGCTCGGAGCTGGGGAACCAGCAGCAGTCCGATCTTGGCGACGCTCATCACGGTGCTGGTCAGGAGGGGGAAGTAGGCGGCCCGCTCCGACAGCCAGACCCCGTCCAGGACCATGCCGCCGTTGGTGACGGCCACCCCGACCGCCAGGGCCGCCCCGTAGGCGGGGGAGCGAATCGCCGGGCTGTGAAGGATCGCCACCCCCAGGCCCCATCCCACCACCCCGGTCAGCACCCCGGCCCCGCAGGCGGCCGCCAGCGCCACCGTGACGGTGAGGTTCCACTCCGCGCCCCGGCGGCGGGCGGGCAGCCGCTGCTGGGGCGCCGCGGTGGTCCCCAAGATGGAGAGCAGCGAGATCACGGTCATCAGCGAGACGGTGACCGCGGCAGTGCCGACCGCCCGGGACGGGTAGGTCCGGGCGGCGATGACCCAGTAGCCGAAGCCCAGGGTCGCCGTCACCACCGTGGTCGTGAGGACGAGCCCGCTGGTGCGGGCGAGCGAGTCCCCGTAGACGTTCGCGATCAGCCGCCGCGCCGCGGCGGGCGTGACGGCGCCGAGCCCGCCCCGGGCGGGACGGCTCACGGGGCGAGACCCGAAGGGCAGGCCCCGTCGCTCGACACCCAGCGGCGATCCACGCTGCTCCATCCCATCGACGGAGGACTCCCGAGCCGCGGCTCAGCCGGGAGAGTCATCGGGGCCGGGGGAATCGCCCCACGTCCCCGCCGGCCGGCGCCGAGCGATCGGAATCGTACCGCCTGGGCGCCCGCTCCTTCGCGCCACCGGGCGCTGACGACCCGACCCCCCGGCCCGTCGCCGTCCGCCAGCGGCCACGGACCCACCCGGTCACCCGCCGCTGTGTCGCCAGGACAAGCTCCGCCGCCAGGGCCAGCCACGCCCAGACGCTGCCCGCTCGCAGGCGGAGCGCCGTCGCCACCACCGTCCGCAGCCCAACCCAATCGCGCTGGACGACAGCGGAGTGTCCGGCCACGCAGAGCAGATAGTCCGCCTTCTCGCAGGGCGTGAGATCGCCGGAATGGGCCGCCAGGAAGGCCAGGCCGGCGGAGGCCCGGGCGGTGCCCGATCGGGAGCACGGCTGGCGCGTGTAGCGGAGCAGCATCGCGTCGGCGTGGGCCACCCGCACGCCGACGAGCTCGCCCACCCGCAGTATCCAGTCCCAATCCTCGTGACGGGGGAGGCTCGGATCGAAGGGGGTGCGCCGAACCAGGTCGACCTCGCACAACACCATGGAGGCGCCCAGCGTGGAGCCTCCGGGGCGCAGCTGGCGGCGGCGAAAGAGATAGTCGCCCACCCGCTGGTTCGGCTGAATCAGGTGCCGGGGCACCCGGGTGATCTCCCGGCCCTCCTCATCCTGGACGATGCTCCGGCAGGCCACGACGGGATGCCGCACCCCGGCCGATCGCATCTCCTGGAAGTGATCGAGTTGGACGCGGAGCTTCTCCGGGGCCCACTCGTCGTCGTCGTCCAGGAAGGCCACCAGGTCGGTCCCGACCATCTCCGCGCCGACGTTGCGGGCGTGCGCCGGCCCTCGCGCCGGGACCACCGGCCACACCCGGATCCGTGCGTCCGGGGGCAGCGGGACCGCCGCCAGGAGGTCGGCGGGGCCGTCGACGACGACGGCCACCGCGTCGGGGGCCAGCGTCTGGCCGAGCACGCTGGCGACGGCCCGGGCCAGGGAGGGACGCCCGCAGGTGGGAATGACCACGCCGATGGTCGGGCGCCCGGGGCCGCCGCTGCCAGTCACGCGACCGCCCCGAATCGGGTCGGCTCGCTGTCCGCCGAGGCTCCGATGCGGTCGGGGCGACGCGGAAGCCGCGCCCGCAGGGCGGCGCCGAGGTAGCGGGGCGGGCCCACCAGCAGGCCCCACCGGTTCACCCAGCGGAGGTCCGCGGGGAAGTCGGCGGGCAGAAGTCCGCTGCGAAGTCCGCCCGATCCGGAGAAGTCCCGGAGCGCGTTGGGGAGCAGACGTCGGAACTCCGACACCACCCGAGGGTCGGCCACGACCAGGCTGGTGTAGAAGGCGGTGAGCCCCACCCCGAGCCCGAACATCTGGCGACGCAGCTGCCGCTTGTGCCGCCGATGAAAGTGCTGCGTCACCGCTGTCGGCTGGTAGACCACCGTGCCGCCGGCGCGGAGGATGTCGGTGAGCGCCCGGGTGTCCTCGCCCGCCATC
>DAHUZL010000158.1 GCA_027306655.1 Candidatus Dormiibacterota bacterium
GCACGGCCCGTACGCCCATTGCCATCCGCGAATGGGTGTATTGTTTCCAGCTGCGCATGCGCCGCTCCCGCCTGGAACACGGGAGGGAGATCAGTTCGCGAGAGGAACTCCCCAAGGTCGTCCATGAGGCCGCTCACTCGCTCCCACCGTGGGGGTACATAACTGGCGTCACGTGGCGTCGACGAGCGACCAATCCACACGGGGGATCTCCGCGTCTTTCCCGGCGTGGCCTCCTCTCCACGGGGCTGCATGAGTTCCGCATGGATCTGGGCGACGTCATCGGCCGTGACGACTGAAAGGGCCGCGAGATTGCCGATCGCCGCTTCCGTCGCCCGGATATTCGCCACCACTTCCTGGGCGGTGCGGTCACCCGCGGCCAGGTCAAACTGGGCGAGCGCGATCCGGCGCGGCCCCGCGTAGATTCCTTCGGTCCATGATGACGCGACCGCCTCGCTTCGGAGCAGGAGCCGGGCAATGGACTCAAGCCCCTCAGAGCCGTAGGCGTGTTGCAGTGCTCGCACGGATTCGGCGGCCCCCGTGAGGCCCCCCACGAGGTCCGGCGGCACACGGAGGTCGCGCTCGCCCAGCGGCTCCGGGATGAAGGCATGGTATTGTCCGCGGCGCCGTTCCTGCCGCGATACCCCTTCGTCGGCGCTCCACGTCATCAAGTCCCCGTGCGTGCCGACTTCACCATCCAAGGTTGTTCCCTATCCTTGGGTCCCTGTGCGCTTTGGCCAAACTTATGGTAGCACACTCAATATCATTGGGTTAGCAGTTTGGGGTCTCATGCGTGGATCTGCGGGCCGCAGGAGGACGCGATGAGTCGATAGCGGCGCGGGGAGGAGCGGCGATCATTCCACGGCGGCCTCGGCGTTGGCGGCCGCCTCGGCGCGATCGGGTCCGGAGCGGGCGGACGGACCGGTAGGCTGTCCCCAGCGGATCCGAGGACGTCGGCAGGGGAGAGGCTGAGTGGTCTGCCCGAGCTGTGGGGCCGCCGGCCCCGACCAGGCCAGGTTCTGCCCCGCGTGCGGGACCTCGGTGGGCCGAGCCTGCGCGGGCTGCGCCCGCCCGCTCTCGGCCACCGCCCGGTTCTGCGAGGCCTGTGGGCGGCCGGTGGACCGGGGGACCGTCGCTGTCCCCGGGCCGGACGCCGCGGCGCCGGTCCCGGCGCCCGGACTGTCCGCGCCCGTGGCCGAGCGGCGCTGGGTGACCGTCCTGTTCTGCGATCTGGTCGGCTTCACGACGCTCGCCGAGGCCCGCGACGCCGAGGACGTGCGCGAGGTCCTGTCCCGCTACTTCGACGCCAGCCGAGCCGTGATCGCCCGCTACGGCGGGGTCGTCGAGAAGTTCATCGGGGACGCGGTGATGGCGGTGTGGGGCGCCCCCGCCGCCAACGAGGACGACGCCGAGCGGGCGGTCCGGGCCGCGCTCGACCTGGTCGAGGCGGTCGCGGCCCTGGGAGCGGCCGAGGGGGCGCCCGATCTCCGGGCCCGGGCCGGGGTGCTGACCGGGGAGGCGGCCGTCACCCTCGGCGCCGAGGGCCAGGGGATGGTGGCGGGGGACCTGGTCAACACGGCCTCGCGGGTGCAGGCGGCGGCGCAGCCGGGGACGGTGCTGGTGGGCGAGGCCACCCACCGGGCGACGGCGGCGGCGATCGCCTACCAGGCCGCCGGCGAGCACGCCCTCAAGGGCAAGGCGGAGCCGGTCGTCCTGTGGCGGGCGCTGCGGGTCACCGCGGGGCGGCGCGG
>DAHUZL010000001.1 GCA_027306655.1 Candidatus Dormiibacterota bacterium
CCTCGACAACCACCCGATCCCCCTCGACGCTCGCCTGCAGGACGAGCTCGCCGCCGTGCTCGACCAGCTCGGCTGCCGGATCGCGGCCACCCGGGCCCTCCAGCGCGAGGGGGTCGCTCCGGTCGGCTGAGTCGCGGAGCCTGGCCAGGGGCCGCGCGGCGGGGAGTCGGTGCGGAGCCCGGCGGGCGGCGGTCAGGTAGAATCGACGGGCCGCGCGCCCATAGCTCAGCCCGGATAGAGCACCAGACTACGGATCTGGGAGCGGGGGTTCAAATCCCTCTGGGCGCGCCAGGTTTTTGAGATCAAGCTGATCCTTCGCAGATGCGCGTACCGGTCCTGCTGCGCCTGGGCGTCGGTGCTCACGCGGGTGACGATCGCCCCGACCGTCCGCCAGGCCACGCGCAGCAGCTGCACGGTGGTGCTCTTGGCGGTGTGGGTGACGAGCCAGGCCGCCGTGTCGTCGAAGTCCCGGGTGTGCGCCGCGCCGTGGCGGGCCCAGGGTACCGCCGCGTCCACCACCCCGTGCACCGCGCAGCGGACACGCGGGGCAGCCGCCTCCAGGTAGGTCGGGCAGGTCTCCAGGTCGAGCGCCCGCCAGCGGCGCCGGCCCTCGCCCGGGTCGTAGCCCGAGCACCGGCGCCGGCACACGCCACACCGCCCCGCCTCCCACCGGGGCACCCGCACCGCCGCCACGATCGCCGCCACCTCCCCCGTCGCCGTGGTTCGTGCAGGCGCTCGTGGAACTCGAGGTCCGCCGAGCCATGGCCGCCCGGCAGCTGACCGAGATCCCGCTCTACCCCGAGGATCGCGCCTGTCCCGCCCCCGGCGCGCCCCGCCTCTTCGCGATCTTCAGTGGGCTCGCTCGCCAGCACCTGCTGGACGTTCGTGGCCGCCACGTCCAGACCTTCTCACCGGAGCTGTCAGACCTCCAGCGGCTGGTCCTGGACCTCCTCGCGATCCCCGCCAGGCAGCACCAGTGACGGCCACGGATGACGGATGCCGCTCACCAGACGTGCGGAAAGTCAGCCTCAACGGGAGTTGGCCGCGATTTGGGCCACCACCAGCGTGTCCGACGGTCCCTTACCACCCTGCAACATAGCAGTGCACACCCGGCCCGGGCTGCACGTCGCGGCCGCCACGCCGTAGTTCCCTGACAAGGGAAGGGACGCCCGCGTCCATTTTGACTTGGGCTCGTTGGAAACCCACACGGGACTTTGCGAGGCTGACTGTCCCCAGGCCACACACCACGAGCGCGACGCACACGCGACATGACCGAGCGCAGCTGGAACGCTGACCATAGTCACGTGCGTCCCGAACCCCGTAACCATGAGCGTTGGGGCCATGCCATTAGGGTGCGCCCCCCCGTTCACAAACGTCTCCGTGCATTGCTGTGCATCCGGGCACGCGAGCCCCTGACCGTTGACGGTGTAGGCCAGGTAGAAGTTGCGAGGAAGTATGCCACGTGCGGAAACCGGAGGCAGGACTCGCCATCTCAAGCCCGCGTCGACCGATTGGTAGAGACTGGGAATAGATACTCGGTGGGGACCATCTTGAGAAGGCGTCAGCCGAATCGAGCCCAGGCACTCGCTCTTCGAGGGGCAAACCAAGTCTCGGATAAATAAGATCGGCACCGACACCCGCTGCCATCGCCGTCCCAGTGACTGAGAACGCCATAAGTACCAAGCCAAATGGCGGGGGGCTGGAGCTGAGTATTCAGCTTCAAGCAGGCACATGCCGGATGCGGCGCACGTTACGCTGCTACCAAGTCCCATCGCGTGAGCCGCCGGTCGGCTGATGCCAGTCGGCTCTGGCATTGGTACTGGTGCCCACAAACCACTGCTACCGCGTAGTGCCCATCCCCTAATCGGCTCGCCCAGGAGGGTGACGCCGGCCAGACACTCCTTTGTGTTTGCACAGGATATAGACTCTGCTCCCAGGGGAGCAGGTTGGGATACCTGAAGCAGCTTTGTTGTTGCCCACGTGTGCCAACCATCGTTGGTGGCGACAATATCCAGCGCATCTGATGAGTAGCCGTGGGGGACCCAGGCGATAGCCGCGCACGTGGTCTGGGATGGGCACGCGAGCGCGACAATGTCCGTGAATGGCAGGTGGGCAACAACGCGAAGGGCACCCGCCGGCTGGGAGTTCCAAGCCTGCCCCGCCGGCCCGCGGGCGGCGACCGCAGGCGTGGAATATGCGATACCCGTGGTAGTGAGAGCCAACCCCAGACAGACCAGTCCAGTCGCGACCCGACCCGCCACTGCTGGGCGGACTTGTGCGGCCGAAGAAGACCCAATCGGGGTGGAGCCGCCGAACCTAAGGCGAGGTGCCATGGAGATCTCCTCGGGGCGGGGACAAGCCGCAGTCTATTTGGGCTCATCCGGGAATGCAACTGACATTCCGCACTTCTGGGAGGCAATATCCGCCCCCAGGGTGACGCGATCAGGGCGGCGGGTGGCGGCGGGGCGCAGGGGCGGGGGGGGGAAGAGCAGGAGATCGCCGGCTTGGCGAGATAGCTCGTCCATGGCCGCGAGGAGCTGATCCAGACGGCGGCGGTTGGCGATCCATTCGCGGTACCGCTGGGCCTGGTCAGCGGTGAGCCGGCGGGTGAGGGTCTTGCCGGCGACCTTGCGGGTGTACTGGAAGTACGGGCCGTGGCGGATCGGCGGGTCGCCATGACAGCGGCAGCCGGCGGTGCCACAGACGGTGGTGCGCTCGAGGACGCTGCCGGGGGCAATGAAGCCCAGGGTCCGGACCTGGTCTTGCAGCGCCCGGTAGCGGCGGCGCAGGCGGGGGAGGTCGGCGGGGGTCACGGGGTCCATCTTGGGAGAGGGGAAGCGGGGGTGGGCCTGTGCCAGACAGCATGATATGCTGTCTGGCACAGGAGCACGGGTCACAGGAGTGCCGATGGACACGCCGAGCCCCGGCCGGTTGGAGCTGGTCAACCAGCGGCTGGGCGCTTTGCCCCTGCTCAACCACTTTCTCGACCGGGCCGGGTGCCGGCCCGGCTGGCGCCCGCGACCGCGGTGCGCCTCGTCGTCGCCAATCTCCTCCTCGGCCGCTCGCCGCTGTACGGGCTCGGCGCGTGGGCGGCCCCGTTCGCCTCGGCCTCGCCGCGCCCGAGGCCGCGGTGGTCAACGACGACCGGGTCGGCCGGGCCCTGGAGCCGCTCTTCGACGCCGACCGAGCCAGCCTGCTGACCGCCGTCATCCTGTCGGCCGTCGAGCGGTTTGGCGTCGACACCCGGGAGCTGCACAACGACTCCACCGCCGTCAGCGTGCAGGGGGTCTACCGGGCGGCCACCGGGACCCCGCGGGGCGGCAAACCCACACCCGTGATCACGTTCGGGCACAGCAAGGACCATCGGCCAAACCTCAAGCAGCTGGTGGGGATCGTCACCGTCGCGGCGGATCGGGCGGTGCCGGTGGCCTACCGGCTCGCTGATGGCAACACCCCGGATGACCCCACCCATGTGCCGACCGGGGAGCACGTGGTCGCGCTGCTCGGCCGGACCGACTACCTCTACATCGCCGACAGCAAGCTCGCCAGCGGCACCGCGATGGCGCACATCGCGGCGCGCGGCGGTCGATTCGTGACGGTGCTGCCCCGCCGCCGGGGCGAGGACCGCTGGTTTCGCGACTGGATCCACACCCACCGCCCCGACTGGACCGAGGCCCTCCGCCGGCCCGGGGCGCGGACCGGCGAGCCGGCCCAGGTGTGGTCGGTGGCCCCCGCGCCGCTGCTCTCCGCCGAGGGCTACCGGGTGATCTGGGTGCACTCCACAGCCAAGGCGCTCCGCGACGCCGCCGCCCGGCAAGTCCGGATCGAGGCCGGCGCCGCGGCGCTCGATGCCCTGGCGGCCAAGCTGGCCGGTCCCCGGTGCCGTCTCACGACCCAGATCGCCGTCGAGTAGGAGGCCACCGCGGCGCTCACCGCCGCCGGCGCGACCCGCTGGCTCACCGTGGTCGTCACCGAGACCCGTGCGGACACCTTCCGGCAGGAACGCCGCGGCCGGCCCGGCGCCGCCACCCGCTACCGCAAGCACACCCGGACGCGGCACACGATCCGCTGGGAGGCGCGGCTCGACCGCATCGGGTACGACGCGGTCAGCGACGGCTGCTTCCCGCTGGTCACCAACGACCCCACCCTGACGGACGTGGACGTGCTGCACGCCTACCGCTACCAACCCAACCTCGAGCGTCGTCACCACCTGCTCAAGGCCGTGCAACAGGCCGACCCCGTCCTGCTGCACAACCCGGCCCGCATCGAGGCCCTGTTCTGCTGTCACTTCCGGGCGCTCCTCATGGCCGCCCTGATCGAACGGGAGATCCGCACGGCCATGGCGGCCGCGCACACCGCAGCCATCCCGCTCTACCCCGAGCTGCGCGCCTGCCCCGCCCCATCGGCTGAACGCATCCTCGACCTCTTCACCGACCTCGCCCGTCATGAACTCCGCCACGACGGCCAGGTCGTCCAGACCTTCGAGCCAGAGCTCACCCCGCTCCAGCGTCAGGTCCTCACCGTCCTCGATGTCCCCGCCACTCACTACACCAAGACCGCTTCACCCGCCTGAGGCTGGGAGCGGATATTGCCTCCCAGATGTGCGGAATGTCAGCCGTTCGCTGCGCTACCCACTCAAAAGCCCCCTCGCCGACCTGTCCAGGTATCTTTCGTTTGCGGCAATACGCGATGCCGTTCATGCCGCACGTCAAACCTGAGTTTCTTGACGATATTCCAGAGCTGTGCGTCCTTGAGTAGGCGTGACCACCAGTCTCCGACTCGTCTGGTCCTCCGCGGTCAACGACGAGCGGTCCTCTGCCTCTGATCTTGCATCAAAATGCGAAAGGGCGGACTCGGATCTGACGTCGAAACAACGAAGGTGACAGGCTGACAGGCCCGAATCAGCTCCACATTGGGCAGCTGGCGAGCGCTTGCAGGATCGCGGCACTCGCGGTGGTACTCGGGGCTTCACCCAGTGGGACTCTGATTGCGTCTGTGCCAGCCAGCCCGCGGCAGCCGGTTCGGCCTCTGGTCGGGAGCACGGCGGGAGGGACGGGTCAAGTCAGCTTCTTCAACACCTCCAATGGGGTGGTACTCGGCGACAACGACCACAACGGCGAGCTACCGGCCCTCTGGAGCACGCATGACGGCGGCGCCCGTTGGAGCATGCTGACACCGCGAATCACCTGAACCAGCGAATGCTGCGCTCGCCGATTCCTGTGCAGGTCGTGACACCGGGGGGTGGTGACCGACCCTGGTGGCCGCGCCCCAGGCACCGGGCCCGGGGGCGGCCGTCGCGATGGGCACCGTTGGCATGCGGGAAGCGTGGCCGCCCGACGTGGTTCTCGGGCTGGCCGCGTCCGCCGCCCTGGCCGGGACAGCGTGTCACCACTGGCGGACCGCGGGGTTCCCCGCCCGGCTCGCTGCCATCGATCTCGAGCCGCCGATCGGACACCGGCCGCCGGGCCGCCCGGCCGCTGACATTGATATCATGTTGATAGTATCCCACCGGCCGCCAGGACGTCCACCCCATGGAGAGCGCCGATGATCGATGACACCCTCCTGGCCACGCATCCGACCGCCGCACCGGCGATGGTGACCGAGCGCGCCGCGCGAGCGTCAGCAGGCCTGCCGGTGCTTGTCCTCTGCCCGGTGGCGATGCTGGTTGGAGCCGGCCTCATCGTCGCCGGCATCCTGGGTGCCGCCCGGGGCGGCGCCTCGACCGTCGCCATCGTCTTGGTCGCGGTCGGCGCCGTGGTCCTTCTGCTGGGGCTTGGTGCCCTCTACGGACTCACCTCGGTGGTTCCGGGAGAAGCACGGGTGGTGCAGCTCTTCGGCCGCTACATCGGCACCGTCCGGCGGCCCGGACTGTGCTGGGTCAACCCCATCGCCCGCCGGCGCCGGGTGTCCACTCGGATCCGCAACCACGAGACCGCACTGGCCAAGGTCAACGACGCGGATGGCAACCCGATCGAGATCGCGGCGGTGGTCGTCTGGCGTGTCGAGGACACCGCCCGGGCCCTCTACGACGTCGATGACTTCGTCGCCTTCGTCGACACCCAGACCGAGACCGCGGTGCGTCATGTTGCCAGCACCCACCCCTACGATGCCCGTGACGTCGACCAGCTGTCGCTGCGGGAGAATGCCGACGAGATCACCGCCCAGCTGACCGCCGAGATCGCGACCCGGGTGGAGCCGGCGGGCGTCCAGGTGATCGAGTCGCGTCTCACCCGCCTCAGCTTCGCCCCCGAGATCGCTCAGGCGATGCTCCGGCGCCAGCAGGCGAACGCGGTGGTGGCCGCTCGCCAGCGGATCGTGGAGGGGGCGGTCGGCATGGTCGAGCTGGCGCTGGCGCGCCTCCAGGAGCGCGACGTCGTCGAGCTGGACCAGGAGCGCAAGGCAGCGATGGTGTCCAACCTGCTGGTCGTCCTGTGCAGCGAGCAGAACACCCAGCCGGTTGTCAACACCGGATCGCTCTACCACTGATCGGTGCGGCGCCCACCCGTGGCCGAGCGCAAGAGCATTCTGCTGAGGATGGACCCGGAGATCCACGATGCGATCGCGCGCTGGGCGGGCGACGATCTCCGCAGCACCAACGCCCAGATCGAGTTCCTCCTCCGGCGGGCGCTGTCGGCGGCCGGGCGTCTGCCGCCGAACGCCGGGCGTCCGCCGCGCCAGGGCCGGCCCGCCCGCCCGGAGGAGGCGAGAAGGAGGTAGCCGGCCCCGCGGCTCCGCCCGGGTCAGGGGCTGGGCGGTGGATCTGGCGGTTCGGGGAGGGGGCTCGGCGGTCACGTGACGTCGACGGGAGCGGTGCTGTCCGGGGGCACGAGGGAGAAGGCCCGCTCGTCGTGGGGAGCGTCCACGCCGAACTGGATGCGGTCGAACCCCTGGCGGAGAGCGTCCTCACCGTCGACCCGTCCCACCAGGCGGACCGCCAGACCGGTCTCGCGGTCGACATGGGCGTCGTAGTCGTCGATGCCGTGTTCCGACGGCCACGCGACGCGGGGGGACCGGTGGCGGTCGCGAGCCTGAGCCGTCATCCTCCAGCACGGACGGCCGTCGACCTCAGCCGATCGCAGGTCGAGGATGTCGGACCCGAACAGCGGCGCAGGAGTGAGCAGCTCGCGAGCCGGGTTGCCATGGCCATGATGGCGGTCCCCGAAGTTCGCCCTCGCCCCCTGCTCGGGTGACCAGGCCATCCAGGACGGTCCGTCGACCACGGTCAGGGTTGGCCCCTGCTCCGACCAACGGCCGTCGAGGCGCCACCGATCCGGCCAGCACGCCGACACGGTCGCGACATACTCCTCCTCGTCGGGACGAGCCGGCCCGAAGGCCCTCACCATCGCCAGGGAGCTCCCGCCGGCTTCGCCTGGATCGGCTCGGGCCGGCCCTGCGGTCCAGCGCTCGAAACTGGCCGAGATCCGAGGCTGGTGATGCCAGAGCCGGAGCGAGCCGACCAGGGGGACCTGATGCCGGGCGGCCCCGTGGGCCGCCGCCAG
Organism: Candidatus Dormiibacterota bacterium; assembly: GCA_027306655.1. Classification (GTDB taxonomy): domain Bacteria; phylum Chloroflexota; class Dormibacteria; order Aeolococcales; family Bog-877; genus DAHUZL01. Next base: position 7,500 of record DAHUZL010000001.1, read on the forward strand.
GAGGTCGCCCAGATCGCTCACCGCAGGGCCATCCGCCCCTGACCGTGCCTCACGGGTGCGACGGTGCCCCCTCGCTGCCGGTTCCCGGCCCCGCGAGACCCAGGATCTCCGCCAGGCGCTCGCCCTGGGACATGCGGCGAAGGACCGCATCTTCATGACCGGCGAGCGCGAGCGCGTCGTCCCGGACCGAGGGCCAGAGATCCCGGTCCACCACCAGGGCGCCGTCACGATCGGCGACGATCTGCGCCCCGGGGCCGACCACGACCCCGCCGACCGTCACCGGCCGGTCGACCGAGCCCACCCGGCGCTTGGCGGACTGCGCCGGGGCCGCTCCCCGACAGAGCACCGGGAAGCCCAGCCGGTCCAGGTCGTCGAGGTCGCGGACGGTGCCGTCCACCACCAGGCCGCCGAGGCCGCGACGCAGTGCGTCGGTGGCCATCAGCTCCCCGAACAGCCCGGTGCGCCCGGGTTCGTCCGCATGACACACGATCACGCGTCCCGGCGCCGCCCGATACAGCGCCAGGTGGAGGGCGAGGTTGTCGTCGGGCGCGCAGGCGCAGGTCACCGCCGGGCCGCAGATGTAGGGGCGGCCCAGGAAGAGGGTCAACCCGCGGATCAGCTGGACCCGATCCCCTCCGGCCTGCGCCACCCAGGGGGTGCAGAGCGGCCGCCGGGTACCCGGGTCCCTCGGCTCACCGTCCCCGTTCACCGGATCACCGGGTCCGGCCCTCAGCCGCGCGGCGCCGCTCCCGCCGGCTGGTGGCGCGCCACCGAGAACGCCAGCAGCACCGGGATGTCGACCGCGAAGACGACCAGCATCAGGGTCACCAGCACGAGGGCGCTGCCGCGGGTGTGGTCGAGCAGGAACACCAGCTCGAGCATCCCCGCGATGACCAGATAGGCGAGCAGCGCCCAGCCGCCGACCAGCCGGAAGGTGGCCCAGGCGAAGGGGCGCAGCCGGCCCAGCATCACCGCGTTGGCCCCTACCAGGGCGGCCGCTCCGGCCAGCAGCGCCGCGGCGGGGGCCAGGGGAGGGCGGCCGGGAAGGTGGGCCGCCAGGTAGATCCCGCCGACCACCACCAGCGCCATCGAGGCCAGCGCCACGTGGTCGACTGGCGGAACCCGTGACGCGGATCCGGGCGCCGCCCCGACCGGCGGTCCGCTCACTGGACCGCCACCCGAGTCATGATCACCAGGGTCGCGACCTGCATGGCCCCGGTGATCCCGGCGGTGAACACGAAGCGGCGCATCAGCCGGGCGATCAAGGCGCCGTCGGGACGCGGCTTGCGCATCTCGAAGAGGACGGCCAGGTTGGCCGGCTCCAGGATCCCGATCGCCACCACCGCCATCACGCCGACCACGATGAAGGACGCCACCAGCCAGGGGTGGGACGGTGACGATGCCGACAGCTTGCCGAGGTGCCGCGCCAGCTGCCATCCGGAGCCCAGCGTCATCGTCACCAGGGTCGGCATCAGCAGCACCATCTTGGGCATGAAGCGGGCCGAGAACTCGGCCCGGGCGGCGAGGGAGAGGCGCCCCAGGATGGGCCCGACGACGAACCCGACGAACAGGTCGACCCCGGTCCAGAGCGCTCCTCCGACCACGTGGAAGAAGTCCAGGGCCCAGAGCCAGTTGCCCACCAGGGCCGCCACCAGCAGCCCCACCACGGCCACGACCAGCGGCAGACCGCGGAGCGGGACCACCTGCACCTGAGGGTGCGCAGGAGTCGCGGGACGGGGAGACTCGGGCACGGTCGCCGGACCGCTGCGGACGCCCACCGGGATCTCCACGTGGACCGGAAGTGTCCCCCATCGGGACCACCCGACGCAAGGCGGTCGGCGGGCCGATCGGCCCACCGCCTGCAGCGGTCCGGCCGCTCGGACCCCGTAACCGCCGGCCGCCCGGTCGCGTTGACGCGATCGATGCGCCCGCCCGCCCGCCGCCGCTCCGCCTTGCTCGTCGCCGTGCTGATGGCGGGAGGAGGTCTGGTCAGCGCGACGGCTCCCGCCGCGGCGGCGGCCCGCTCGCCGCTCGCAACCAGTGGCGGCCGGTTCCTGGCCCAGTCCGTCAGCTTCCCCTCCACCGTCAGCGGGTGGCTGCTCGGCGTCGACCGCTGCGGCCCCCACTGGTGCACGGCCCTGCTCCGCACCGCGGACCGCGGCCGGCGCTGGAGCGTGGTGCCGCCGCCGCCGGCCGCGGTGGGCCCGAGCGGCGGGACCGGCCGGGCGACGGTGAGCCAGCTGGTCGCTGCCAGTCCAGGCGACCTCTTCGCCTACGGCCCCGGGTTGGTGACGACCCACGACGGCGGGGGCGACTGGGATCGGGTGCACCTGCCGGGCGCGGTGGTGGCGGTCGCCGCCGGCGAGAGCTTCGCCTACGCCGCGGTGATGCCCTGCTACGGAGCCCCCGGAGCGTGCGTCATGCCCGGCCACCTCTACCGCACGCCGGTGGGCCGCGACGCCTGGCGCGCGGTGGCCGGCGTCACCTTCGCCGCCCAGTCCGCCCCGGAGATCGCGACGTCCGGCACGGCGGTGGTGGTCCTGGCCGCCGACGCCTCCCGTCCCCAGCTGCTGGGCGCCCCCGACGGCCTCCACTTCGCGATCCTGCACAACCCCTGCCCGGCGCCCACCCCGGCAGGAGGATTCGCCCCCGGGGCCGTGGCCCTCGGCAGCGCCCGCTCCGTCGCCGTCCTCTGCGTCGGCGGAGCCGGGGCCGGCAGCGTCGAGAAGGCCGCCTACGTCTCCACCACGTTCGGGCGCACGTTCCAGCGGATCGCCGATCCCCCGCTGGGCGGCGATCCCGGGCAGCTGGCCGCCGCCTCCCCCACCACCCTGGTCCTCGCAGCCGCGTCGGGTGCGACCTGGCTCTACCGCACCACCGGCCCGGACAGCCGGTGGACCACCGCCCGCGAGTTCGGCGACGGGGGGGTCGGATTCACCGACCTCAGCTTCTCCGATCCCCTCCACGGCGCCGCCGTCTACGGGCAGGCGACCCTGGCGGAGACGCTCACCAGCGGAGCCCCGGCCCACCTCGCCAGCGTCTTCCTCACCGACAACGGCGGGCGCACCTGGTTCCCGATCGCCGCGTAGGGCGGCGGGGCCGCGCCTCGCCCGACGGCTCCCGGTCCGCGTACGCTGGGCGGCGCCCGCCCGCCGCGTGAGGAGACCCGATGCCGCAGCCACCACGTCGCGCCGCGCTCGAGACGGTCCGGGGATGACGCTCACACCGGAGTCGCTCCCCGACGGGTATCCCGAGCTCCGCCCCGGACCGCCATGGGTGACCGAGGAGATGGTGGCGGCCGAGCCCGGGCTGGTCGAGCCGATCTGGGCTGAGAGCCGCGCCGCGGAGGCGGTCGCGGACCGGGTCCGGCGGGCCCTCGGGGCCGGGAACCCGGTCGCCGTGGTGGGCTGCGGCACCAGCGAGCATGGGGCGATGGCGGTCGCTGCCCTGATCCGTGAGGGCCTCCAGGAGCGGGGCATCCCGAGCTGGGCGGTCGTCGCCCGGCAGGCGCTCGAGGCGGCGCTCGATCCCTGGCCCGGCCTCTGCCTCGCGATCTCCCACGAGGCCGGCACGCGCGCCACTCTCGCCGCCCTCGAGGCGGCCCGGTCCGATGGGGCGTCCACGGCGCTGATCACGGCGACCCCCAACGGTCCGTGCGCGGTCGCCGCCGACCTGGTGTTCACCACCCCGCTCGTGGACCGGGCCTGGTGCCACACCGTCGGCTACCTCTCCCCGATCCTCGCCGGCGGCCGGATCGGGGCCGCGATCGGGGGGCGGGAACTGGCGGCGAGCACGGTCCGCGCCCATCTCGAGGCCGCCGGGGCCGCGGCGGCCGACCAGGCCGGCCCGGTCGCCGCCGGCATCGCCGCGGGCGGACCCCTCGAATGCGCCGGCAGCGGCACCGATGCGATCGCCGCGCGCGAGCTCGCGCTCAAGGTCGAGGAGGGGGTGCAGCGCCCCGCCGTGGGGCGCGACCTGGAGACGGTTCTCCACGGCCACCTGGTGGCCCGTGACGCCCAATCGGCGCTGGTCGTGCTGGTGACCGACGGACGCGCCCAGGAGCGGCGCCTCGCGCGCGCGGCGCGGTGCCTCGCCGCCGCCACCCGGATCGGGATCCGGACGGCGGCAATCGTCCGCGACGACGTGCCCGTCCAGTGGGCGGCCGCGGCGATCGGCGTCAGGATGGCCGTGCCTCGCGGCGAGGGCCTGCCTCAGGCCCTGGCGGCGCTGACCGGCTCGGCGATGGCACTCCAGCACCTCACGCTGGCCCTGGTCCGGGCCGCCGGCACCAATCCCGACCTCATCCGGCGCGAGCAGGCCCCCTACCGGGAGGCGGCCGCCCTGGCGGAGGACGGGTGACCGCCCGGCGTGTCGTCATCGCGGACGAGTCCTGCCGGGTTGGGCGCGGCGGCGCGGGATGACGGCGGGCCGGCCGCCTCCATGGGTTCTCGATCACGGCTGGGCGGAGCTCTCCCTCCACGGGCAGGACCGCACCCTGCTGCGTCCCGACCGTGGGCTGTTCGGGGTCTTCGACGGCGTGGGTCAGTTCGAGGTCAGCGGATTCGCTGCCGCCTGCGCCGCCGAGACCGTCGGCGCCGCGCATCACCCCGGCGGAGCGCTCCCGTCGGAGCTCGACCCGGTGCGGCGCATCGCCGACGCCCTCCGCGCCGCCCACACCACGATCGTGGAGCGGCGCTGGGGTGCGACCACCGCGCTGGTGGTGCGCCTGCTGCCCAGTCAGGCCGCGGTGGCGTCGGTCGGAGACTCGCGGCTGTACGCCCGGGTGGGTACTGATCCGCTCCACCTGCTGACCATTGACGAGGGGGTCGGCAACCTGCTCGACAACTGGCTGGGCGAGGGCCTGGCTCCCCACGGGGCGCGGGTGAGCCAGACGGCGCTGATCCCGATCGACCTCCCGATGACGCTGGTGCTGGTCACCGACGGCATCACCGGCGACTTTCCCCCGGACCTCCTCGGTCCGCGAGAGCTGACCGCCGCGGTGACGGGCGTCTCCGCCCAGGCGGGGGCCGAGCGGCTGGTGGCGGCCGCCCGCAAGCACGACGACCGGACCGCGGTGGTGCTGCAGCTGGCGCGCCCGGGCTGAGGGGTGCGCCGCCGGTCGCGCCGCGGAGCCGGTCCCGGAACCCTGTCCGCCGCCGCTGGTCAGGCGTCGGGGATGACCTCGAGGCCCGCGGCCGCCGCCTGGTCCCAGTCGTCATCGATGAGGATCACCCGGTGGCCGGCGCGGTCGAGCAGGCTCGACGCCAGGCTGGCGCGGTACCCACCGGCGCAGTGGACCCAGAGCTCGCGCCGGGGCAACTCGTCCGCCCGTTCCACCAGCTCCGGCAGGGGGAGGTGGAGTGCCTGGGGAAGGTGTCCCCGCGACCACTCGTCGTCCCGCCGCACGTCGACCACCACCGGCCCCGGGCCCCCGCTCCGCGCCGCCGCCAGATCGGTGAAGGCACGGACGGGATAGGCGCGGAGCTCCCCGCCGAGGGACGCCGGGGACCCCACCGCCATCCCCACCGGGCGGTCGATCCCGATCCGGGCCAGGTTCCGCTGCGCCGCCCCGATCGTGGTCGGGTCCTCGGCGACCAGCGTCACCGGCATCCCCCAGGGGAGGACCCAGCCGAGGTAGGTGGTGAACGGCTCGGTCAGCTCCGCCCCCACCATGCCCGCCCGGTGGGCGGCTGCGAAGGCACGTCGCGGTCGCAGGTCCACCACCCACTCGCCAGCTGCGACCCGCCGCCCCAGCTCCGCCCCGTCGACAATGGCCGGGGGGGTGAGGTCGAGCACCGCCGGGCCGGCCCGGTTCACCAGGCCCATGTGCGCGTAGTAGGCGGGGTAGGCGGTGAGGCCGCCGAGGAGCTGGGCCGTGAAGTCCTCCGGGTCGTCGACGGCGAGCGCGAGATTGGCCGCCCGCTCCACCTGGATCGTGCTTCCGGTAGGGCTGCTGGACACGCTCCCGGTGCAGAAGCTGCCGAATCCGTGGGTGGGGTGGACGGCCGCGTCGCCGGGCAGGGACGCGGCCAGCTGCCGCACCGACCGGTGCTGACGGCGGGTGAGCTCGGCGGTTCGGTCGGGCGCGACCAGGTCGGTGCGTCCGACGGTGCCGTAGAGGAGCGAGCCGCCTGTGAAGACCGCCTGGGGCCGTCCGCCCGCCTCCAGCACGTAGGCAACGTGGGCCTCGGTGTGACCGGGCGTGGCCACCACGCGGAGCGCGAGCGCTCCCACCTCGAGGACGTCCCCGTCGGTCACGGCGCGGCAGTCGAAGGTGGCCTCCTCGCCACCCCCCACCGCGTAGGGGGAGCCGGTCCGGCGGGCCAGCTCCAGGCCCCCGGTCACATAGTCGTTGTGGAGATGGGTCTCCGCCACCAGCACGATCCGGACCCCGTGGTCGGCGGCCGCCCCGCGGACCCGGTCCAGGTCGCGCTGGGGATCGATCGCCGCCGCCAGCTCGCCGTCGTGGACCAGATAGCTGCGGTCCCCCAGCTCCGGGGTCTCCAGCGGGACGACGGTGGCCATGCACAGCTCCAGCCCGCTCACCAGCGGGGACCAGGGCCTTCGTCAACGCTCGTACTTTAGCCGGGATCCACCGGCCCCACACCAGGCTCGTCGCCACGATCCTCCTCCCGACGGGCGAGGGTCGGGCCGGCCAGGCCACCGTCGGGCGTGAGGGACGCGACCGTCGATTGACACCGCCGCCGAGCGTGAGTAGGGTGAAAACCATGACCACCATCGCGAACCGGCCGAAGGTCGCCCTCCTCGTCGTCGACGTGCAGCAGGGCGTGGTCGAGCAGGCCCACGGGCGCGATGCGGTGGTCGCCAATATCGGCAGCCTGGTCGACCGGGCGCGACGGGAGCGGGTCGCCGTGGTCTGGGTCCAGCACTCCAACGAGCACTTGACGAGAGGAAGCGCCGACTGGCGGATCGTCCCCGAGCTGTCCCGGGGCGACGCCGAGCCGCTGGTCGAGAAGACGTACGGCGACTCCTTCGAAGCCACCAATCTCGAGACCGTGCTGGCGCGCCTCGGAGTCGGTCGGCTCCTCGTCGTCGGCGCTGAGACGGATGCCTGCATCCGCTCGACGCTCCACGGCGCGCTGGTCAGGGGCTACGACGCGACCCTGGTCAGCGATGCCCACACGACCGGGGACCGGACAGCCTGGGGGGCGCCACCGCCCGACCAGGTCATCGCGCACACCAACCTGTACTGGTCCCACCAGACGGCTCCGGGGCGGACGGCCGGCACGGTCGCCACCCGGGATGTCAACTTCGGCGCCACGTCCTGACGCCTCCGCGACGCCGGACGGCCACCCCCGTGTGGCCGGTCCCGCCATCGCCGATGGGCACCCCCCACCCTGCGCCACACGTGCCCCCTACCCCGGCGGAGGCTCGAATGCGGTTGGGCGGGGAGACACGGCCATCACGATCACGCGG
>DAHUZL010000007.1 GCA_027306655.1 Candidatus Dormiibacterota bacterium
GCCGATCTTGGCGCACGCGCTGGAGCCGTACCTGGGGTCGTCGGCCGGGCAGGGTGCCGCCGCCGGCGGCGTCGCGGGCGGGCTCACCGGAGGGCTGGGCGGTGGCCTGCTGGGCGGGCTGCTCGACCGCGGGCGCTAGACGCGGGCGGGCGGGCCCCGACCGCCCGGCGGCTCGGTGACGGCGAAAGCCGTGAACGCGAGCGTCGGGGGCGGGACCGGAGCGGGAGGCCGGTGGCGGTGAGCACCACCGGATCGGGTCTTCCGGATGCGCGATCGGGCGCCCTGCCGCCGTCGCTGACGGTGCTAATGCCGTGCCTCAACGAGGCTGAAACGCTGGTCACCTGCATCCGCAAGGCGACGGGGTTCCTCGACCGCACCGGGCTGGCGGGCGAAGTTCTGATCGCGGACAACGGCAGCACCGACGGGTCCCCGGAGCTGGCGCTGGCGGCGGGGGCACGCGTCATCCAGGTCAGCGTCAGAGGCTACGGGGCCGCGCTTCGGGCCGGAATCGAGGCCGCCCGCTGCGACTGGGTGATCATGGGCGATGCCGATGGCAGCTACGACTTCTCACGGCTGGAGAGCTTCGTCAGCGCGCTCCGGGGCGGCGCCGACCTGGTGGTGGGGAACCGGTTCGCCGGCGGCATCGATCGGGGCGCGATGCCGCTCCTCCACCGGTACCTCGGCAACCCTGTGCTGAGCTGGGTCGGGCGCGCGCTCTACCACTCCAAGGTGCGCGACTTCCATTGCGGACTGCGCGGCGGTCAGCGGCAGGCTCTGGTTTCCCTCGGATTGCAGTCGCTGGGAATGGAGTATGCGAGCGAGATGATCCTGCGGGCCGAGCAGGCCTCGCTCCGGGTCGCGCAGGTTCCCACCTCGCTGGCCAAGGACGGCCGGTCGCGGCCTCCGCACCTCAATCCATGGCGTGACGGCGCGCGCCACCTTCGCCTGCTCCTCCTCTTCGGCGACAACGCCACTTACGCACTGCCGGCCGCGCTGATCGGTGGCATCGGGGTCGGACTGGAGGCGGTGCTCAGTCGTGGCCCCCTCGTCGTCGGGGGCGTCCGGCTGTCGGTCGGCACGCTGATCGCCGCCATGGGGCTGTGCCTGGTGGCGTGCCAGGTCCTCCTCCTCGGCGGCTTCAGCCGGCTGTACGCCAGTGAGCAGGGCTATCGGCCGCGGGCGCGGATCTGGCGGCGCAGTCCCGGCCTGTCGGTGACCCAAGGCCTCCTCCTCGCCGCCGCCATGGTGGCCCTGGGGCTGGCCGCGTTCGCCGCCCTGGCCGTGCTCTGGGGCGAGACCGGGTTCTCCCGGCTGTCCGCGGTCCAGGTGATGGGCGGGATGGTCCCGGCGGTGACCGCCATGCTGGTGGGGATGGAGGGCCTCATGACCGGGGCGCTCTTCGTGCTCCTCGAGCCCGGAGACCGATCCCCGCCGGTGACGTGGTCGGACCCCGGCGTCGGAGGCCCGGGTGACGCGTCGCCCAGGAGCTCCGCGAGCGCCGTGGGGACGCGGGCGGACGGCGGGTCTCCGCTCAGCTGAGCCAAATCCCCCTGGCGAACTCGGACGCCCCGTAGGCCATCGCCAGCGCCGAGGGGAGGATCAGCAGCCAGCGCACCCATGGCGCCCGCCTCGTCCATGCCACCGCGAGCAGGGCCACGGGAAAGAACGCGAGCTCGTAGCGGGGCAGGCTGTCCCAGATCCCGATCGACACCGCCAGAAGCCAGACCAGGGTCATGAAGCTGGCGTACATCGGCCGCAACCTCCACCAGGCGATGGCGAGGATCGGGATGCCGAGGAGACCCGCGATCAGCTGCGACTGGAAGACTCCCTGGAGGTACCCGTGCTGGCCCACGGTCGCGTTCCAGGTGTTGATCAGCCCGGTCCAGGGCGCCACCACCGTCGCGTTCAGGGCATTGGCCTGGGCAGCCCCATAAGCGTCGAAGTTCCCGGTGCGCAGCCAGGCCGCGATCGCGAAGGCCGCCACCCCGACCGGGACCAGCAGGACGGCGAGGGCCGACCGATCCACCCGCCGCCACCTCCAGCCGGCCTGCTGGAACGCCTCGAGGAGCAGGGCCGGGACCAGGAACACGCCGGTCGGGCGAGCCGCGCTAGCGAGGAGACCGACCACCCCGGCATGAACGAAACGCCCCCGGCGGGCGGCGAGGAACGCTCCCACCACCAGCAGGTAGAAGAGGGCCTCGGTGTAGACCGCGGTGAAGAACCAGCCATCGGGAGAGAAGATCACCAGGGCCGGTACCCAGGCCGCGCCGCGGGGCCCGATCTCGATGCGCGCGAGCCGATTCAGCAGCAGGACCAGCCCGGCGGTGGCGGCCAGGCTGACGATCACGCCCGCATGCACGTACTCCAGCCCCACCGCATGGAGGACGGTGATCGTGAGCGGGTAGAGGGGAAAGAATCCCCACGGCACCAGGGCGGTGTTGGTGTTGCCGGGGAGAGGATAGGCGGCCGGGTATCCCTGGCGGGCCGCCTCCAGGTACCACCGACTGTCCCAGTTGGTGAAGGCGCTTGTCCATCCGGCTCCGGTGAATGTGCCGGTGAGGTCCAGCGCGACCGCCACCGCCGTCAGCGCCAGCAGCAGGTGCAGCCCGGTCGGAACGATCCAGCTCCAGCTGCTGGGAGGGGGCACCCCCCGCCCGATCCCGACGGCCGCCCCCGCCGCGGTCGGGACCGGCGCCGCCGGGACGGCATCGACGGGTCCATCGTCCGGCGGGTCCACGCACCCCACTCACACCCTCCGGCGGCGGTCCGATTCCGACCGTCCCCGCGGTGTCGGCGCACCGACCGAACGGGGATGGCCGCACCAGTCTAGTCCGATGTTCCCCGGGTGGGACAGCGCCGGCCACGCGAGGCGCTGCTGGATCCGAGGCGGCCGGGCTCCCGTCATCACGCGGGTCAATCGCGCGGCACCCGATAGATGGTGTAGGGGCCGACCTGGACGACCACCGAGAAGTGTGCTCGGGCGAACCAGGCGGTGTTGACCGCGATGCCGTTGTAGTCGCCGGGCTCGAGCTCCACGTAGCCGACGTGATCACGGTGCAGCAAAGCCAGCGCCCGGCAGGGGTGAGCGCGCGGTGGGCAGCCGGCGTACATCGCCTGCACCTCGCGGAGCGGTCGGCTGAGCAGGTCCCCGTAGCTCCACAGCCACCCGGCGTAGGCGAGGACCACCGGGTGGCCAGCCAGCACCGTCACCGGGTCGGTGAGCTCCCCCTCAGTGAGAACGAGCGCACCGGGGGGGATGCGCCGGCGCAGTCGTCGCGCCACCAGCACCTCCGTCGGCCCGGCAATGCCGATGCTCGAGGTGGGCGCCGGCCCCCCACCGGCGGGCGGTCCCTGGCCCGGCATCGCGCGCACGATCGCCAGCACGGAGCTGGCGACGAGAGTCACCATCACCACCGCCGCGGGCACCCGGGCCCAGCGCCGCCGCAAACCCGCAGCCAGCAGCGCCGCCACCGGGAAGCTCGCGAGCAGGATCCAGTCAGCCACCAACTTGGTGTCATCCCATCCGAACGGCTGGAGGGCCACGAGGTTGACGAGGACGAAGAGAAGGAAAGCCGGTGCGCAGAAGCGGACCACGCCGCACGGCAGAGCGGCCAGCGGGCGTCTGCGTCGGCGCGCCACCAGGGCGAGTCCGGCGGCGGCGGCCGCGAGCGGGATGAAGGCCCCTGTGTTGATCAACCAGAAATGGACCAGGTTCGCCCAGAAGCTTCCGCCGGCCAACGTCGCGACCACATAGGCGATCAGCGTCGTGGGGCCGAGTCCGTGCAGGTACAGCCCGGCGCAGCTGATCCCCGCATGCCATTGTGCCGCCGTGCAGACGGTCCCGAGGGTCGAGAGCCACCCGAGCTGGAGGACCGGGAAGAGGTTGCTGCCGAGGGGGCCGATGAGCTGGCCGTGGGGACCCGCGGCGTCAAAGACGGCGCACGGAAGCCCGAGGAAGAGCAGGGGCAGAAGCAGCAGGCCCGCTTCCCGTCGGCGGATCAAGGCCAGCCAACCCACTGCGATCACCACCGCGGCGATCCACGCATAGGGGCTGAAGAAAGAGAGGGCGGCGCCCAGCACGCCGGTGCCGAGCGCTAGGGCGCGCCGCCGCTCCTGCAGGGCCAGCCACCCGCCCAGCAGGACGGCGGCGAGAAGGGCAACGCCGTAGTCGAAGTCGCGCTGGGCGAGCCAGTAGAGGATCAGCGGCGTGTAAAGCTGGATGTCGGGAAAAGGGGGCGCGGTGCCGCCGGCGAGCCCCGGCGACCCGTCGTAGCTGCGGGGTAGGCGAGTGAGGATCGCGGGCAGGCCCCGAACCACCGCGTCCAGGGTCGAGGGAGACGCAGTCGCGAGACCGGAGCAGGCGCCCGCGGACACCAGGGCGGCGGCGCCGGCGATCCGCGGGGTCTCCGTCCGGCAGGTATCCGGATAGAGCCGGGCGAACCCGAGGCCGCCGCCGAGCAGCACCAGGAGCACCGCGACGGTCCCCGCCAGCCGGGAGCCGAGCATCCGCCGGCCAACGCTCCAGACCAGCACCGTGGCGGCCCAGCTCACCAGCCAGGAGGGGAGAACCAGTGCGCTGGCGAGCCCCTCGCCGAGCACGCGCAGGAAGGCGGACTGGAGGTCTGCCATGAAGGGGTATCGGAGGACCTGGCCGGCGGCGAGGGCGTCGGTGGGGGGCCACCGGTGGCTGAGGGCGAAGTACTGAACGTAGCTGACATGGACCGACCAGTCGTCCCAGGTGGGGTCGAAGCCGGTGGTGAACGTGCCGCCCGGGCCTGCCATCAGCGCCCGCTGCATCACCAGCAGGAGTCCCGCGCCGAGGAGGAGGAGAACGAGTCCGGTGCCGACTTCCAGCGTCGGTAAGGGGGCGCCGCGGGCGCACGCCACCGCCCGCCGGATAGCGCGGACCCACGGGTCCCACGGCCGCGCGCCGAGCCTCCGAGCCAAGCCCACCGCCAGCCCCAGCACCGCGGCCGGGCCGCCGAGGGCGCTCGCAACCGAGACTCCGGGGCCGAAGGCTATGAGGAAGCTGGTCAGGGTGGAGGTGACGAGCCCGACCACCAGGGTGAGCGCCATGCGCTCGGGCCAGCGCCACGCCACGGGAACCAATCCCACCGTGGCTGCCCCGGCGGCGAGGACCAGCAGCCAGTAGCCGGTCAGAAGCCAGAGAGTCACCGCGACTCCCCTCGGCGCACCCTACTCGTGCCGCTCCTCGCCCACCATCGCCTCGGGGATGGTGACGACGCGGTCGGGAAGATCGCTGATGTCGAAGAAGCGCAGCGGTTTGCGCATCCGCTTGGCGATCCCGATCTGGACCCGCAGACCCAGGGAGAGATTGCC
>DAHUZL010000008.1 GCA_027306655.1 Candidatus Dormiibacterota bacterium
CACCATGCGCCGCGGCCTGCGCCTCCGCCTCGTGATCATCCTCATGATCGTCGCGGTCATCATCATCGTCCGAGTCTTCGCCCTCCATGCCCCTGCGCTCTGACGTGACCGCACGTGCCCTGAACTCATGGCAACGAGCGGCGGACGAGACGGCCCACGTGCGTCATCGACTACCCGTCCACCCCCGCAAAACCTGATTCCGCGATCGCGGGCGGACGTCCGCGCCGAATCGGCCGACATCACGAGCCCAGCTCCGACGGCCCTGCGTTCGGATTGCGCCGGCCGTCCGGGCGGCGCCGCTGCGCTCCGTCACCACCGATAGCCAGCGCGATGCTGTGCCACGCCGGATAGCGGCACCCGGCCCCTGCCTCCCCTCCTCGCCGCCCGCCCTCCCTATCGATGGAGGAGGTGACGAATCACGAGGATGCTCGCTTCGTACAGGATCAGCAGCGCGGCGGAGAGGAGGGTTGGGGTGAACGGGTCCGCGCCGGGGGTGATCACCAGCGCCACGGCGATGATCGCGAACACCGCCGGACGCCGCCACCGGCGCAGGGTGGCGCTGCTGATGATCCGCAGCGCCGCCAGCAGGGTCAGCACCACCGGCATCTCGAAGGTGATGCCGAAGACCGCGATCACCAGCAGGAAGAAGGAGAGATAGGCGTTGAGGTCGGGCAGGTAGACGGCGTCCGTGCCCAGGAACGAGGCGAGGAAGCTGAGCCCGATCGGCATGATCAGATAGGCGAAGGCGGCGCCGAGGGCGAAACAGATGATGGTGCCGGCGACGAACGGGCCGGCCAGGCGACGCTCGGCACGGCGGAGCCCGGGGGCGATGAAGGTCCAGGCCTGCCAGGCGACGACCGGCAGCGCGGCCACGAATCCGACCAGGGCCGCCACCTTGAACGGGATCGACAGTCCCTCGATCGGGCTGGTCACGATCACGGTGTGCCCGAACGGCGAGGGTCCGCGGCGGGTGAGGGCCAGCATCAGGGGGTGCTCCAGGAGCTGGATCAGGGCGTGGTTGACCAGAAAGGCGAGCCCGGTCGCCACCGCCCACGCGATCAGGCAGACGATCAGGACACGGCGCAGGTCGTCGAGGTGCTCGATCAGGGTCTGCGCCGGGGCCTCGTCCTCGACGGCGCCCGACGTCCCCGACCGTCCGGGGAGGACGCCGCCGAGGGGGGCCGCGGCCATGGCTCGCCCGCCTCGCGCGATCAGTGGCCGGCGACGTCGCCGACCGCCGCGCCGGCGGTCGTGGGGGCGACGCCGTTGGGGGTCGCGGCCGGGGGCGCGACCTCCTCGAACCCGGCGGGACTCACCACCGGGGTCGCCGCCAGCGGACCGGTCAGGTCGTGCACGGTGACCCCATGGGTGGCCTGGGCGGACGCGCGCTTGAACTCGTTGATCGCGCGGCCGACACTGCTGCCGAGCTCGGGCAGGCGCTTGGGGCCGAACACCACCAGCGCGAGGACGATCAGCAGGCCGAGCAGGACGAGGTGAGTCGGAGCCAGCATCGAAGAGCCTCCTTGATGAGCGGCGGACCGGTCGTCCCCGGGAAGCGGCCCGCACCGCCGTCCCGAGGATCCCGTACCCATCCCTACGAGCCCCGGGGGCGATGCGGATCACGTGTCGAGGGGCCCCCGCGCGGGAGCGCCCCCGGTCGGGCACCGGTCAGGCCAGGGCCGCCTCCAGGAGCACCGGCCCCCGAGGACGCCGGTCGTGGCGGTGGGGCTCGAGGGTGATCGCCACCTCGGCGAACCCGCTCGCGGTGCGCGGCATCCGGAACACCCCGGCACGGGTCATGGACGCGATCGGAACCGGCCGCGGCCCGGACGCACCTCGGCGGATGTACCAGAGCATGTACACGCGCGGCCCTGCCACCGGCCGCACGCCGGTGACCACCAGGTAGGCGCGCCGGCCCGCACGGTCAGTCACCAGGGCCGCGCGATCGCCGGGGGCGGCGTCGGCGGTCGGGCGCAGGGCCACCACCGTGGCGCCACCGCTGAGCAGGCCGGCAATCCCACTCAGGGCGGGCGGGGTCGCGACCGGGCCCAACGATGCTCGCCCCTGGACGTGCTCGGCGATCCCCCAGCCGCCGGCGGCGACGGCGAGCACGGCGGCGGCGACCGCCACCGCCCACGCCTGCCGGGGCTGCACCCACCAACGACTCCCGACCCGGGCCGCGGCCCCCGATGGCACCCGCGACGTCTCAGCCGGCGCCGACGCCGGGTCCCGGCGGGCCGCGGCCAGCACGCGGCCGCGCAGACCGGGGGGCGGCGGAACGTCGGGGACGAGGGACCCGAGCTGGGCGGCCGCGGTGCGCAGCACCCGCTCCTCGGCGCGGCAGCGGCCACAGCCGGCCAGGTGGCGGGCCACCCACGCCGTTTCGTCGGGCTCCAGGCTGTCGAGGGCGAAGGCCCCGAGCAGGGGGTCCACCGCGTCGCAGCCCGTCGCGGGTGGCCCGGGAGGTCCCGGGACGCCCCCGGTCACCATTCCCGCGCCTCGGCCGCGACGCTGCCGCCGAGGAGCTGGCGCAGGTGCTCCAGGCCGAGACGGGTCCGGCTCTTCACCGTCCCCAGCGCCAGGCCGGACCGTGCGGCGATCTCCCGCTGCGAGAGTCCGCCGAAGTACGCCCACTCCAGGATCTGGCGTTGAGCCGCGGGCAGCTCGCCCACCGCGCGACGCACGGCCGCCGCCCGGATGCCGTCGGTCGCCTCGAGCCAGGTGTCGTCCGCGGCGACCAGCTCGGGACACTCCTCGAGTGCGACGGCGGGACCTCGGGTGGCGTGCCGGCGAAGCCGATCGACCGCCCGGTTGCGCACGATCGTGAGCAACCAGGTCCGCAGGCTGGCCCGGTCGGGCTGGTAGACAGCGGCGTTCCGCCAGAGCGCGAGAAACGCATCCTGGACCACCTCCTCCGCGGCCGGCTGGTCGCGCAGCATTCGGAGCGCCAGGCCGTAGGCGACCCCGGCGTGCCGATCGTAAATCGTGCCCAGCGCTGCCTCGTCTCGGCCGCGCAGGCGCCACATCAGGCGGTCATCACCGTCGAGCTCCTGGGCGGGGGCGATCGGGGCAGCGGAGAGCATCTCGTCCCCCGCTCCTTCGCGCCCGGGCCGGGGGCGGATCACCGGCCGGTCGTCGCGCCCGGCCACGAGGTGCATGGCGGAGGCGGCCCGACCCGGCCGATCGGGTGCCCGCCGCCCAGGTCGAGGATCACCTCCCGAGGATAGCCGGGTCCAGCCGGCGCGGCTCCGTGATCCACCCCGGCGGCTCACGACGTATGCGATGACGAGCCCGACTCCGGGTTCTCGGCGGCTCAGCCCCAGAGGAGGCACTCGGCATGCAGAAGATCACGCGGCGCACGTTCCTCACCCGCACCTCCGTCGGCGTGGCCGCGGCGGGGGCAATGGCGGCGATCCCCGGCGCCTCGGTGCTGGCCGCCACCCGTCGGCGCGGGACCGCGGCGCCGATCGCCTCGGCCGTGGTCAACGGGCCGCCCGAC
Source organism: Candidatus Dormiibacterota bacterium (assembly GCA_027306655.1). Lineage (GTDB taxonomy): Bacteria > Chloroflexota > Dormibacteria > Aeolococcales > Bog-877 > DAHUZL01. The sequence goes on from DAHUZL010000008.1 coordinate 3,500, forward strand.
GGCTCCGGCCCGCTCGTCGTCAGCATCGCCGACCGGCGCAGCGGCACCTTCGCGATCCTCTCCGGTGAGAGCGAGGTGACCCGTCACGACCCGGCCCTGGTCGCCGCCCTGCTGCGCCAGCTGGCCTGACCGGCCCCACCCACCGACACCCACCCACCCCCATCGAGGTATCCGCATGTCCTCCCACCGTGAGGCGCCGGCGATCGCCAAGGACCCGGTCGCCGACAGCACCGACCTCTACGCCTTCGTCAGCCCCGACCGCCCCGACACGGTGACCCTGATCGCCAACTTCGTCCCCCTCCAGGACCCCGCCGGAGGCCCCAACTTCTTCGAGTTCGGTGACGACGTCCTGTACCAGATCCTGGTCGACAACGACGGCGACGGCGAGGCCGACGTCTGGTACCAATTCCGCTTCCGGACCGAGGTCCAGAACCCCACCACCTTCCTGTACAACACAGGTCCGATCAGCTCGCTCACCAGCTCCACCTGGAACCGGCGCCAGACCTACTCCGTCACCCGGGTGACGGCCGGCGACCGCCAGGTGCTGGCGGAGGGGCTGGCCTGCCCGCCGTGCAACATCGGCCCCCTCTCCACGCCTGGCTACCCCGGCCTGGCCGCCCAGGCGGTCCACCAACTGCCCGGCGGCCGGCGGGTGTTCGCCGGCCAGCGCGCCGACGGCTTCTACGTCGACCTGGGCTCGGTGTTCGACCTGCTCGACCTCCGCCCCTTCCAGAACCTCAACATCGCCCCCCGCCCGGCCGCGGCCGGGGTCAACGGCCTGGCCGGCCTCAACGTCCACAGCATCGCCCTCCAGGTGCCCAAGAGCGACCTGACCCGGGGCGGCGCGGCCGGCACCGATCCCACCAGCCCGGCGTCGGTGATCGGGGTCTGGACCACCGCCAGCCGGCAGCGGGCGCGCGTCTGGGACCACCAGAACGGCCCCAACGTCAACATCGGCCCCTGGGTGCAGGTCTCCCGCCTCGGCAATCCGCTGATCAACGAGGTGATCAACCCGCTGTTGGTCAAGGACGCCTGGAACTCGCGGCCGCCGAAGACCGACGCCAGCATCCTGGGCTACGTCGAGCACCCCGAGCTGGCCGGGCTGCTGCCCGTCCTCTACCCCAAGGTCTTCCCCAATCTCGCCCAGGTGGTGAAGGCGGGGACGGCCCGGGCCGACCTGGTCGCCATCCTGCTCACCGGCGTGCCCGCCGGCATCATCAAGGGCTTCCAGAACCTCACCGGCAAGGTCTACGCCGACATGCTCCGGCTCAACTGCGGCATCGCGCCGAGCGCCAGCCCCAGCCTGCTCGGGCTCCTGGGCGGTGACGCGGCCGGCTTCCCCAACGGGCGCCGCGTCTACGACGACGTCACCACGATCGAGCTCCGCGCCGTCGCCGGCGCCACCCTCCCGCTGGTGGACCCGTCCTTCAAGCCCGACGCCGCGGTCGGCGCCATCTACGACGCGGTCGACCCGGCCAAGAACACGCCTGCGTCCCTGGCCAGGACGCTCGGCCTCACCTACCTCTCGTCGTTCCCCTACCTCGGCACCCCCTACGACGGCTTCGACGCCCGCACCTCAACCGCCGCCTGAGCCGCCCCCGGGCCGGCCGGAGCCGCGCTCCGGCCGGCCGACCCCCGCCCCTCACGAGGATCGCCACCCATGGACCACCCCGCCGTCCCGACCGAGCCGATCGGCTCGGTGATGGTCGAGATCGGCCTTGGTCACGGCGCCCTGGTGGTGCGGACTCCCGCCGCCCTGCATGGGCGGGAGATCGAGATCAGCCCGCTGGAGGCGCCGCGGCAGCGCCGGCACGTGGAGGTGCTCCCCCGTGCTCTGGCCGCCGGGATCGTGCATGCGGCGGTCTTCCCCAGCCTGCCGACAGGTCCGTACCTGGTATGGGACCCGTGCGGGGGCCTCCCCCGCCGAACCCGGGTCGCCGCCGCCCGGGTGACCGAGCTCGACTGGTAGCGACGGCCCGCGGGCGTCCACCCCCGGGGGTCGGGGCGGGCCCGGTCCCGGATGGGACAATCGCCGGCGTGGTGACCGCGGACGACTCGTCCACCGCAGCCGCGGCCCCGTCGCCGTCCCCGGACGGCCGCCGGCTCGCGGCCCGGCTGGGCCCGGTGGGGGTGTCCTTGGGCCAGCTCGCGCTCACCGACGCGACCGGGCTCCGCCGGGGGGTGCGCGCGATCGAGGCGCTCGGCTTCGGCGCGATCTGGTGCGGGGAGGCGTCGGGCCGCGAGGCGCTCACCCAGGCGGCGATCGTGCTGGCCGCGACGGAGCGGATCGTGGTGGCCACCGGGATCGCCAACATCTGGGCGAGGGACCCGGTCGCGATGGCCAACGGCGCCCGGGCGCTCTCCGAGGCCTGGCCCGGACGCTTCGTCCTCGGCCTGGGGGCCAGCCACGCTCGCCTGGTCGAGCCGCGCGGCCACCGCTACGCCCCGCCGCTGGCGGCGATGCGTCGCTATCTGCCCCAGCTCGCCGCCGCCCCCTACACGGCCCCCCGGCCCGAGCCGCCGCCCGCCACCGTCCTGGCGGCGCTGGGGCCGCGCATGCTCCACCTCGCCGCTCATCAGGCCGATGGCGCCCACACCTACCTGGTCCCGATCGCCCACACCCGGTGGGCGCGCCAGACGCTCGGGCCGCGGCCGCTCCTGGCACCCGAGCAGGCCTGCGCGATCGCCCCCGACCGAGCCGGCGCGCGCCGGCTCGCCGATTCCCACCTGCGCACGTACCTGGCCCTCCCCGCCTACCGCCGCAACCTGGAGCGGCTGGGGTGGAGCGCCGCCGCGTGCGAGGGCGCCGGCTCCGACTCGCTCTTCGACGCCCTCATCGCCTGGGGCCCCGCCGACGCGGTCGCCGCCCGCGCCCGCCTCCACCTCGAGGCCGGGGCCGACCACGTGGTCGTGCAGGCGCTGACCCCGGGGCGGACCGCCTCCCTTCTGGACCAGCTCCGTCCGCTGGCGGGACCGCTCCTCAGCGGGCGCTGACGGAGGCAGACGGGGTGGTGCCGCCCCACCGCCGCGACTGGCGGACGGCCTTCCGGGACGCCGCCCGGGGAGTGGGGTGGGCGGTGCGCCGGGACCGGCACCTCCGGGTCCACCTCGGCGCCGCCCTGCTCGTCGTCGCCGCCGGCCTCGGGCTCGGCGTGACCCCGCTGGGGTGGGCCGCGCTGCTCCTCGCGATCGGCCTGGTCCTCATCGCCGAGCTGGTCAACACCACGGTCGAGGTGCTGTCCGACCTGGTCCACCCCGGGCCCGATCCCGCCGTCGGGCGCCTGAAGGACGTCGCCGCCGGGACGGTGCTGGTGGCGGCGGCGGCGGCCGCGGCGGTGGGCCTGACGGTGCTGGTCCCGGCCTTGCTGCACCGCCTCGGCCACTGAGGCCGGGCCGCGGCGGCGCCGCTCACCCGTGCAGGAGCCGCCAACGCAGGCCTGGGTGCGCCACCGTGCCGGTGCTCACCAGGGGGACGGTGAAGCGGCGTCCCCCGATCGCCAGCCGCTCCAGCCCGACCACCCGGCCCCGGGCGAGCGTCGTCCCGAGCCGCCGCGCGAGCAGGCGGGCGCTGACCGCGAGCCCGCTCCAGCCCACCACCGTCACCGCGCGGGTGCTCACCGCCGGGACCGCGGTGCCCCAGGGGACGTCGACCCGAGCCAGCGCGGCGCCCACCCCGACCACCGGGACCAGCTCCAGCTCAGGGCTGACGGCATCGAGCAGGCGGCGGCTGGCGTCGAGCGCCGCCGTGAGCGGGGCCAGCCCCGCCTGGCCCAGCACCGCCCCCACCACCAGGACCGGCCGCCCGCCCACCACCCTCCGGGCGGCGAAGACCAGGCAGCCCCCCGCGTCGGCGGTGTACCCCGTCTTGACCCCGACGATGCCATCGTGGGTGACCAGGGCGTTGACGTTGTAGACGGTCCCAGCGACCGGCAGGCTCGCCTGCGGCATCGCCACGATCGCGCCGAAGACCGGGTTCGCCATCGCCCGCTCAGCCAGGGTGACCTCGTCGGTGGCGGTGCTGACGGTGCCGGGGGCGACCCCGCTGGCGTCCTGGTAGTGGGTCCCGGTGAGCCCCATCGACCGTGCGGTCCGGTTCATGCGAGCCACGAAGGCGGACGCCGACCCGGCGTCCCAGATCGCCAGGGTGGTGGCGAGGTTGTTGCCCGAGGGAAGCAGCAGCCCCACCAGGAGCTGGTACTCGCTGAGCTGCTCGCCGGCGACGACCCGCACCGTCGACTGCCCGCTGGCGCGGTCGGCCCGGTAGAGGGCAACGTCGGCCGGGGTCATGGTCAGGACCGGGCCCGACGCCCCCAGCTGGAGCGGGTGGTCGCGGAGGATGAGGAGGGCGGTCATGATCTTGGCCAGGCTGCCGATCCCCTCCGACCGGGCGCCGCCGACCGCCCCCATCAGGCCGACACCGTCGATCCCGACCGCCGCCTCGCCGACGCGGGGCCACGGCAGCGCCGTGGCGGCGCCGCGGACGCGGAAGGTGAGCGAGGCGGTCGCGACCACCCGCAATCGCGGCAGCGGGCGCAGCAGCTGGACCACGCCCAGGGCCACCACCGCCACCCCCACCACGACCACCGCCGCCAGCAGCCGACGGAGCAGGTGGGGGCCGCCCCCGGCCGGGCGCGCGGACAGGGACGATCGGCGCAGCGGCATCACCCCCTACAACGCCGGGGGGCGGCCCGCGGTTCCGACCCGGGCCCGGATCACGAGTCGAACCCGATCCCGAGGCGGTCGAGGGTGCTGAGCAGCACCCCGCGCCGGCCCCGGCGATCGGCGCGGGTCATCGCGCCCTGGACCAGGGCCAGGGCGGCGGTCCGGAGCGGCTCCGGCGGAAAGGGCACCGGGGACCGGCGGACGAACTGCAGGCGCAGCACGGGGGAGGCGGGGTCGAGGAGCCGGTCGCCGAGGACCCGGGCGGCGAAGCGGGTGGCGACGACGCCGAGCCCGGTGTAGCCGAGGGCGTAGACGAGGCGGCCCCCGAAGGCGGACCCGAAGGCGCAGGTGAAGCGGGTCGTGGACGCGATCGGCCCGCCCCACCGGTGCGAGAAGCGCAGGTCCTGGAGCTGGGGGAACATGGTGCGGAACTGGCGCTCCAGGCGGCGGTAGGTCTCGGGCCGGTGGTCGAACGCGGGCCCGACCCGGCCTCCGTAGTGGTAGACGGCGTCGTACCCGCCCCAGAGGATGCGGTCGTCGGCGGTGAGCCGGAAGTAGTGGAAGTGGTTGCCGCGGTCGGCCACCCCCTCGCGCCGGGCCCACCCCACCCGCTCGCGCTGGGCAGGGGTCAGCGGCTCCGAGACCAGCACGTAGTCGTAGACCGGCACGAAGTGGCGCCGCAGCCGGCGGAGCAGCCGGCCGCTGTAGGCGTTGGTCGCCAGCACCACCCGCCGGGCCCGGACGGTGCCGGCGGGGGTCGGCAGCTCGATCCGTGAGCCGCCCCCGATGATCCGCTCGACCGGGGTCTGCTCGAAGATCTCCGCCCCCCACTCGGTGGCGACCCGGCTCAGCCCGCGCGCCAGCCGGGCCGGGTCGACCAGCGCGCTCCCGCCGGTGGTCCGCAGGCCACCGTGCAGGATCGGGGAGCGCAGGTGGTCCTGGACCTGGTCTCGGTCCAGCCAGGTGACGGCCTCGCCGCGCTGCCGTCGGACCGCGAGGTCCTCCTGCAGCTCGGCCGCCTGGGCCACGGTGGTGGCCACCTCCAGGAGGGCGGTCTGCTCCAGGTCGCAGGCGATCGCATGCTCGGCGACGAAGGCCACCAGGCCGCGAAAGTTCTCCTTCCCCAGCCGCTCCAGCTCCTCGATCTCGGCGGGGAAGTGGCGCAGCCCGTTGGCGAGACCGTGGGTGAGGGTGGCCTCGCAGAAGCCCCCGTTGCGCCCGCTCGCCCCGTGGCCGACCCCCTGCTGCTCCAGCACCACCGTCCGCAGCCAGGGCGCCCGCCGCCGGAGCTCGAGCGCGGTCCACAGACCGGTGAACCCCGCCCCGACGATGGCGACGTCGCAGCGCTGGTCGCCGACCAGGCCGGGGCCCGGCCGGTAGGGGTCGTGCCGCAGCCAGTAGCTGGGGCCGGGGTCGACCCAGGGCGCGGCGGCCGGGACCGGTGCGCTCAGGCCTCCACCGCCCGGTCGGTCGTGGCCAGGGCGCGGTCGAGGATGGCGAAGCCCTCCCCCAGCTCGGCCTCGGTGATGCAGAGGGGCGGGTTGGTCATGACCGTGTTCCATCGCACCATCGTGTAGAGGCCCTCGTCGAGGAGGGCCCGGGTGAGCGCCTGCATCGCCGGGTGGGTGCCGTTGAAGGGGGCCAGCGGCGCCATCGTCCGCCGGTTCCGGACCAGCTCCAGGACCCCGAAGAGGCCCAGGTTGCGGGTCAGGCCGACGCTGGGATGGCGCTCGCGCAGGGCGGCGTGGTGGCGGGCCATCACCGGGCCGAGGCGGCGGGCGTTGCCGACCAGGTCGTCCTGCTCGTAGACCTCGAGGGTGGCGAGCGCCGCGGCGCAGGCCAGGGGGTGGCTGTTGTAGGTGAGCCCGGCGGGGAACATGTGGGTGCGGAAGTGCTCCGCGATCGGGCGGCGCAGGGCGACCGCCCCCAGGGGGACGTAGCTGCTGGTGAGCCCCTTGGCCATCGTCAGCAGGTCGGGGACCACGTTCCAGTGGTCGACCGCGAACCAGGTCCCGGTGCGGCCGAAGCCCGACATGACCTCGTCCGCGATCATGACGATCCCGTGCCGGTCGCAGAGCTCGCGCACCCCCTCCAGGTAGCCGTCCGGCGGGATCAGGATCCCGTTGGTGCCCGTCACCGGCTCCAGGATGAAGGCGGCGATCGTGTGGGGGCCCTCGAGCTCGATCGTCTCCGCCAGCCGGTCCAGCGCCTCCCGCGCCGAGTCCTGGGGGCGGTCGGGACCGTGGTAGGGGTCGAGGACGTGGATGACCCCGGGGATCCCGGGCTCGCTGGGCCAGCGCCGCGGGTCGCCGGTGAGGGTGATCGCGCCGCTGGTGGCGCCGTGGTAGGAGCGGTAGCGGGCCATGACCTTCTGGCGCCCGGTGTAGAGCCGGGCCATCCGGATCGCGTTCTCGTTGGCCTCGGCGCCGCCGAGGGTGAAGAACACCTGGTCGAGGTCGCCGGGGAGGTGCTCCACCAGCTTCTGCCCCAGCCGGGCCCGCGGCGCATGGGCCATGAAGGGGCTGATGTAGGGGAGCTCGTGCGCCTGGCGGGCGATGGCGTCGGCGATGCGCGTCTCGCCGTGGCCGACGCTGACCGACATCAGCTGGCTGTTGAAGTCCAGGTAGCGGGTGCCGTCGGGAGTCCAGAAGTACACGCCCTTGGCCCCCGCCACCGGGATCGGCTGGACGTCCTGCTGCACCGACCAGTCGAAGAGGGTGTAGCGGCGGCAGAGCTCGACGACCTCGGCGGACGTGAGAGCGGGGGTCTCGGTGGTGACGGCCATGGACTGTGCTGCCTCCGTGAGGGGCGGGACGGGCCGGCATCCGGTCCGGCTCCCAGCCCGGCGCCCGGCCTCCAGGCTACGGGGGCCGGCGCTCCGCGGCAAGGGGCAGGGTGACCATCCCCCGTGCCGAGCGAGCGCACACGGTGACGGCTCCGCCGTCGGGCCGCCCCTCCGGCGCGGGGGCGGACCGGGACCGGGCGGGCCGGGCGGGCGAGGTGGGCGTGGAACGGCGACCGGCACCGCGCCCCGCTCGGCTGCCACCCTCCTCGCGGGCCGGCCGCGACTCGAGCCGGCCCACCACCGGGGGGAGGTCGCCCGTGCTCGAACCGCGTCGATCCCGGCTCCGCCCGCGGGCGCGGCTCGCGGCGATGGCGGCCGTGGTCGCCGCGCTCGCCCCGGCGGCGGCGGTCGCGAGCGCTGCCCCCGCCCGGGCGGGGCGGGCCGCGGCCTCGCCGATCCAGCACGTGGTCGAGATCATGCTGGAGAACCACACCTTCGACAACCTGTTCGCGGGCTTCCCGGGGGCTGATGGCGTCCCGCCGGGCACCACCCTCCCCGGCCCCGGTCCCGACGTCCCGGCGCCGACGCCGGTCCGGCCCACCTACGCCGGCCCCAACGAGGGCGACGTCCTCGGCGTGATCGACAACAGCCGCCCGGGTGAGCTGCAGGCGATGGACCGCGGGCCAGGCGGCTATCGGATGGACGGCTACGCCCGCCACCCCCTGGACGGGCTGGCCGCGATCACCCTGGTCCCGCCCGCCGACGACCCCAACCTGCAGAGCCTGGCGGCCCAGTACGCCCTCCTCGACCACAACTTCCAGCCCGCGGTGGCCCCCACCCAGCCCAATGTGCTGTATGCCCTCACCGGGACCGCCAACGGCTGGATGGTGAACACGACCCCGCCCGCCGCGCTTCGCTGGCGGTCGATCTTCGACCAGCTGACCCAGGCGCACCGCAGCTGGCGGATCTACTACGGGGTGCCGGCGTCGGTGCTCCAGGGCACGGTCTGGGACCGGATCATCCCCAGCGGCATGGTCGGCGACCTCACCGGGACGGGCCAATTCCTCCAGGACCTCCGGCTCGGCCGCCTCCCCGACTTCGCCTTCGTCCGCCCCGGGGTCGGCTACAGCGAGGAGCCGCCCGAGGACGTCGCCGAGGGCGACGCCTGGCTCGGCCAACTGGTGGAGGCGGTCGCGCACAGCCGCTACTGGCGCACCACCGCCATCTTCGTCACCTACGACGAGGGCGGCGGCTTCTACGACCACGTCGCGCCCCCGGTGGTCACCCCCTACGGCTACGGGACGCGGACCCCGACCGTGGTGGTCTCCCCCTACGTCCGGCCCGGGGTCTACGCGGCGTCCACGACCAACCTCTCGGTGGTCGCGTTCATGGACCACCTGTGGCACCTCCCGCCCCTGGACGCCCTCGCCGCCCGGCAGAACGACCTCGCCGGGCTGTTCGACCTCCGGCAGCGGCCGCTCGCCCCGCCGCGGCTGCCCGTGGTCCCGGTGGCGACGCTCGACTTCCTCGGGGCGAGTCCGCTCGCCGACCCCTCACCGGCGGCGCCCGGCCAGCCCCTCACGCTCTACCTGCGGGCCGACACCGCCGGGCTCGTCCTCGCGCCCCAGCTCCAGGGCCCGGTGTCGCTCCGTCTCATCCCGCCCCCCGGAACCGCCGTTCCCGCCGGCTTCCCCTCCGCCTGCGACCTGGTGCGCGGCCAGGCCACCCTCAGCGTCCGGCTCGGCGTCGCCGGCTATTACCGGCTGCTGGCGGACGGCCCGGGTGGCAGCCGCGGCTGGCTGACGCTGGATGTCGGAGTGTCCCCGCTCACCGCTCCCACCGGCCCCACCGTGTGAAACCTCGTCGCTCATCTCGCGCCAGCGCCGCCATTCCCCGGCGCGTACGATGGTGATGGGACCGCAAGCGCAGTGCACAGGAGGGAGCCTTGGGGAAGGCACGATGGTGGGCGGCCGCGACCGCCGTGCTGACGCTGACCCTGCTGCTGGGCAGCCGGTGGTGGGGAGCGCTGGCGGTGGGCGTCGCTGCGCTGGTCGCCCACGAGGGATCGCATGCGGTCGGGCTCAGGCTGGTGGGCGTCGAGGTCCACCCGTCGATCCGCTGGCAGGGAATCGGCTGGCGCTTCGACCCCGCCCGCGCCCCGGTGCGCGGCCTCCTGCGCGCCTGGGAGCTGGGGCCGATGACCGAGACCCTGGTCTGGCTGATCGGGGCCCTGCTGGTGCCGACGATGGCTTTCTGGCTGCTCGTCATCGCGGCCGTCCAGCTGGCCGCCAACTGGCTGATCCCCGGCGGCGACGGCTCCCGGGTGCGTCGCTGGCGGGCGCGGCTTCACCGCGAGCGGGAGCCCATCCCGGAGGCGATCAGCCCGGTCTGAGCTCCTCCGCGACCCGTTCGGCGGCGCCCAGCGCCCGCAGGACGTTGCCGCTCGCCAGCCGGTGCAGCTCGACTTCCGACCAGCGCCGCTGGCGCAGCTCCTCCCACAGACGGGGATAGCCGGCGACGTCCTCCAGACCGTCGGGAAGCCGATCGGTGCCGTCGAAATCGCCCCCGATCCCGACATGATCCACCCCCGCCACCGACCGCGCGTGGTCGATGTGGTCCGCCACGTCGGCGACCGTCACCCGGGGCGGCGGGTGGGAGGCGGTCCAGGCCGCCCCGGCCGCGTCGGCCGCCGCTCCGCCCTCGGGGAGCTCCAGACGGGTGAGCTCAGCCCCCAGCTCCGCGCGCCACGCCGCCGCCGGCGGCGAGACGAACGCGGGAACGAACGTCAGCATGATGACGCCCCCGTTCGCCGGCAGCCGGGCGAGCAGGTCGTCGGGGACGTTGCGGGGATGGTCGCACACCGCCCGGCATCCGGAGTGGCTGAAGATCACCGGTGCGCGGCTGGCCGCCAGCGCCGCCGCCGCGGTGGGCGGCGAGGTGTGGCTGCAGTCGACCAGCATGCCGAGGCGGTTCATCTCCGCCACCACCGCCTCGCCGAAGGCGGACAGCCCCTGCAGGCGGGGCCGGTCGGTGGCGGAGTCGGCCCAGGGCACGTTGCGATTGTGGGTGAGCGTCAGGTAGCGCACCCCGAGCCGGTGGAAGGTGCGCAGCACCGCCAGCGACTCGGCGATCGAATGGCCCCCCTCCGCCCCCAGCAGGGAGGCGATCCGGCCCTGCGACATCGCCGACTCGGCTTCGGCCGCCGACCCCGCCAGCTCGAACGTCTGGGGATGGCGCGCCACCATCCGATGCACGAAGTCGATCTGCTCGAGCGTGGCCAGGACCGCGG
>DAHUZL010000010.1 GCA_027306655.1 Candidatus Dormiibacterota bacterium
ATGCGATCCTCCCCCGGAGCCGCCGGGCGACCCTGGTCGACCGGCCGCCGCTCCATCGGAACCCTGGGGCGTCGCCAAGTGGTAAGGCGCCTGACTCTGGATCAGGTTATCGGAGGTTCGAATCCTCCCGCCCCAGCCAGAGGCCCAACTCAGGGCTGGCGGTGGCTCGCGGTCGTCCCGGCCGCTTGCTGGGCGGCAGCAGCCCCGGGCAGCACCCGAGTCCATGGCGGACGGCTCTTCAGCCCGACCCGCACAGGGGCTGGCCTGGCAACGCCTTCCTGGGCCCGTGCCAGTCCTCCGCGCGCATCGAAGAGTCCGCCGGGAGGATGCGCGTCGATCGACGTGCTATGTTGCTGGCCTGAAGGTCAAACGAACGTTCCGCCTGCCGGTCGCGACCGTTGAGGCGGTTAGGGAGCTGGTCGAGGACCGCGGTTTGGCCACGACCCAGGACAGCCTCGTCGGCATGGCCATCCCGGACCTGGTCATGGCTGCGCGCCACGCGGGCGAGTCCCAGCAGTTTGCTGGAACCAATGAAGACCTTGGCCTGCGCACTGAGACCGATGGGCTCGAGCGGGACTTCGGGCCGCTGCACGCTGAGAGCTGGCCCGACTGACGACCGTTTCTCTCCGCCGGGTCCTCGTCCGGGCCACGCGATCCAACGGCTGGACATGCGCAGGCGGGACGGCGTCCCGCACTCATTGTGTCGTTCGAGCCATTCCACAGGGCCGAATTGGTCACGATCCTGCCGATCACCTCGGCCCGATCCGGCGAGCGCCATCCCGACGACATCGCCTTCCCCGCCGGCACCGCCGGCCTCCCTCGTCTAGGCGCGGTCATCTGCCAGCCGTGCACCATCAGTACACGCCGCATTCGCAGTCCACGGCCAGCGGAGTGGCCGCAGCCGGGAATCGTTGCGACCCCGAGCTCCGGCGCCGGATTCGAGACGCCCTCGCCCACCACTTTGCACTCGACGTGCGGGCAGCCCGCGATGGAGCGGATGGCTCCGCACGCTGCAGCGAGTGAGCTCCGCAGCGACAGCGCGGACGGTAGCTGAGCTGAAGAACGAGCGGCAAACCGTCAAGCGAGCTCCTGCCGGCTGATCGCCGCGGGCGTCGCCCCGCGGCTGGGAGAGAGCGCCCGAGCCAGCGAAGCCGGTGGGAGACGACGCGGGCGTGCCGGCGCTGGCCGCACGCCCTTGCCCTCGGCGGGCGCCGTCCGTGAGTGGTGGGAGGATCTTGGAGGTGTCCAACCCCCAACGTCACGGGCCCGCGCCGCAGCACAAGGAGGGGCGATGTGCTCCCCCGGCCGCGCTCCCATCAGGCGCGATACTCCGCGATGAACTCCGCGTAGGCCGCCCTCCCCGTCTCCGTCCACCTCGCGGCGCTTGGGGGCGGCATTTGCGCGACGACGTGGGCTTGCTGCTCCTCGGTCATCTGCTCGAACAGCAGTCCCAGGATGAGCCAGGGCTTGTCGCCATCGAATGCGCGCAGCGCATGTCCCGGGAGCTCGGCCCATTCCTCGGGCGACACGGTACGAGTCGCGATCGGGAGGATCTCACGCTCCTCCTCGCGCAGGTGCTGGTCGAGCGCCGCGGACAGGTTGCCGAGCGCCGCAACCAGGGCGGCTGCCGTCTCCGCATCCGGGCCGCCCGACCACGCCTCCAATGAGTCGGCGGCCGCGTGATCAAGGACGGCGATGTTCGCGTGCTGTCCCTCCATGCGGTCATAGGTGTCGCTGTGCTGCGGCGCGCGCTGGCGCAGCTTGGGCCACAGCAGCTCGTCCTCTGCGCCGTGATGGACGGCGAGGAGGCGGAGCACATTGTCGTAGAAGGTGCCCACAGCGGCGACGCGAGCATCGTCCCCGGCTCGCGCACTCCCGATGGCACGGCCCGCGTCACCGAAGGCCGAGCGGAGCATGTTGTGCGGAACGAGCATGTCTGAGGTGTCGGTGTCGTAGTCGGGCTGGTCGGCCATGCTCTTGCTCCCTGGGCGTGCGGGTCGGGCCGACGCTAACACCCCAGGGCCCGCCACACGAGAGCCATGCGCGCTACGGTGGGGCGGGTACCGGGGGGGCCACCCCCGCGAGCAGCTCGGGAGGCGGCGCGGGCGGGGCGCGCCGGCGGCGCAGCCGCTTCACCCGACCCTCCGCTGAAGCCCCGTTTCGGCGAAGTCCTTCCACGCTTCTCGTGGGTTGACAGGCGCGCCGTGCTCATCGACCACAGCGCCGGTGGCCGGAGCTGAGCATCCAGGACGGATGGGAGCACGCCCGGGGCCGGCTCGCTGAGACTGCGGCCCCTGCCGCAGAGCTGGGGGACGTCGGCACTCAGCCTCGTCGCCAGCGGCCTCTCCAATCGCCAGCTCGGCAGGCGACTGGGCCCGCAGGTCCCACGGTCGAGCGCCACGTGGCCGGCATCCATCAGCGGGAGAACCTCAGGGGCTAGGTCGCCGCGACTGCCTTCGCCATCCGCCACGGACTGGTGGGCAGGTCGAGACCGGATCGGCTCGCCGCTCCTCCGGGCGGGTCGCGGTGGCGGCCCCCGCCCGGGGGCAAGCGCCGCCACCGATCACAGTGCCTTCGAGCATGGTTGCCAGGATCGCGCCGGCCTGCGCCGCCGCCATCCTCACCCCGACGCCGTCGACTCGGGTCGGCGTCGGCATCTCGATGGAGGCTCGTCGAGAACGGCGAGCGCGACGACGACGGTGGGGGCGGAGCGGGAGCGCCCGGCTCACCATTCGACGAGGCTCCAGACCTCGGGGCGGGGCACCCCGCCGGTGTCGACCGCGGCCAGGTGGCGCGCCGACGCCTTGAGGTGCACCAGGGCATCGTCCGACCGGCCCTGCGCATGGAGGAGGTCGGCCAGGTTGGTGTGGAGCGCCCCCACCCGGTGCTGGTCGCCGTGCTCAATCCCGAGCCGGAGCGCCTCCTCGGCCGCCGCCAGCGCCTCCGCGGCCCGGCCGGCCCCGGCCAGCGTCCGGGCCCGATTGTTCAGCGCCGCCACCGCCGCTCCCGGATCGGCGAGGCGGCGTCCGTGGCGGAGGCTGGCCTCGAGGTGGCGCTCCGCGTCCGGCAGGTCGCCGGCGCGCGCCGCCAGGACCCCGAGCACGTTGTGCGCCTGGGCGAGCGCCTCGTCGTCGGCGGCCGTCTCGGCAGCGGCGACGGACATGCCGGCGGACCGGCGAGCCTGGTCCAGGTGTCCCCGGCGCACCGCCACCAAGGCGAGGTCGGCGTCGACGCGTCCCCGCCCGGCGGCATCACTCTCCGCCACCAGGTCGCGCGCGGCGCGCAGGTGGGCTTCGGCAAGCGCCCAGTCGCCCTGGCGGTGGTGGAGGTCGGCGAGGCGGTGCTCGATCGCGGCCAGGGTGCTGGCCTGGCCCTCGGCCGCGGCCGCGGCCGACTCAAGCCTCGCCATCGCCTCCGGGTATCGTCCCAGCGCGGTGAGGACGTCGCCGATGGCGGCGAGCGTGGGCCCGGGCGGGTTCCCCAGGGCGAGGGCGCGCTCCAGCGCGGCCAGGGCGTCGGAGTGGGCGGCGAGACCACGACGCCGCTGGGCGGCTCGCCACCACCATGCTGAGGCCTCCCGATCGCGCCCGGCCCCCTCCAGGTGGCCGGCGACCGCGGCGGCGCCCGTGGACGCCGTCTCGGCGTCGACCCGGCGCGCGAGGGCGTCGGCGGCCCGGCCGTGGAGGAGCCGCCGCCGGGCCAGGGTGGCGGAGTCGAGCGCCACCCGGCGGAGCGCAGCGTAGGGGAAGTCGTACACCGGCGCCCGTGGGACCTCGCTGCGCTCGACCAGCAGCCCCCGGTGCACCGCGCGGTCCAGCCCCTCGGCGACCTCCTCCTCCCCGCGGCCGCTGACGGCACGAAGGATCTCCGCGTCGACGGCGGTCCCCAGCACGGCCACCGCGGTCAGCAGCTGGCGCGCCGGCTCGCCGGCTGCCTCGAGCCGCGCCCCCATCAGCTCCCGCACCGAGGGCGGCGGCCCAGGGAACGGGACAGGCTCCGAGGGCTCGAGCGCGGCGAGGAGGTACTCCACCACCAGGAGCGGCAGGCCCTGAGTCTCCCCCAGCACCCGGTCGGGGTCGCAGTCCTCGACCGAGAGGGCGCCGGCGAGCTCAGCGATCGAGTCGACGCCGAGGCGGGGCGGCTCGATCCAGACGCCCCGGCCCTCCGCCATTGCCGCCCGCAGTTGGACGGGGATCCCAGCCATGGTCCCCGCCTCCTCCGGTCGCCAGGTGAGCACCACCAGCACCGGCGCCCCCAGGGTGCGGCGCAGGAGGTACGCGAGGGCCTCGAGCGAGCGGTCGTCCACCCACTGGAGGTCCTCGACCGCGAGGAGGCCGGCGGGACCGCCGGCCCGGGCGGGCGCGAGCGCGGCGAGCACGGCGTCGGCCGCCGCGGAGAAGAGGCGAGGCAGCGCGGCCGGGCTCACCGGGGCCGGCGCCGGGGACGGGCCCGCCCGGCCGGGCGCGAGCTGCGGGAGGAGCCGCGACAGCTCGGACAGCAGGGGACGGGGCAGCTCCTCGACGAGGCCGGGGTGCCCGCCGAAGGCGGCGCGGAGCAGGTCGGTGAGCAGCGCGTAGGGGAGGTCGCGTTCGCCCTCGTACCCGCGGACGACGAGCAGAGGGGCGCGGGCGCGGGCGACGGTGTCGCGGAGCGTCTCCAGCAGCCGCGTCTTCCCGGCGCCCCCCTCTCCGACCAGGGCCGCCAGCCCGGTCCGGGCGGCGGCGGCGCGCCAGGCGTCGCGCAGCCGATCCGACTCGGCGCGGCGGCCGACGAGGGGAACCGCGGGGCGGCCCGACGGGGAGGGCGCCGGTGCCGCCGATCGCGGCAGCGGCGGGTCCAGCCGCCCGGTGCGCACGGCCTCGTACAGGCGCGTGGTCTCGGGCAGCGGGGCCACCCCCAGCTCGCGCTGGAGGAGGCTGGCGAGGGCGCGGTACTGGCGCAGCGCCGCGCTGCGCTCCCCCGCCCAACCCTGGACCTGAATGACCGCCCGGTGGGCCGGCTCGTGGAGGGGGTCGAGGCGGAGCCACCGCTCAGCGTGGTCCAGCGCCATGGTGAGGTCCCCGGCGGCGACGGCGCCCTCCACCAGGCGCTCCAGCGCGCCGGCCAGCCGGAGCCGGAGCCGCTCGGCCGTTGCCGACCGCCAGTCGTCGAACTCGGGGCTGTCGCGGATCGCGAGGCCGGCGCAGAAGTCGTCGCGGTAGAGGGCCGCCGCCGCCCGCAGCCCGGCGGGGTCGCCGGCCTCCAGGGCCGCCTCGAACTCGAACAGGTCGACGGAGAGGCGCGCACGGTCGATGTCGACGGCGGTCCGACCCGCCGCCATCGCCTCGCCCATCACCCGGCGGGCCGCCGAGAGGGTGCGGCGCAGCGCCGCCCGGGCCCGGTCCGGGTCGGCGGTCGGCCAGAACATGTCGGCGAGGCGCTGGCGTCCCTGGGGACGCCCGGTGGCCGCGACCAGGGCCAGGATGGCGAGGGCCTTGCGGGTGTCGAAGGCCTGGGGGACGCCGTCGCGCTCGACCCGGGGGATCCCCAGCAGCGCGACCCGCAGCCCGCTCACCGTCGCCTCCTGTCTCCCGCCAGCAGGCCGCACACTACGCCGCGCCGCCCGGGCCGGGCATTGGGGGCGAGTTCGTAACGTTTGGGGGACGGCGGGCGGGCATGATGCGGTCGTGGACCGGACCCGAGCCGACCCCGGAGGGACCCAGGGCCCCGACGTCGCCCGCGGAGCCACCTCGCTTCAGGTGGCCCCGGCCCCGGCGGCGGAGCCGGGCGCGGCCGTGCCGCCGGCCCGCCGGCTCGCCCGCATCGGCCGGGACCGGGCCCGCCAGCCCTCGACCCCGCCCCGGGAGCCCCCGGGCCCACCGCCGGGGCCCGCCCTCGAGATCTCTCCGGCCGATCCCCTGCTCGCCTACCTGCAGTCGGCTCCGGGGACGGTCGCGGTCGAGTCGCTGGCGGTCGAGTCGCTGGCGCTCGAGTCCCCCGCGCTCGACGCGATCCGGGCTGCCGGCGTCGTCATGGTGGTCCCGCTGGTCGCCTCCGGCGAGCTGATCGGCCTGGTGGCGCTGGGCCCGCGGCGGTCCGAGCGCGGGTACTCCACCGACGACCGCCGGCTCCTCTCCGCGCTCGCCGGGTACGCCGCCCCGGCCATGCGCGTGGGACAGCTCGTCGGTCAGCAGGCAGCCGCGGCGCGCGACCGCGAACGCCTCGACCAGGAGCTGCGGGTGGCACAGCTGATCCAGCAGCAGTTTCTGCCCCGCAGCCTCCCCGACCTGCCGCGCTGGCGGCTGGCGGCCTTCTACCGGCCCGCGCGCACCGTCGGCGGCGACTTCTACGACTTCATCGAGCTGCCCGACCACCGGGTGATGCTGGTGGTAGGCGACGTCACCGACAAGGGCGTCCCGGCGGCTTTGGTGATGGCCAGCACCCACGCGCTGCTGCGCTCGGCGGCGCCCCAACTGGTCTCACCGGGGCGGGTGCTCGCCGCCGTCAACGACCTCCTCTGCACGGACATCCCGGCCCACATGTTCGTCACCTGCATGGCGCTGGTGCTGGAGCCCACCTCCGGGCAGATCGTGTTTGCCAATGCCGGCCACGACCTCCCCTACGTCCGCACGCGCGACGGGGTCAGCCCCCTGCGCGCCACCGGCATGCCGCTCGGGCTGATGCCGGGGATGACCTACGAGGAGCGCTCGTGCGACCTGGGCCCGGGCGACTGCGTCCTCCTCCACAGCGACGGGCTGGCCGAGGCGCACGACCCCGACCGGCAGATGTTCGGCTTCCCGCGGGTGGCGGAGCTGGTCGGGCGCGGCGCCGCCGGCGAGGCGCTGATCGACCTCTGCCTCACCGAGCTGGATCGCTTCACGGGGCCCGGATACGTGCAGGAGGACGACATCACCCTGGTCACCCTGCAGCGCTCTCCGGCCACCTACGTGGAGGGGGCGGCACCGTGAGCAGGAGACGGCAGCCCGGGCCCCGCCGCCTCGCCGCCTTCACGGTGGCGAGCACCGTCGGCAACGAGCGGGTGGCGCTGGCGCGGGTGGCCGCGGCGGTGAGCGCGTGCGGACTGTCCCCGGCCCAGCTGGAGCGGCTCAAGACCGCCGTCGCCGAGACCACCATGAACGCGATCGAGCACGGGAACGGCGGCGATCCGTCGCTCCCGGTGGCGGTGGTCGTCGACCAGGACGGTGACGGTCTCGTCGTCACCGTGACCGACGAGGCGCGGCATGGGAGCACGACCGCGGCGGCGGCCGAGGTCCCCGACCTCGACGCCAAGCTGGCGGGCTTGCAGTCGCCGCGGGGCTGGGGGCTCTTCCTGATCCGCCAGATGGTGGACCGGGTCGAGGAGGCGACCGAGGGCACCCGCCACGTGGTCCGCCTGATCGTGCACCCCGGCGACGGCACCGGGACCGCCGAGGCGCGCTTGTGACCACCCCCTTCGACGTCGCCGTGGTCGCCATCCCCGGCGGCGTCGCCCTCGAGCTGGCCGGCGAGGTCGACGGAGCCGCCACCGAGCCGCTGCTGGCGGCGGCGGAGCAGGCGGCCGCGTCGTCGCCCCCCGGGGCGGTGCTGCTCGATTTCACCAACGTCTCCTACATCAACTCCACCGGCATCGCCCTCATCGTCAGCGTGCTGGCCCGGGCCCGGGCCCAGCGCCGGGTGGTGGTGGCGGCGGGATTGTCGGAGCACTACCGGCAGATCTTCGACATCACCCGGCTGTCGGACTTCATCGAGGTCTGCACCGATCGCGACGGTGCGGCCCGCCGGGTGGCGGACGCGGGCGGCTGAGACGCCGGCCCCAGAGAACACGCCCACAAGGAGAGGAACCCGGATGGACGCGCCCGTGGTCACGATGGACGTCCGCAAGGTCGGCGACCGCACCGCCGTCGTGGACATCAGAGGGGAGGTCACCTCCGCCTGCGAGGCGGTCCTGATGTCCGCCTACGACGCCGCCGGCGGCAGCGCCGCCCGCCGCCTGGTGCTCAACTTCGCCGGGCTCGGCTACATGAACAGTGGCGGCATCGGCATGATCGTCACCCTGCTGGTGCGCGCCAACCGCCAGCACCAGAAGCTGGCCGCCTGCGGACTCGACGAGCACTACCGCCAAATCTTCGAGCTGACCCGCCTCGACGAGGCGATCACGATCTACGACGACGAGTCGGCCGCGATCGCCGGCGCGAGCGGATGAGGAGGATGCCATGACCATCTCGCCCGACCGTCCCCCGGCGTCTGGCACGCCCGCGCCATCCGCGACGGTACCGTCTCCCGCGCCGACGGCGCGGCGCGACGGCGGCAGCTGGGCCGCCAAGGTGGACCGGCTCCAGGTCGAGGCCCGCGCCGGCGTCCGTGGCACCAATGTCGCCGGCCGCCGGCTGACCGGCCCGATCCAGGGGTTCGGCCGGATGTGGCAGAAGACCTATTCGATCACGCTCCCCGCGGCCGCCAGCCCGCGCCAGGTGGTGGCGACCTGGAAGGCGCACTTCCCGGACTTCTGGCCGACGGGGAACCGCTTCGCCGGGGCGCTCTCGGGGATCAATCCCGGCGACATCGCCCTGCTCGACCTCGCCATGGGGGGCGGGGTCACGCTCTCCACCGGAGTCTTCGTCCTCTATGCGGACGAGGAGTCGTTCACCCTGATGACGCCCGAGGGGCACATGTTCGCCGGCTGGATCTCGTTCTCGGCGGCGGCCGGCGCCGGCGGCACCATGGTCCAGGCCCAGGTCCTGATGCGCGCCAA
>DAHUZL010000016.1 GCA_027306655.1 Candidatus Dormiibacterota bacterium
GGCCGCTACCCTGGCAGCAGCAGCCGCCTCACGTCGTTGTTTCGTCACACAAACATGATCTTGGGGCGGCTGCGCCATAACTCGTCACGACACGCCGTGATCGCCCCAGGTCACGGACCTATTGGCGGCTGCCGTACTAGGCTGGGCCTCCGCGTGATCGCCATCAGCCTGCTGGACCCGATTGCGGAGGACGTGGATACCGTGGCTGTTTCCCCGGCCGAGATGATCGTTACCGCGGCGAACGGCGTCAGGTGGAGGCGGCTTCCCGGGAGGGCCAGCTCGGCGGAGGAGTTCTTGGCCGTGCTGGAGGGTCTGGGCGGCGACAGGATCGCCCTGGAGTGGAGCCTGTGGCGAGAGGGCGAGCCGCGGCGTGAGGACGACCGCCTCTTGAACCCAGAGGGCCACCGAGCGCTTGAGGACGTCCCGCTGCATCTTCAGCTCCGCGACTCACGGCGCAGCCGCGCCAGCTCCGCCCGCTCGTCCTCATCCAGCGCCGCGTCCCCGCCCTCGCGGCGCTTCCGGTCCACCGCGAGTCGGGTCGCCCGGGGGAATCTCACCCCCGGGCTCCCACGGAACGGAGCGTGAACCTCTCGGTTCACTCCGCTCTTCTCATCCAAGCCACTGGAAAGTGCCCGTCCATTTCCAGTGCGCGAACATGGGCCGGTTCCTGGCGAGCAGGACGTCCCACCACCGTTTCACGCGCTTGAACGGCGCCAGCCGCCGGTATTTCTTCCGCGCCCAGCGCACCAGGTAGCCGTTGATGCGCTTGAGGAGGGGATGCAGCGCGGCCGGGGTGAACCGGCCGTAGTAGGTCATCCAGCCTCGCACGACCGGGTTGATCCGGTCGGCGAGTTCTTCCAGGCTGTGCCGGGTCCGGGTGTGGATCCGCCAGCTGCGTACCTCGCCGCTGATCTTGCTCAGCGCCTCCGGGCTGATCGCGGGCGTGAAGGCCGTGAACATCACACCGCCCTTGCTGCGCACGCTGCGGGCACGGAACTCGTATCCAAGGAACGTGAACGACGTGTGCTCATAGTCACCGCGCCGGTTGCCGTCCTTGCAGTACACGATCTTGGTCTTGTCCGGGTGGAGCCGGAGCCCGACCTGTTCCATCCGCTGCGCGAGCGCTTCCCGCACCTGGAGGGCCTGCCGCTCGGTCACGCAGTGCACCACGGCGTCGTCCGCATAACGCTCGAACTCCACCGCCGGGAACTCCCGCTCCAGCCAGCTGTCGAACGCATAATGCATGAACAGGTTCGCCAGCACGGGCGAGACTGCCGAGCCCTGAGGGGTCCCGTGATCTCGCGCCTGGATGGTGCCATCGGGCAGCGCCAGCGGCGCTTTGAGCCACCGCTTCACATACAGCACTACCCACCGCTGCTCGTGCGTGGTGTTGGCCTCGACCGCCCTGACCATCAGGTCATGATCGACGGAGTCGAAGAACTTCTGGACATCAAGATCGAGTACCCAGTTCTTCTTCTGGCACCGCAGGCGGCATCTCGCGACCGCGTCCAGCGCGCCGCGCCGGGGCCGGTACCCGTAGGAATCATCATGGAAAATGGATTCCGTGCGGGCCTCCAGCGCCAGCGCCGCGACTGTTTGCGCGACGCGATCCGCCACCGTGGGCACCCCGAGGATTCTCACCCCGCCGCCGTGCGGCTTGGGGATTTCCACCGCGCGCACCGGGGGCGGGAAGTAGGTCCCCGACGACATCCGGTTCCAGACCTTATACAGATTGTTCTTCAGGTCGGACTCGAATTCCTCCAGCGACTGCCTGTCCACTCCCGGTGCACCCTTGTTCGCCTTGACCCGCCGATACGCCTCCTGCACGAGCTGCTTCGGTATCCGGAACGGCTTTTCCTGCGACCCTGACCTGCTCACGTGTCTCCTCCCGGACCTTCCGGCCCGGTTGCCCATGCGAACAAATCCAGATGAGCCGGCCCCTTCGCTCCGCCCCCATTACAGGAGCCTCACCGCTACTACGAGCCGGTCCGCCAGCAGGTGCCGTGACGGTACTCAGCACCTCGCAGTTTCCGCTGCTTGGCGCGCTCCCTCTCGCACCCGGCCACGCCCGGTGCAGTACCGGCACCCGCCTTCCCGCGTTCCATGCGAAAGCCGCAGACCGGGCTCGCGCCGCCTTCATGCCGGGCACCGCCTGGCCAGTAAACGGGTATCCGCCAGGCTCATCCCAGGGCTACTGGGATGCCCTGGTTCTGATGCCATCTATCTGGTCTCGACACTTCATCAGCGGTTCGCTCACGCTCGCCTTCCCGATCCCTGCCTGACCCGTTCACCGGGCCTTTTCCTCATCGCTCACCACGACGGTCTTCAGCCAACGCAGCATGAGGCGGCTTGGCGCCTCCCCCCGCAGGGCGACGCCGGGGTGCCAGCAATTCCCCATCTTCCGCACAGCACCGCGATTAAGTCACCTGCTACAAATGGCGACCTCCTCGCGTTCGCGGCACACCCCAGTTACCGAGGGTGCCTTCGTTAATTCCGAGCTCCTTGGCTACTCTGGCGATCGGGCGCGATGTCTCAATCACCATTTTCACGGCTTCGTCCTTGAATTCCGGCGAGAAGCTCTTGTTGACACGTGACAATTCTTTCCTCTTTCCAGTTCGCCCATCCTAATGGATGGACTGTCCGGAAAGTTCGGGGCACCTCACGGTCTCCGGCGCGAGCCGGGGTCTCGTCGAATGGGCTGACGGTGCTGGGCGGGGGTGCGGGCGGCGGCGGCCAGTCGGGGGTGGCGTGGGCGGCGGGCCGGGCGGCGGCGACGGGTCGCGCGGTGGTGGCGTCGGCGCTGACGACGGCGACTGAGCTGACATCGGTTGCGCCGGACGGGGTGGTGACGGCGACGTCGTATGTGCTGCCGGTGCGGGTGCGGCGGGGCCGGGGGTGGGTGCCGGTGTCGACGTCGCTGCGGCCGGCTGGCGGCCGCCTGGCGCCGGCCGCGTTGCCGGGCGACGGGGTGTCGTTCTCGGCGGGCGGGTCCGGGCCGATGGCGGTGATCTGGCGCGGGTCGGGGCGGTCGCGGGCGGAGCTCTTGCTGTGGTGGCCGGGCCGGCTGCCAGTGCCGGCGGTGTCGGGTGCTTCGGCGACGTACCGGGGCGTGCTGCCCGGGGTGGATCTTGTGCTGACGGCGACGAGTCAGGCGGCTGGAGGGTTTTCTGAGGTTCTGGTGGCTCGGTCGGCTGCGGCGGTGCGGCGGGCGGCGGCGGTGCGGCTGCGGGTGACGGGCCTGCGGCTGGCTGCGGCCCCGGGCGGGGGGCTGACAGCGGTGTTCGCGGGCGGGGCGTTCACCGCGCCGGCGCCCCGGATGTGGGATTCCTCGGGGCCGGCGAGCCCGGCGGCGGGGCGGCTTGCGGCGGTGTCGTCGTCGGCGGCGGCGCCGGGGAGCGGGTCGCGGGTCGCGCGGCTGCGCGCTGTGCTATCAGATGGCGGCCGGGTGCTGTCGCTGGCGCCGGATGCGGGGATGCTGGCTGCGGGCGCGGCCCGGTACCCGGTGTTCTTGGACCCGGACTTCACGGTCACGGGCAGGGAGCAGGACTATGACCCGGTGCAGTCAGGGTCGGGCTGCACCGGGTCCCATTACAACTCCAGCTCCTATCCGTACTCGCCGGTCGGTTACGACAACTTCCAGGCTGGGAGCTGCGAGTACGGTGATACCGATTACGCCCTGTATCAGGTCGCGGTGCCGACTCAGGGGTACGGGCCGGACGCGGGCAAGAGCCTGGCGTCAGCGAATGTGAACGTGCTCTCCGCGCAGTTCCAGGTGACAGAGGTGTACTCCTCGGACTGTTCCTCCAAGCCCACCGTGAACCTGGCGTGGGTCGGCGCGATCAACTCGGGTACCGGCTGGCCGGGCCCGGCCCTGGTGAAGGATGCGGGGAATCCGGCTTCGGCAGTCATCGGCTATGACTCCGGGAGCTGCGACACGGTGTTCGACCCGAACTACAAGGTCTCGAAGTCGTTCGACGTGTTGCCGATCATCGATTTGAAGGCGTCGAACATGACGTACCGGCTGTATTACGCCAGCGGCAATGCGGCGGCCGGCAACGAGGGCGACCACAAGCAGTTCACTGACAACCCGGACCTGCAGGTCACCTACATCGACACCCCGGACACGCCGTCGGACCTGAACGCGTCCACCGGGACGAGCGAGCGCCAGGGCCAGGTGACGTGCGACACCACCGACCCGCACGGCATCCCGACCGCGGCGGGGCTGCCGCGGATGGGCGCGTTCTCCTCGGGCGGCCCCTACCTTTGGGCGGACTTCACAACTGGCGACTTGAACGCCACGACCGACCAGTTCAGGTACTGGATTGAGACTGATGCCGGGACGACCAACTCCACGCTGGGCAGCGCGCCGAACGGGCCTGGTACCGAGGACGCCCAGGTCGCGCCGGCGTTCCGGGGATTGATGACCGATGGGGTGGTGGTCGGCTACCAGGCGCAGGCGTCGGTCACCTACAGCGGCAGGACGTATGATTCGGCGTGGTCCCCGGCGTGCTATTTCGCGGCGTACCCGTCGTCGATAGCGACCCCGTCGATCACTGAGAACTTCTCCGGGACTCCCTCCGCGGGCTCGGCGGTGTCGTTCACGATCAGCGAGCTGATGCCGTCGACCGACCCGATCAGCGAGTTGGTGTGGGGCGTGGACCAGCCTCCGCCGGCGCCCAGCCCGCCGGCCGCCCAGACGTGCACGCCGTCGTCCCAGTCATGCCCGCTGACCAGCTCGGCCAGTGGCGGGAACACGACGTGGACGGCGACGGTCACTGTGACGGTCCCCTCGCCGGGCCCGCACGCCTTCTACGTTTATGCGGTCGACTCGGCGGCGCACTCCTCCGGGACCGTTGACGAGGAGTTCACCGGGAGCGGCGACCCCGCCTATTACCAGACGTCTCAGTCCTCGCTGGGGCAGAACTTCCTCGCGGCGCTCGCCGCGGGCAAGGGGTTCGATAACCAGATGGTCTCGAGCGCAGCCGGGTCGCCGGGCACGGCGAACGCGGACGGTTCCGGCGACGCGTTCGACATCGGCCAGCTGGAGAGCGCGGGCTGGAGCCCGGGCGGCACGGTCATGGTCGACGGGGCGGCGTTCACCCTGCCGCAGTTCGGGTCCGGCCCGGACAATCTCCTGGCTGCGGGGCAGGTACTCGGCGCGGGCAGCAGCGGCGCGCAGGGCAGCGCGGTGGTGTTCCTGGCGACCTCGACCGGCGCGAATGCGCTGGTGCCCGGGCAGGTGACAGGGCAGCCCGGCGGTGTGGTCTCCGCCGACGCCACCGTGCCGGGAGTGCCCGGGCAGGGCAGCGGCGTGACTGTGCCGGTGACCGGGAATGGCTGCACGACGCTGGTCCAGGGCGACCAGACCCTGGCTGCGGTGAACTGCATCCCGGCGACCGGCACGGTCGATTACGCGCCGGGCTGCCCGGTGACCCAGACCGCGTACACGCTGACGGTGCCGGACTGGGTGTCCGGCCCGGCGGACCTCGCTGCCGTGTACACCGCCGACACCGACACCCCGTCCGGGCAGCAGCCGGACAGCCCGAAGATCTACGCGTTCGCCGTCCCCGCCGACCCGCAGTGCACCATTACCGAGGTGCAGCTGCCGGACGTAGGCGCGTCGGTCGCTGCTCCGGCGGGCAGTTCTGAGCCGCTGCCGGGCCTGCACATCTTCGCGATCGCGGTCCGCGACAACAGCGCCGCGACCGCCGAGGCATCCGCTGCCCCGGGCTCGGACGCTGCTTTGGCGGCGGCTCCGTCGGGGCAGGCGTGGACCGGGGCGGCGGAATCCCCTGTGGAGGGCGCGTTCGCGCCGCCGTCTGGGGTGACCTGGGGTGATCAGACGTTCCGGGTCGAGGTGACCCCGCAGGTGACCGAGGCTGCCGGCGGGCAGGCGCGGATCCGGCTGTCCTACCCGGGGTTCCTGGCCGGCACGGGGGTGGGGCCGCTGCACGTCACCGCGGCCACGATCGCCGACGGGACCGCGGCAGGCGGCCCGGGCACGGCCGCGGCGCCGGTGCCGCTGGCCTTCGGGGCCTCGCCGGGGTCGGCGTCGGCGACGATCCCGGTCGGCGGGGACGTGTACTCCGACCCGGTGCCGGCGTCGCAGCTGGCGGTCACGGCGGGAACGCCGCTGCTGGTCAGCTTCAACGTGTCCAACACGGCCCTGGCGTACCTGCCGGAGGGAACCTGGGCTAGCGGTGCCCGCACCTGGTGGGCGGCGCCGGGCAGCGACCACGCCGGCGACCAGGCCGGGGCGGCGTTCACCGCCGGGATGGACGCCTCGGCGCTGCTGGCCGGTGTCGATGTCACGACGCCCGCGGAGTCGTTCACAGGCCTGGGCCTGACCAGTCCGGGGGACCCGACCGTGGTCGTCGCCGGCGACGGCGTGATAGCCCAGGCCGGCGGCGTGCCGTTCGATGATGCGGCCAACTCGCCGAGCCAGCGGCTGGCCGGGCAGCTGTATTCGCGGGGCCTGGCGCCCGGCTTCGGGGTGGTCGACGCCGGGATCGAGTCGAACCAGGTCCTGTCCGACGGGGCACCGTCGGGCGGGGTGAGCCTGATGGCGCGGTTCGGCCGGGACGTGCTCGCCGAACCCGACGTCGGCACGGTCGTACTGGATGAGGGCCTGGCCGACCTGCTGATCAATCCCGGGGCGGCCGGCAACCCCGCGGCTTTCAGCGCGGCGCTGGAGGCTGATTACGGGGCGCTGCTGACTCAGGCGAACGGGTTCGGCGCGCTGGTGATCATCGGCACCCTCACCCCGTGTTACGGCACCGCGGGGGCGGCGTGCAGCAGCGCCGTGGACACGACGAGGACCGCGGTCAACACCAGTATTGACCAGGTTCCCGCTCCGGACTGCGTGGTGGGCCTGGACGCCGCGGTGAGCGGCGGCGGTTCCCCTGAGGTGCTGGCAGCCGGAGACGCGGCAGGCACGGCAGACAATTTCAACCTCAGCCCGGCCGGCTACGGCCAGCTTGCCCAGAAGGTCTGGGATCTTGCCAGCACGCCCGGGGGCTGCCCGCTGGCTCCTTACCAGCTCGGCGGATGAGGCGGCCGCCGGCGATGGACATCAGGACGATACAGGGGCCCGCAGGCGGCGGGGTGACTGCGCGGAGGTCACGAGTGATGACTGGGCTGACCGGGCGAGGCACGGCGGCGCGGGTGGTAGCAGTGACGGCGGCTTTGGCAGTGCTGGCGGTGCTGGCGCTGCCCGGAATGGCGCTGGCTCAGATCCCGGCGCCCGGGGCGGGGGCCGGGGTGGCGGCCCGGCCGAACGCGCTTCGGCCGCTTCCCCCGCAACGGCCGGTGCCGGTATATGCCGCCCGGTTCCGCCGCCCGCGCGTGGCGCGGGCGGTGTCGTGGCTCCCGCCAGCGGTGCGCTGGCCCGTGCCCGGCGCCGCGACCGCGGCGGTGCCAGCCCTGACCGCCGCGACGCGGGCCGGGCTCGCTAGGGCCGCGCGGGTGCGGGGCGGGCGGGCGAACGCGGTGCTGGCCGCCGCCACGCCAGGGTCGGCGCGGGCGGGGTCTGAGCCAGTGTGGGTGGGCCCTGCGCTGCGCGGCGCGGGCACGGGCGCGCAGCGGGTGCGGGTGGCGATTGAAACCCGCGGGCTCGCCGCCAAGCTGGGCGTCGCCGGGGTGGTGCTCGCGGTGTCGCGGGCGGGCGCCGGGCCTGGCGGGTTGCACCTCAGCCTGGCCTACGGCTCGTTCGCCTACGCTGACATGGGCGGGTACGCGGCCAGGCTGCACCTGGTGGAGCTGCCCGCCTGCGCGCTGACCACCCCGAGCCGCGGCAGATGCGAGCGGCAGGTCGCCCTGGCCAGCGGGAACAACCTCGCAACGGACAGGCTCGGCGCGGACTTCGCGATGGACCCGGCACCCGGCGGTAGCGGCGCGATGGTGGTCCTGGCAGCGACGACGGCCACGTCCGGGTCGGCCGGGAACTTCGGCGCGACGCCGCTGTCGGATGAGGGGACGTGGACCGCGGGCGGGTCGTCGGGGGCATTCACCTACTCCTACCCGATCCCGGTGCCCCCCGTTCCCGGCGGCCTGGAACCGCAGGTCGACCTGGGTTATGACTCCCAGGCGGTGGACGGCCTGACGTCGTCGACCAACGATCAGGCGTCGTGGATCGGCGACGGGTGGAGCTATGACCCCGGCTACATCGAGCGCGATTACGGGTCCTGCGAGCAGACCTCCGCCAAGACCGGCGACCTGTGCTGGAGCTCGCACAACGTGACCACCCTGGATCTGGGCGGCCACGTCACGACTCTTGTCCAGGATTCCTCCACCGGGACATGGCGGGCCCAGGACGACCAGGGCGACACCGTCACCTACAAGAGCGGCACCGGGTCCAACGGCACGTCTGGCGACAGCTACTGGGTGGTCACCACCCCGGACGGGACCAGCTACTACTTCGGGCTGAACGAGCTGCCCGGCTACGCCGCAGGCGACGCCGCTACCAACAGCGCCTGGACGGTGCCGGTGTACTGCCCGGCGTCGGCCGGCGCCCCGTCCGGCTGCTACAACTCCACGTTCTCCAAGGCGCACCAGCCGATGGCGTGGCGCTGGAACCTGGACTACGTCACCGACGCGGGCGGTAACGCGATCGCCTACTTCTACCACAGCGAGACCAACTACTACGCCGCTGACAATGGCACTACCGCGACCGCCGGGTACACCCAGGCCGGGGCGCTGGCGACCATCGAGTACGGGCTGCGGTCCGGCGCCGTCTACGGTGCCACCCCCGCCGGGGAGGTGCAGTTCACCGCGCCGCAGACCCGCACCGACATCCCGACCGGCAGCTCCGATGACCTGGCCTGCTCCTCCGGCAAGGCGTGCGACGTGCAGTCCCCCACGTTCTGGGGCAAGTACCAGCTCACCAAAATCGAAACCCTGGGCCTGCACGGCTCGGCGCTGCAGCCCGCGAACTCCTGGGCGCTCGGTCAGGACTACCCGGCCACTCACGACACCACCACCGCGCCGTCGCTGTGGCTGGACTCCATCACCCGGACCGGGCTGGACGGCGGCAGCAAGGCACTGAACCCGGTCACCTTCAACCCCGACCCGATGGCGAACCGTGCCGAGACTCCGACAGACCTGTCCGACGGGTACTCGCTGATCACCCGGATGCGGATCGGTTCAGTGATCAGCGAGATGGGCGGCACCACCCAGGTCACCTACGACAGCGTGCCCGCCGGCTGCACGTCGGGGAACTTCCCGCCGCCCAACGCGAACTCCACGCTGTGCTACCCCGACTACTGGACCCCGCCGGGCGCCAGCAAGCCGGTGGAAGACTGGTTCAACAAGTACGTGGTAATGGCCGTCACCAGCACCTCCACCCAGGTCAGCGACCAGGCCGTGCAGACCAGTTACTGCTACGGCACCTCCCCGCAGTGCATGAACGGCGCCGCCTGGCACTACAACGACGACCCGCTGCAGAAGACCTCGCAGCGGACCTGGGACCAATGGCGCGGGTTCGCCCGGGTCACTACCTCTACCGGCATCGCCCCCGACCCGGTCACCGACACCGTCGACACGTACTTCCAGGGCATGAACGGCGACTACCAGCCCAGCGGCACCACGTCGGCGTCGCTGTCGGCCACGATCGCCGGGGACACCGTCACCGTGCCCGACGACAACCAGTGGGCCGGGATCGACTTCGACCAGCAGGTCTACAACGGACCCGCCGCGACCGCGAACCTGGTGTCGCAGACCGTCACCACCCCGTGGTCCTCGGCGGCGACCGCCACCCAGACCGGCATGCCCTCCCCCCTGCCAGACCTGCAGGCGTTCATGACCGGCACCGCCAAGACCCAGGCGTTCACCGCGCTGGCCGCCGGCGGCTACCGGGAAGCCGACACCACCTACAGTCACGACTCCCTGGGGCGGGTCACCTCGGTCGCGTCCGTCCCCGACGCCTACGACAACGGCGTCGCGGGAGACGCATCCGAGGACACCTGCGCCCAGACCAGCTACGCCGGGACCACGGACCTGCCCGCCGAGGTCATCGAGACCGCCGGGCCGCCGGGCTCGTGCCCGGTGCCGGGCACCCCTGCCCAGTCCGTCCTGATCTCCGACAGCCGTTACTACTACGACGGGTCGTCCACCCTCGGCGCGCAGCCCACCCAGGGCCAGCTCACCGAAGTCACCCAGGCGGCCTCCTACTCCGGATCGTCGCCGTCGTTCACCACCCAGGCCCGGTACGGCTACGACACCTACGGCCGCCTCACTTCCAGTACCGACGCCAACGGCAACATCACCAAGACGGCCTACCAGCCGTCCGGCGACGCCGAGGCCACCACCGTGACCGTCACCAGCCCGCCCACCCCGAACGCGGCGGCCGGGCTGGTGACTACGACCACCTACGATCCGCTTCTGGGCTTGCCGCTCACCGTCACCGACCCCTCTGGCGGGGTCACCACCGAGACCTACGACCCGCTCGGCCGGCTCACCGCCGTGTGGACTCCCGGTCACGCCACCAGCGGGCCGGCGGACGAAACGTTCAGCTACACCGTCTCCGACACCGGCCCGTCGGCGGTCGAGACCAGCGCGATTACCCCGTCGGGGGGGTACGTCACCTCCTACGCCCTGTATGACTCCCTCGGCCGCCAGGTCGAGACCCAGGCCCCGACCCTGGACGGCGGGCGGGATGTCACCGACTACGCCTACAACTCCGACGGGTGGCAGGCCACGGTGTCCGGCCCGTACTACGCACCCGGCGTCCCGTCCGCGACCCTCGTCCAGGCCGCGCCGGGCAGCGTGCCGGACATGACCGGGTACTTCTACGACGCCGCCGGCCGGCTCACCCGCCAGGTCCTCTACAAAGACGGCAACGAGCTGTGGGAGACCGACACCGCCTACGGCGGGAACTACACCACCACCACCCCGCCCGCCGGCGGCACCCCTTCCACCACCTACATCAACGGGATCGGCAGGCCAAGCTACATCTACCAGTACGATTCCGCGGCACCGCCGACCACGCCGCCTGCCCCCGGCTCGGGCGGCGTCGCCGGCCCCGGCGGCTGGACCCAGACCGCCTACGCCTACACCCCCGCCGGGCAGCTCGCCGGGATCACCGATAATGCCGGCAACGCCTGGACGTACACCTACAACCTGCTCGGCGAGAAGGTCACCCAGACCACCCCGGACACCGGGGCCACCAGCTACAGCTACGACAGCAACGGGAACCTGACCTCTGTCACCGACGCCCGGCACGACACCACATCCTGGACCTACGATTCCCTTAACCGCCAGACCGCCGAGTACGACACCACCGGCGGCGCAGCGCAGACCAGCGCCGACCAGATTGCCGCCTGGACCTACGACACCCTCGCCCCGGGCAAGCTCACCTCATCGACGGCCTACCCCGGCGGTGACACCGGCACCACCGCCACCTCCTACACCCAGGCGGTCCTGGGCTACAACAGCTACGAACTGCCCACCGGCACATCCACCATCATCTCCGGCGCGCCGCTCGCCGGCACCTACAAGCAGGCCCTCACCTACACCCCCTACGCCAACCAGCTCTCCTCCTACTACGACTACGCCGCCGGGGGCCTGCCCGGCGAGACCGTCGACATCGGCTACAACGCCCTCGGCCAGCCCGATGGCCTGACCTCCACCCTGGCCGACTACGTCTCGGGGCTGTCCTACGACGAGTTCGGCCAGCCCAGCGAATACGCGCTCGGCACCACCAGCGAACCCGCCTGGATCTACAACACCTACAGCCAGTCCACCTTCCGCCTCAAGAACAGCTGGGTCCAAGCCGGGACCACCCCCGCGACCGCCGCCGACACCACCTACAGCTACGACAACGCCGGCCTGCTCACCTCCGAATCCGACGCCGCCGCCGGCGTCCCCACCCAGGTCCAGTGCTTCACCTACAACCCCCTCGGCCAGCTTTCCGCCGCATGGGCCCAGGGCACCACCGGCTGCGCCTCCGCCGGCTCCCAGGCCGCCGAGCAAGGCGCCGCCGCGCCCTACTGGAACCAGTACACCTACGACGACCAGGGCAACCTCACCAGCGTCACCTCCACGCCCCCGGCCGGCGCCGCCGCCACCACCGCCAACTGCTACCCCGCCGCCGGCAGCGCCCAGCCGCACGCGGTCACCACCCAGACCACCGCCACCTGCAGCACCGCCACCACCGCCAACTCCAGCCGCTGGACCTACTACCCCAGCGGCCAGCTCGCCACCGCCACCGCCCCCGGCGGCACCGTCAGCAACTTCAACTGGACCCACTCCGGCCAGCTGCAATCCATCACCCCGGCCGGCACCACCACCCCCACCGCCAGCTACGGATACGACGCCGCCGGCACCCTCCTCCTCCAGACAGACGGCACCACCACCACCCTCTACCTCCCCGACGAGCAGATCACCGACACAGGCGGCGCCCTGTCCGCCGTCCGCTACTACACCCTCGGCGGCCTCACCATCGCAGCCCGCCCCGCCGGCGGCGACGTCCAGTACCTCGCCGGCGACCCCCAGGGCACCGCCACCATCGCCATCGACGCCGGCACGCTCGCCATCACCCGCCGCTACTACGACCCCTACGGCAACCCCATCGGACCAGCCCCCGCCACCTGGCCCGGCAGCAAGGGCTTCGTCAACGGCACCACCGACCCCGCAACCGGCCTGGACAACCTCGGCGCCCGCGAATACA
Organism: Candidatus Dormiibacterota bacterium; assembly: GCA_027306655.1. GTDB lineage: Bacteria > Chloroflexota > Dormibacteria > Aeolococcales > Bog-877 > DAHUZL01. The sequence goes on from DAHUZL010000016.1 coordinate 12,665, forward strand.
ACCCCGCCACCGGATCCTTCATCACCACCGACCCCATCCTCAGCCCCTACCAGCCCGCCGACCTCAACCCCTACACCTACGCCGCCGACAACCCCGCCACCAACTCCGACCCCACCGGGCTGTGCGGCAGCGACAACGGCATCTCCTGGTGCCGCGGCCCAGGACCCGGACCCGCCCGAAGCCCCCGCGGCAACCCCGGCAACCCATCCCTCAACCCCGGCCCCACCGCTGGCGGCCCCATTTGCGGCTATACGGTCGCGTGCCCCGCCCCGTGGGCCATGCCGCCGAGGATGTACCACAACTCCAATACCGACTGGCCCCTTCTTGGCGAGTTCATCTCCGGCATCGGTGCCAGACATCAATACTTCGATCAATGGGATTCTATGACCCGAGATCTAATGAATGACCCGAATACCGCGCAAACGATAGCGCTCATCAAGCAGCAGCTCAGAAACCCGATGTGGCTAGACGCATTTACTAGTGGGCAGCCTCTCACCGGCAGCCATAACTACGTTGACAAACCTAACCCGCTAAACTTTATATTGGATGGTCTCGGGGCGCTCACCGCAGGCCGAGTAGGGCACAACTGGGCAGATAGTTTTACCGGGAGTTATAGCCAGCAATATGTGGTTATGGCGAGAGGCCCGCACAAAGCCATTGCGTATTTCACGGTAACAAACGCGACTAATCTTAACTCGCTCCTGCACCCGCAACAGACATGGCAGTTCGTGCCGTTTATCGGCAGTTACTTCAACGTGACATCCGTTTCCCTGCCATGGGACGCGGGGCCGTTCAGCGAGACCGACCAGACCTTCCAGTGGCAGGAGCCGATAGACTACTGACCTTGCATACGCACGCCAGGCGGTACTCGCGGCCCGGCCCGGACGGTGACGCTGAGCAGTACTATAGGAATGCTGATGGGAACTGTGTATGATTAGCCGTCGTATCGGCCGGGCGGCGGCTGCGATTTATGTCGCCGCGGCGGTCACGCTGCTGGTCGGCTGTGTCACGCTATCCGGCACGCAGTCCGTGCTGAGTTCCGCGGATCTTGTCGCGGTTTGGCGTAGCCCTGAAGGTGGATCGATCGCCTTTTCGGGCGATCACCGCTTCGTGGCCACGGGCCTCCGCCTTAATAAGTTCTGGAACGGGTGTGCCGGGACGGGCAGGATCTCTGCCTCAGGTACCTGGCAATTCCTCAACTCTCAGGGTGACTCGAGCGTCGGCTCCACCGGCTATTCGACGGGAAGGCTAGTGGACCTGAGCTTCGACGGAGCCGCAGGCAACCCCTCCATCGGCTGCACTGGTGGCGCAATCAAGCTCACCTCGTGGAACGTCCATTCCAAGCCAGGGCTGTGCCTGCAGATGGATCCGGACACCGCATGCGATGGATACGTGTTCAACCGGCGCTGACCCAATGCCACTTAGGGCGTGCCGCTGGGCAGCCCCGCGCTTTCCAGACAGCGGATTTGGAGCTATTTCATGCTGCACGCTGCCGGTACTCGTCGTGGGCTTCTTGCGGAGTCCTGTAGCCGAGTGCTGAATGAAGACGAGGCTGAATGAAGACGAGTCCGATCATAGCGGAGATGGCGTTGGCCGGTTAACGTTGTCAGCTGCTTCTGGCTAGCTTGCGGATTTGCTCTTCGTGCGGCGGACGCGGTCAGCGAGCGCGTCGAGCGCGGTGCGCAGGAGCGTGATCTCGTCGGTGATGCCGGCGAGGGTTCCGCTGCCGTCGGCGCGGCGACGGTGGTCGTCAACGACTGCGCGCAGCGCGGGGTTGGCTAGCCCGAGTTTCCGATGATCATGGTCTGCTGAGGCCTGCGGCGCGGGGCCGGGGCTGAGTTTTCGCAGGTGAATCGCCGGCAGGGTGTTTGAATCTGTGCACGCAAAAGTGTATGACCTAATGTTATGACAAGCCTGTACCCGAAGAAGGTCGGCGGGAAGACGTACTGGTACCTGCGCGAGATGGCCCGCGTGGACGGGGTGCCGAAGATGGTGTCAGAGCGGTATGTGGGCAGCGCCGCCGACATC
>DAHUZL010000017.1 GCA_027306655.1 Candidatus Dormiibacterota bacterium
GTGGCCTGGCACGAGCCCTACCTCCGCCTCTGCGCGCGCCTGGCGGAGGTGGCCCCGATCGAGGGCCCGGCCAAGGTCCTGCTCCTCAGCAGCGGCGCCGAGGCGGTCGAGAACGCGGTCAAGATCGCCCGCAGCGCCACCGGGCGGCCGCTCACCGTGGCCTTCGACATGGGCTTCCACGGGCGCACCATCCTGGCCCTCTCGCTGACTGGCAAGGAGCGCCCCTACAAGGACGGGGTGGGGCCGTTCGTCGGCGAGGTCCGCCGGGTGCCCTACGCCTCGTGCTTCCACTGCCCGGTGGGGCTCACCTATCCCGCGTGCGCGATCCGATGCCTGGGGGGGCTCCAGGAGCTGCTGGCTCGCGAGGGCGACCAGGTGGCTGCCGTCATCGTCGAGCCGGTCCAGGGGGAGGGCGGGTTCTTCGTGCCGCCGCCCGAATTCCTGCCCCGGGTGGCGGAGCTGACCCGGGCCGCCGGGGCGCTCCTCATCGTCGACGAGATCCAGAGCGGCTTCGGACGCACCGGCCGGATGTTCGCCTGCGAGCACACCGGAGTGCGGCCCGACCTCCTCGTCACCGCCAAGACGCTCGCGGGCGGCCTTCCGCTGTCGGCGGTGGTCGGCCGGGCTGAGGTCATGGACGCCCCCGGGCCGGGGGCGCTGGGCGGCACCTACGGCGGCAATCCCGTCGCCTGCGCCGCCGCGCTGGCGGTGCTGGACCTCTTCCAGGACGGCAGCCTGGCGCGCCGCGCCGACGTCCTCGGCGCCCGGGTGCTGACCCGGATGCGGGCCTGGCAGGAGGACGACCGGGCGATCGGCGACGTCCGCGGGCTGGGGGCGATGGTGGCGATGGAGCTGGTCGCCGCGGGCGGCGAGCCCGACCGGGCCCTCGCGCTCCGGCTCCAGCGGGCCTGCCAGGACCGGCGCCTGCTCATCATCCGGGCCGGCCTTCACGACACCGTCGTGCGCCTTCTCTTCCCGCTCACCATCGACGACGCGACCCTCGAGGAGGGGCTGCGCCGGCTGGAGGCAGCGCTGCACGAGGCCCGGACCGAGCCCCTGCCGACCGCCGCGCCCGCCGAGCCGGATACCGAGCGCGCGGCTCCCGTCCGCGCAGGAGAATTTGGGCCATGACCGACACCAAGACGGCGGAGCTGTCCGCCACCAGGATCGAGACCCTCATCGTCGGCGAGGAGGCCCGCTTCCGGGCCGCCCGCCCGCGCTCCGCCGACCTCCTCCAGCGCGCCCGCCGGGTGATGCCGCGGGGGGTGCCCTCCTCGTTCCAGGACTCGCCCCCCCAGCCGGTCTACCTCGACCGTGGCCAGGGCAGCCGGGTCTGGGACGTCGACGGCAACGAGTACGTCGACTTCCACAACGGCTTCGGCGTGATGGTCGTGGGCCACGCCCACCCGCTGGTGGTCGCCGCCATCAGTCGCCAGGCCGGCCGCGGCACCCACTTCGCCCAGCCGGTGGAGGACGACATCGTGGTGGCCGAGGAGCTGGCCCGCCGGTTCGGCCTGCCCCAGTGGCGCTTCACCAACAGCGGCACGGAATCGACCCTGGACGCGGTCCGGATTGCCCGGGGCGCGACCGGGCGCGATCTGCTGGTCAAGATCGAGGCCTCCTACCACGGCCACCACGACGCCCTGATGGTGTCGGTGGAACCGCCGCCCGACCAGATGGGACCGGCCGACCACCCCGCCTCGGTCCCCTCCAGCGGCGGGATCCCGAAGGCCGTGGCCGACCTCACCCTGGTCGTCCCCTTCAACGACCTCGCCGCCCTCAGCCGGATGCTGGAGGCCCACCCCGGCCAGATCGCGGGGGTGATCGTGGAGCCGGCGATGATGAACATCGGCTTCGTGCTGCCGGACCCGGGCTACCTCGCCGGCGTCGCCGACCTGACCCATCGTCATGGAGCGGTCCTCATCTTCGACGAGGTGAAGACCGGGCTCACCCTGGCGCCGGGCGGCGCCACCGAACGCTTCGGCGTCACCCCCGACCTCGTCTGCCTGGCCAAGGCCATGGGCGGCGGCGTCCCCTGCGGCGCGGTCGGCGGACGGCAGGAGGTGATGCAGGTGGTGGAGGACGGCGAGGTCGCCCAGATGGGCACCTTCAACGGCAACCCGCTGACGATGGCGGCCGCGCGCGCGACCCTCCTGGAGGTCCTCACCCCCGACGCCTACGAGCACCTGGACACCCTGGCGGGGACGATGCGGGACGGTCTCCAGCAGGTGATCGCCGAGCACCGGCTGCCCTTCCACGTGACCGCGATCATGGCCCGCGGCTGCGTCACCTACCGCGCCGAGCCGGTGCGCAACTACCGCGACTACCTCCAGGTCGACAAGCGGGTCGCCTACCTGTCGTGGCTCTACCAGTGCAATCGGGGCGTCCTGATGGCGCCCGGGGCGGAGGAGAACTGGACCCTCTCGGTGCAGCACCAGGCGGCCGACTGCCAGCGCTACGTGGACAACCTGGCCCAGCTGGCCCAGGACCTGCGCAGCTGACCCCGCCACCGCGCCTTCCTCCGGGCCTGCAGGCGCAGGTGGACGGGCCCTCCTTCCTGGGCCCGGCCACCTTCGCCAAGGCGCCTCTCCTCACCGAGCCTGAGGAGCTGGACCGCTGGCGTCCCGATCTGGCGGTGGTGGGGGCGCCCTGGGACGACTCCGTCAGCTACCGCCCCGGAGCCCGCTTCGGTCCCCGCGCCATCCGCACCGCGAACTACCAGCCCCCGGACTGGCACCTGGACCTCCAGGTGGCGCCCCTGGACGTGCTCACCCTGGTCGACTACGGCGACGCCGTCTGCCCGCCCGGGCTGGTGGAGGCGTCGCACGCCGCCATCCGCGAGCGCGTCCACGAGGTCGCCCGCCGCGGCATCGTCCCGCTGGTGCTGGGCGGCGACCACTCGATCACTTTGCCCGCGGCCACCGCGGTGGCGGATGCGGTCGGCCGGGGCCGTCTCGGGATCGTCCATTTCGACGCTCATGCCGACACCGCCGACGAGACCGGCGGCAACCCGCTCTCGCACGGCACCCCGATGCGGCGGCTGATCGAGTCCGGCGCCGTCCCCGGGCGCAACTTCGTCCAGGTGGGGCTGCGCGGCTACTGGCCGCCCCGGGACGTCTTCGACTGGATGCGGGCACAGGGGATGCGCTGGCACCTGATGGGCGAGCTCTGCGAGCGGGGGGTGGACGAGGTCGTCGCCACCGCGATCGCGGAGGCGCTGGACGGTCCCGAGGTACTCTACCTCTCGGTCGACATCGACGTCCTCGACCCCGGCTTCGCGCCCGGCACCGGGACCCCCGAACCGGGCGGGATGCAGCCCCACGAGCTGCTCCGCGCGCTCCGTCGGATCGTGCTCGCCACCACCGTCGTGGGGATGGACGTGGTCGAGGTCTCCCCCCCCTACGACTGGGCCGAGCTCACCAGCCAGAACGCCAACCGCTGCATCCTGGAGGTGGTGTCGGCGCTGGCGGCGAAGCGCGTGCGGGAGAGGGCGGCTTCCGGCTGACCCGGCGGGCGGCGAGCCGTCAGCGGCGCACGAGGGCGACGGCGTTGCGGAGCACGATCCCGTGGGTCGCCGGCGCGCCGAGAGTGCCGGCGTCGCCGAAGGCGAACACCAGGCCGTTCGCGGTCGCGACCCAGTAGCCGTGGCTGTCGCCGGTCCCGGCCATCCCGACCGCGTCCGCACCGGTCAACCCCCGGGTCGCGGACGTGCCCAGCCTCGGGGCACGCCCGAAGGCAAACACCTGCCCGGCCCCGGTGACGACCCAGTAGCCCTGGCCGCTGCGGATGCCGGCGAGCCCGACGACGTCCGCGAGATGGAGGCGCTGGCGAACCGGCGATCCCTCGAACCGGGCCCGCCCGAACGCGTAGACGTGACCGTCGCGGGTCGCGATCCAGTAGCCACCCCCGGGCGCGGCGGTGATGGAGACGGCGTCCCGCACTCGGAGACGTCGGGCGACCGGCGATCCGTTGAAGGGAGCGGTTCCGAACTGGAGGACATGGCCGCTGCGGGTCAGCACCCAGTAGCCGGTCGCGCCCCTCGAGGCGGCGATGCCGACGACGTCGGTGAGCCGCCGCCCGCGGCTGACCGGCGATCCCTTGAAGCGCGCGGTCCCGAACGCATAGACATGTCCGTCGGCGGTGGCCAGCCAGTAGCCTCGCCCGGCCGGTCCCTCCGCCATGGCGACCACGTCGTGGACGTGGATGCCGCGGCCCAGCAGGGAGCCCGCGAAGCGGGCGCTGCCGAACGCGTAGACGTGGCCGGTCCGGGTGGCGATCCAGTAACCGCTGCCGGCCCGGACCAGGCTCGACTGGGTGAGCGTGACCGAGGCCGAGGCACCCGCCGCGGCCTCTCGCGCGGTCACCGTGCACGACCCTGCCGCGGTGGAGGCGATGTAGAGGACGACAGCCTGACCGTAGGCGTTGGTGAGCACCCCTCCGGTCGACAGCGCGCCGCAGGCGGCCCCGAGGAGGCTGAATTCCACCGCGTCGTTGGCCAGGCGCGCTCCGATGCTGCTGACGGTGGCGGTGATGCGCGAGCGGGACACCCCGTCAGCGGCGAGCGATGCGGGACTGGCGGCGACCTGGATCCTGACCGCACCCTGGGTGATGACCACGGCCGCCGCGGCCCCCTGCCCCGCCTCCCGGGCCGTGACCTCGCACGAGCCCGGAATCCTGGAGGCGGTGTAGGCGACGATCGACTGGCCGTTGCCGGAGGTGGGGGCGCTCGTCGGTGACACCGTGCCGCAGGCGCGGCCCCTGAGCGTGTAGGCAACCACATCGCCGGGGAGCGCAACTCCCAGGGTGACCACGGTGGCGGTGATCACCGAGCGTGCCGTTCCGTCCGCGGGCAGCAGCGCCGGACTGGAGGTGACCGTGATGGCGATCGCCGCGGTGCTGATCACCACCACGCCGACCGCGCCGCGGCTGCTCTCGGTGGCCGCGACGGTGCAGCTGCCCACCCGGGTGCCGACCCGGAAGGTGGCGAAAGCCTGCCCGTTCCCATTGGTCGTCGCACGGGTGGGGGACACCGAGCCGCAGCCGACCCCGCTGAGGGTGAATGCGACCGGGTCGTCGGGGATCGCCGCCCCGGCCCCGTGGACGCTGGCGGTGATCGTGGCGAGGGCCGTGCCGTCGGCGGGAAGCCGGGTGGGGGTGGCGGTCACGGTGACGTCGATGGCGCCGGCGGTGATCACCACCGTGGCCTCCACCCCGAGGCTGCTCTCGCGCGCGGCGACGGTGCAGCTGCCCACCCGAGTGCCGACCCGGTAGGTGGCCAGGACCTGGCCGCTCCCATTGGTCGTCGCCCGCGCGGGTGACACCGACCCGCAGGCGTAGCCGCTCAGCGTGAGGAGGACCGTATCGCCCGCGATCGCGACTCCGGAGGTGGTCACGGTGGCGGTGATGGCGGAGGTGGCCGACCCATCGGCGGGGAGGGTGGGCGGGCTGGCGGTGATCGCGACGATGACGGTGCCCTGGCGGACGCTGGCCGAGCTCGAGATCCCCTGGCTCGCCTCGCGCGCGGTGATCACGCACGAGCCCACCCCACGCGCCGCCGTGTAGGTGGCAGCGGCATCGCCGCCGCTTCCGCTCGTGACCCTCGTCGGCGCCACCGAGCCGCAGGCGGCGCCGCCCGCGGTGGTGAAGGTGACGACGTCACCGGTCACCCCCGCCCCGGAGCTGGTCACGGTGGCGACGACCGCCGCCGTCGCGCTCCCGTTCGGCGGCAGCACCGCCGGCGTGACCGACACCGCGACGGAGACGGCCCCCTGGGCGATGGTGAGGGTGCCCGACGCCCCCCCCTCTTCCCGGGCCGTGATCGTGCACGATCCCGCGGTGTTCGCCGCGGTGTACGTGGTGGAGGCTCGACCGCTGCCATCGGTCCCGGTTCGGGTGCTGGTGGGCGCCACCGGGCCACAGGTTGGCCCGCCTCCGGTGGTGAAGAGGACGGGGTCGTTGTTCACTCCCGATCCTGCCCGGGTGACGGTCGCGGTGACGATCGCGGTGGATGTCCCGTTGGCGGGCAGGGTCGCGAGGTTGGAGCTCACGGTGACGACGGTGGTCGCGGCGAGCGCCGTGATGACGGCGCCACCTCCCGCCGATCCCAGGCCGAGCCCAAGCGCCACGCCCAGCATGGCCACCGCTCGGCGCGCCGGTCGGCGCGGCCCTGGCGGCGTGACGGGGGATAGGGTCCTCTCATGCGCACGACCCATGGCGGGCCTCCTGTGGGGGACCGGGCGCTGTCCGGCCGAACGATAGCGCCCCGAGGACAGCCGGGCGCGAGGGCGGGGCGCCGGGGAGAGGGTGGGCGCGATCCCGAGCCGGCTCAGCGGAGGACGAGCAGGAGTCCGACGGACTCCAGCTGGGTGTAGGGCACAACGCTCGGGGCGCCGAGGTGCTCCTGCCACTCCGGGGGCAGAAGCAGCCCCAGGTGCTGGCGCCAGAGCCGTCGCATGGTCCGCCGCGGCTGTTCGAGGTCGGGGAACCCGATCGCCCGGCCGTCGGCCACGATCCCGCACGGCGCGCGGAGGTCATCGGCCAGGCTGTCCACGAGCCCCCAGAGCAGGGCCTCCGGGACGATCGGCGCGAGCTGGTCCCAGGGCGGCAGGTGGAGGGTGAGCTCCCCGGTAGCCGCTCCCACCGACTGGACCGCGGCGACCGTGAGCGGGACCCCCGCCCATCGCACCGTCTCGCCGGCGACCATCGGCGCCCCGCGCCGTCGCCCCGCGACGAAGCGCCGGGGCGCATCCGCCGGCTCCGCGCGATGGGTGGCCCGGATCAGGTCCAGGGCCCGGGCGAGCAGCCAGGGCGCCCGCTCCGCGCCGGGGTCGGGGACGGCGAGCGACACCGTCGTCTCGTCCACCGTGGGCAGGCAGACCCGCCAGTCGCCGGCACCGCTCCGCCCCGGGCGGTCACCCTGCACGTCGATTGGCATCACTCCCGGGCGTCGGGGCTCGGGGTGGTGGCGGCCCCGACCCTGCCCCTCCGAGCCCGGGCCATCATAGATGGCGGGGGCCGCGCGCCCCGAGCGGTGGGGTCCGCGCTACGCTGGGCACGACGACGCCTCCTGTCACCGAGGTCCCGCCATGGAGACCGCCCCGCTCACCGCCTCGCCCCCCGCGTACGAGGAGACCCCGCTCCAGGGGGTGGACCACATCGAGTTCTTCGTCGGCAACGCCCGCCAGGCGGCCCACTACTACCGGTCCGCCTTCGGCTTCGACGTCACCGCCTACGCCGGCCCCGAGACCGGGATCCGCGACCGCGCCTCCTACGTCCTCCGCCAGGGTGAGGTGGTGCTGGTGATGACGGCGCCGCTCGGGCCCGACGGCGAGATCGCGGGGCAGGTGCAGCGGCACGGTGACGGGGTGCGCGCGCTCGCGCTCCAGGTCACCGACGTCGACGCCGCCCACCACGACGCGGTGCAGCGGGGCGCCCGCTCGGTCACGGCGCCGCACACGGTCGAGGACCGCCAGGGCGCGGTGCGGCTGGCGGCGGTACGAACTTTCGGCGACACGGTGCACACCTTCGTTGACCGGAGCGAGTACCAGGGACCGTTCCTGCCCGGCTACCGCGATGAGCGCCGCCCCGGCGGCGGCGCCGGGCTGGCGCTGGTGGACCACTGCGTCTGCAACGTCGAGCTGGGCCGGATGGACGAATGGGTGAGCTGGTACAACCAGATCTTCGGCTTCGAGGTTTTCCAGGAGTTCGACGAGAACGACATCGCGACCCAGTACTCCGCGCTCCGCAGCAAGGTGGTGCGGGGCGGACGCCGGGGCAGCGTCACCTTCCCCATCAACGAGCCGGCGCAGGGGCTGCGCCGGTCCCAGATCCAGGAGTACCTCGACTACTACCACGGGCCGGGGGTGCAGCACATCGCCCTCCACACCGACGACATCGTCGCCAGCGTCGACCACCTCCGCCGCCAGGGCGCGGAGTTCCTGCGCGCCCCCGAGGCCTACTACCGATCGCTGCCGGAGCGGATCGGCGACATCGACGAGGACCTCGACCGGCTCCGGGCACTGGACGTCCTGGTCGACCGGGACGAGCACGGCTATCTGCTCCAGATCTTCACCCGGCCGGTGGCCGATCGGCCCACCCTCTTCTTCGAGGTGATCCAGCGCAAGGGCTGCCGCGGCTTCGGCAAGGGCAACTTCAAGGCGCTCTTCGAGGCGATCGAGCGCGAGCAGGCGGAGCGCGGCAACCTGTGACGGACGCGGCCGCCGCCGGCGCATCGCCTCCGGCCGCGGCCCCGCCGCCGCTGCCGTCGGTGGCAGAAGCCCGCCGCCGGATCCTCGCCGCCCTCACCCCCCTGCCATCGGAGCGGGTGGCGCTGACCGCCGACGTGACCGGACGGGTGCTGGCGGCGCCGGTGGTGGCCGGGGTGCGGCTGCCGCCCTTCGCCAACAGCAGCATGGACGGCTACGCGGTGCGGGTCGCCGACGTCGCCCGGGTTCCCTGCCGGCTCCCGGTGGTGGGGGAGATGGCGGCCGGCATGGCTCCCCGGGCGGTGACGGTGGCGCCCGGCACCGCCGCCAAGGTGATGACCGGGGCGCCGCTCCCGGAGGGGGCGGACGCCGTCGTCCCCTACGAGTGGACCGATCGGGGCGGGGGGACGGTGACGATCCACCAGCGTCCCGACCCCGGCCACGCGGTGCGGGCGGCCGGGGAGGACCTGGAGCCGGGCGATTCGGTGCTGCCGGCCGGGCATCGCCTCCGCCCCACCGATCTCGCCGCATGCGCCGCCGCCGGAGTGGACGCCCTGGTGCTCCACCGCGCCCCGCGGGTGGCGGTGGTCACGACCGGCGACGAGCTCCGCCCCCCCGGGTCCCGGCTGCGGCCGGGCGAGATCTTCGACACGGCGGGGCTGGCCCTGGAGGCGCTGGTCCACGCCGCCGGTGGGGTGGTGGCGGAGCGCGGCACCCTCGGCGACGACCCCGAGCAGGTGGCCGTCGCGCTGGCGGCGATGGCGGCGCGCGTCGACTGCCTGGTCACCGTGGGCGGAGTCAGCGTCGGCGACCACGACCACGTGCGCGCGACGGTCGAGCGGCTCGGCCGCCTGCGGCTCTGGCGGGTGGCGATGCGACCGGGCCGGCCGCTCGCGGTCGGCCGACTGGGGGAGGCGCTGTTCCTGGGACTGCCCGGGAATCCCGTCTCCGCCTGCGTCACCTTCCTCCTCTTCGCTGCCCCCGCGCTCCTCGCGCTCCAGGGCGCGGACCGCCCGGGGCCGCCCACGCTCCCGGCGATGCTGGCCCACCCGGTCGAGAAGCCGGAGGGGCTGGAGACGTTCCACCGGGTGACCTGGGACCCCGATCCCGACGCCGCCACCGGCCTCCCGCGGGTCCGGCTGACGGGCGCGCAGGGCAGCGGGATCACCCGGTCGCTGGCGCTGGCGGACGCGCTGGTGGCGCTGCCCGCGGATGGGGCGGTGATCCCCGCGGGCGCCCGCGTCGACGTCATCCCGCTCTCCTGAGCCGGCGGCCGTGGAGCGGCTAGGCGCCGTTGCGCGATTGCGGCGATGACGCTATGCTGCGTGCATGAAAGAGCCCTCGATCTACCTCGCGGTTCAGGGTCGCGGCACCGTGGCCCTTCCCCCTCGGCTCAGGCGTCGGCTGAGCCTGGACAGCCCCGGGGCTCAGGTCCGCCTCGTGGAGCGCCCCGACGGCGTGATCGAGCTCCACCCGGTCGTCCCCGTCCCCAGTGATCAGGCGTGGTTCTGGACCGACCGCTGGCAGCGGATGGAGCGCGAGGCGGACGCGGACATCGCGGCCGGGCGGGTCGTGGCCACCGAGGGGCCCGATGCCTTCCTCGCCGAACTCGACGGGTCAACCACCCCGCCCTGAAGGACGGGGCTTGTGCGGCGGCCCAGCCGCCGTGCCAGCTCCACCCCACGGACACGGTTGACCAGACCTGTCACCGATAGGAGGACCGACACGGTGACACCGTTGCACGTAGGCGAGCGGACCCACTCCGGGGTGCTTCCTCAGCCCCGGACCCTGGAACTCGCGCCAGCAGACACCCCGCGGGGTCGGGACGAAACGGGGCGCGAGCGCCGGCACCTGCCGGCACCCGGCGTGCAACTCGGTCGAGAGGAGATAGCTCGAGCGTTCCTCAGCTCGAGCTGCGTCACTCCCCAACCGGGGCTCGCCCCGGGCAAGGACGCCGGACGGGGTAGCCCGTCACCCGCCTGGGTGTTCGTGCTCGATCGGCACGGCCGCCCCTGCATGCCCTGCCACCCCGCCCGGGCCCGGCAGCTGCTCCGCCGACACCGGGCCCGGGTCCATCGGCTCGCCCCGTTCGTGATCCGGCTCGTGGACCGCGAGGCGACGGCGACCCAACGCGTGGGGCTTGGCATCGACCCAGGTTCCAAGGCGACCGGGCTCGCGCTGTTCCGGCTCGAACGGACAGCCAGCGGCGACTGGCGACACGTCCTCGTTGGCCTCGAACTCCACCACCGCTCCGCCCTCATTCACAAACGGCTGGGCCAGCGGGCCGCGTACCGCCGCCGCCGTCGCTCCGCCAATCTTCGCTACCGGGCCCCACGGTTCGACAACCGCACGCGGAAGCCCGGTTGGCTGGCACCGAGCCTTTTCTCCCGGGTCCAGCACATCGAGACGTGGACGCGCCGTCTCGCGGGGTGGGCTCCGGTCGGAGGCGTGGACCTCGAGCTGGTGCGCTTCGATCTCCAGCAGATGGAGACCCCCGAGATCACCGGGGTCGCCTATCAGCACGGCACCCTGTTCGGATTCGAGCTGCGTGAGTACCTGCTCCAGAAGTGGGGTCGGCAGTGCGCCTACTGCGACACCGAGAACGTCCCGCTCAACCTCGACCATATCGTGTCCCGGTCCCGTGGCGGCTCGGACCGGGTCTCGAACCTCACCCTCGCCTGTGTGCCCTGCAACCAGGCCAAGGGTTCCCAGGCCGTCGAGGCCTTCCTCGCCCACGACCCGCGGCGTCTGGCGCGGGTGCTGACGCAGGCGAAGGCTCCGCTCCGCGACGCGGCCGCCGTCAACTCCACCCGCTGGGCCGTCAAGAGGCGACTCGAAGCCCGGGGACTGCCCGTGGCGTGCTGGTCCGGCGGCCGCATTAAGTGGAACCGCTCCCGACTCGCCGTCGCCAAGTCCCACGTCGCCGACGCCGCCGCCTGCGGCGGCCTCGCCGGCCTCGAGGGCTGGGGCCTTGCCCCCCTGGTGACCATCGCCACCGGTCGGGGTACTCACCAGCGCACCCGGCCCGATGCCTTCGGCTTCCCCCGCTTGGCCCTGCCGCGGACCAAGGCCGTCCACGGGTTCATCACCGGCGACCTCGTCTGTGCCACGGTCCCTGCCGGCAAGCAGGCTGGCGTCCACACCGGTCGGGTCGCCGTCCGCTCGACCGGCTCCTTTCGCGTCGGCACCGCCGATGGTATCCATTGGAAGCACTGCCGCCGACTCCAACGGGCTGACGGCTACGCCACCACCCACGGAGGTACGCCGCTCCTCCCGGTCCTGAAGGACCGGGAGGAGCGGCGTGAGGACTTGGTGAAGTTCGAGCGGACCGATCGGTTCAAGGCCGACTGGCAGCGTCTCGTCCCCGGCGAGCAGGCCCGGTTCCGCGGCGCCGTCCGTCGGTTCCACGCCGCCGCGGTCGCCTATCGGCGCGACCCGCGCGCGGGCTGGCCTGACTCCCTTCGGGTCCGGCCCATGACGTCGGCTCCGGGTGTGTGGGAGATGACCTGGTCCTTCGCCGGACCCGATGGTCGGGCGACCTTCGAATGGATCGACGCCGGCGGGGAGCCGGCCGTGAGGTGGCGGCGCCTCGGCGGGCACACCATCTTCCGCGACCCGTGACGCGTCGGCGGCCGCGGCATCCGCCGGGCCCGCCGCCTACCGGAGCCGGTCCGCCAGCTCCTCCACCGCCGCCGTCACCTCCGCCCGACGCTCCGCGGACCAGTCCTGGAGGAGGTCCTCCAGCAGGGTCTGCCGGGCGCCGTGGAGACGGGCCAGCAGCCGGGTCCCGGCCGGGGTCATCCGCACCAGGGCCGCCCGCCGGTCCCGCGGGTCCGGCTCTCGGCGCACCAGGCCCTCGCGTTCAAGCCGCTGCAGCCGCGGGGTGATGGTCGACGCGTCGACCTGATGGAAGGCGGCCAGCTCGGAGGGGTGGACCGGGCCGCTGACGGCGACCCGCGCCAGCACCCACACGGCCGACCCGGGCAGCTCGCAGCGCGCCCGCCGCATCACCTCGGTGCGGACGTCGTGCCGCGTCGCCCAGCGCACGATCTGGGTGACGGCGGCGTCCAGCCGCTGACCCGCGCCGAGGGAGGCGAGGGGAGGTGCGATCGGCGCCGCCGCCCGGGCCGCGGCCGCCATCGTCTCAGCGCCCGGTGGGAGCGCGCCCGGGGCCGGGCGCCGGCCGCCCGGCCG
>DAHUZL010000019.1 GCA_027306655.1 Candidatus Dormiibacterota bacterium
GCCGGCGGCGGCTTCCCCTGGGTCCTCAGCGACCTGAAGACCCTGCTCGAGACCGGGACGGCCCTTCCGGTCCAGATGGGCGCGTGACGCCCGGGAGCCGGCCCCCCGAGGGGCCGGCTCCGTCGCGGTGTCCCGGGGCGGAACCGGCCTCCGCCGCACCGAGGCGATCCCGGCCTTCACGGCGCGGGACGTGGCCCCCGGGATGTGAGGGTCCGGTGGCGAGCCTCCGCCGCCGGCGCCAAACCTGGTGGTCGGCGGTCGATGACCGTGATCTGGTCCCAGATCCCGGACGGGATCGCGAGGCCGAGGCCGCCATCGAGGCGGCGGCGGCACGTGGCGACGCTATCGCAAAGGGCTCGGCCCGGACCACCCTCCTTCGCGCCCAGGCATACTGACCGTGCCGTGTCCGTCGTCCTCGACGCCTCTGTCGTCCTGGCCCATCTCCAGGGTGCGCCCAGAGCGGACACGGTCGACACGGCGATCGCCGATCAGGCCGTAGACTCAGGCGGGATGCCCATCTTGGTGACGGGGGACACGGCCCCCCGGCTTCCGTGGCGTGGGAGCCATTCACCGCTGTTGGCACGGTCCACTGCGGCGACCTCGTCGCGCTCGGGCCGGGGCTCTCGTTCGGTGACCGCGCGCACCTGGCACTGGCCCGCCGGTTTGGGTGTCTCGTGCTGACGGCGGATCAAGCGCGGTCGCGTCTCAACCGAGCTGCCCTCGGCATGGAGTCTCAGCTCCTCCGGCCCCCACGGGTCGGGACGGCGACAACCCCTGGCCAGAATCCGACGCCGTCGCCCAGGCTGTCGAGGCTCTGACGGTCTCGCCGATGCGGCTGTTCGCGGCCCTCACCGACTGGGACTGGTTCAGCTTCCTCCGGGACCGGCCTGAATTTGACGAGGTGAATTTCTGGTCCCCGTCTGCAGCGACAGGCTTCAAGGCTCTCGAACCCGGCGAGCTGTTCGCCTTCAAACTCCACGCCCCGCGATCCCGGATCGCGGGCGTGGCATGGTATCAGGGCTTCTGCCGGCTGCCGCTGATCGGGGCCTGGGCCACCTTCGGGGAGGCGAACGGGGCGTCGTCACTGCCTGAGCTGACTGCGCGGATTGCCCGGTACCGCCGCGGTCCAGTCGTGGCTGAGCGGGACCAGGTAGGGTGCGTCCTGCTCCGGAACCCTGTCTTCTTCCCCAAGGACGCTTGGATCGCGGAGCCGCCCGACTGGTCCCGAAACATAGTCCGGGGAAAGGGCTACGACGCGGCTGTTGGCATCGGACGCGTGCTCTGGGAGTCACTCGAGGAGCGAGTGCGCTCCACCACGGTCGAGCTGGCGGCCGGGCTTGGCCCGGCCGCGGACCCGGTGGAGTTCCAGGAGGTCACGGCCATGCGTCGGCTCGGTCAGCGCGCGTTCCGAGCGCTCGTGACCGACGTCTACGATCGCCGCTGCGCGGTCACCGGCGAGCGGGTCCTTCCAGTGCTGGATGCCTGTCACATCCGGCCGGCGACGCAGGAGGGACCGCACGACATCCGCAATGGGCTCCTCCTCCGCTCGGACCTGCACACGCTCTTCGATCGTGGCTATCTGGGGGTCGACCCGCCGACCCACCGCCTCCTGGTGAGCAGGCAGCTTCGGAACGACTGGAAGAACGGCCGCGACTACTACTCGCTGGCGGGACTTGAACTGCGATCCCCGCGAGACCGTGCGGAGAGCCCCGCCCCCGAGTATCTGGAGTGGCACCGCGAGGTCCTCTTTCGCGGGTAGTCTTGCTGCCCATCCAGCCGGCGTTCGCGCGGCGCCCGTGCACGACAGGGAAAGCGTGCCCCCGACGAAGGCGAGCGCGCCGGCCGATGACCGAGTCATCGCCATCTGGGGGGCAGGGATGCCTGGGCCGTGCACACCGGCGTGATCGCGCTCGACGCCGCCACCGACGGGGGCCCATCCCTGGATCACCCACGATCGTCGAGACGTAGTCAGGGCCCACGACTGAGGCAGCGACGTCTGCCGCCGGAGGTCTTCCCACTTCGAGGTCGCGGCGGAGGTCCTGGTCCCTCCCGTTCGGCTATTCGCCCACGGCCGCAGCAGGAGGGCCCGGAATCCTTAGACCGATGACGCGGGAGCCCACTCAGCGTGTATAGGAGTATAAGGGAGATCGGCCCCCCTGAACCCACGGGAAGATGAGCGTGAAGGACAACACCGTACCCGTTGAAGTCGACGAAGATCGACAGGCCCTGTTCGACTGTCTCACGTATCAGCGCAACTCGGTCCTTGCCATACTGGCGGGCCTCGAGGAGCGAGACTGGTATCGTTCCGTCGTTCCCTCCGGGTGGACGATTGCCGGACTTGTCGAGCATCTTGGTGATGCCGAGGGCCACTGGTTCCAGCAGGTGGTCGCCGGGATGTCACACGAACTCCCGTGGGATGAGGGCCGCCCGCCCTATGATCCGAACGCGGCTTTCGTGTGCAACCGTCCTGTTGCCCAGATCCTGGCTTACTACCGCGACCAGTGCGGGCGCTCGGATGAGGTTCTGGGTACGGTCTCGCTCGGGGCTGCGCCCAAGGGGAGGCACGGTGGCCCAGACACGGACCAGCCGAGCGACGTGCGCGAGATTGTGCTCCACATGATAGAAGAGACAGCATGCCACTCCGGCCACCTGGACATAGCGCGCGAGCTCCTCGACGGCCGGACGGGCCTCGGTCTGCGGTAGCCGCTAGGGGAAGCGATTGCACGGTGCTGGACCAGCGGCGAGCTCAGTGGAGCAAGCAGATCCCCGCTCAGCGCACCATGGTCACGGCGTAGGGGAGGCCACGGCTGCCGCGACGGCCGCCGCTATGAGCGAAGAGGTGTCCACGGAGGTCCTCTGCACGTCCGTCGGGAATCCACCTTCCCGATCCATTTGCCAGGCGAACTGCTACCGGCCCGATCACGATGCCGTCGACCAGGCGATCGCCGGGCACAATCTGCTCGCGCGGAACCCGCGAGGCCGACGTCGGTGACGGCGTCACGAGTGGGGTCACCGAGGCAGGAGGTCCGCCAGCCTGCTCGCGGCGCGCCACAATGGCAGCGATGCCGCTAACCCATCCGGGCCGCCGACGTCGAGCGCTGGGTCGACCATTCCCCGATGCATGGCGCGAGCTCCTCATGCAGAGCTTCGCGCATTGGCGCACGCTCGACGGCGACGAGCGCCGGCAGCTCGAGGACGTCATCCGTGTCATCCTCGTCGACAAGTACTGGGAGGCCACTCACGGGTTCACGCTCACCGACGAGATGCGGGTCCTCATCGCCGCCATGGCGTCCCTCATCGTCCTCGGCCTCGACTACGACTACTACCACCGGGTGACCTCGATCATCGTCGCACCGTCCACGGTCACCCTCGCGGGCGACCGGCCCGTTGGCGAAGGCCTATACACCAGCGACCGCGAGTGGGTCATCGGTCAGGCGCACTACGACGGGCCGGTGCTCATCGCCTGGGACGCGGCCCGCCGCGGCGCCCGGTACCCGGAGCGGGGCCGCAACGTCGTGTATCACGAGTTCGCCCACAAGCTGGACATGCTGGGCGGCTCGGTTGACGGCACCCCACCCCTCGGGTCCAAGGAGGAGTACCGGCGCTGGGTCGAGGTGTGCCAGGCGGAGTACGAGCGCATCCGCCGCGGCGAAGGAGGGGAGCTCCTGGACCCCTACGCGGCCGAGAATCCCGGCGAGTTCTTCGCGGTGGTGACCGAGGTCTTCTTCAGCCTCCCCCTCGCGCTGCAGGCGGAGATGCCGCACCTGTACGCGGTCTTCCGCGACTTCTATCGTCAGGACCCCGCCAATCGGGAATAGCGGCAGCCATGAGGGGGCGTTGGCTGGAGGGCGCGACGAGCTCGGTCGCGCCTGCGTGAGCGATGAGGGCGAGCATGGCCACGACGTGGTCAACCTCGACGTCCGCCCGGACCGCGACCGTCGCTGCCCCCAAGTCCGGCCCGACCTCCACCCAGTCGAGGATGTCATGGGGGCAGTCGCCGTCCCCGCTCACAGCGGAACTGCCTCCGCCTGCACTCGGTCGCGGATTCGTGGTCTGACTGCGGTCATCACATCAACGGGGCATCCGAGGAGGGTCTCCAGTTCGGTGAGCACTCGCCCCAGGTCGAAGAGGCTGCGGCCCGGTTCCAGGTCGACCCATAGGTCGAGGTCGCTGCCCTCGGCCGCGGTCCCTCGCGCCACCGACCCGAACACCCTCACATTGCTTGCCCCACTGGCGGCGCAGACGGCGAGGATTTCGGCACGCCTGGACCGCAGATCCGCGAGCGACGGCGGCGGCCGCAGGGCCGGTCGGCCACCGGCGAGCGTCTTCACGGCCCCGGCAGGCCCAGGCCGAGCTTCTCGACCGTCAGCGATGACCGGGCGGCAGCCATCACCGGTTGCTCCTGGCTCCGCTTCAGGCCAAACAGCATGGTCCGCTCCCGATTGCCGTCGGGCCGGATCTGGGCCGAGGCTCTGGCGGCCGCCCAGCAGGCTGGTTCGCCCCCGATCCCCGTGGCGCCACGCTCCTCCTCCAGCTCTCGGCGCCGGCCGGCGGCCCCGATCGGGCACGCCAGGTGGAGCTCATCGACCAGCGACCGCGGGGCCGAGTGCTCCTCCGGGCCGAGCAGCGCAAGGGTGGACCCGGACCAACAGGCGAGGCCGCCGGGGCCGGGGACGCGGACCTGTGCCCCGGGCAGCAGGGTCTCCACCCGACCGTCCGTCACGACCGCACCAGCCCCTGCATCATCGCATCGTAGGCATCGTCCTGCGTCAGGTGGGTGCAGTGGGGGCGATGACCTGCTCGGACGCCCGGCGATGTGCCGGAGCTGGATCGGGTTCATCCCCCTCCGGATCATCTCGGTCATCCCGGAAGGCGCAGCAGGTGGGGGTGGACGGACGGGCGCAGCCCGGCCCGGCAACCGACGTCGCGGACCATCGGGGAGACGCGGGACGGAGCAGATGCTGTAAGTGAACTCGAACTGGCTCTGGGGAGCGGGAGACGGGTCTCGAACCCGCGACCTTCTGCTTGGGAAGCAGACGCTCTACCAACTGAGCTACTCCCGCCCGGCCGGCGGCGGCCTGGCCTCAGCCGCCGGCGGCCGTGACCGCCGGCCCAGGAGTATACCCGCCCCGGGGCCGCCCTCGGCCGGCCGGAGCGGGCGGTGCCAGCGCCCATGCACGGATCCTCGCGATCATCGGAGCTCGCCCCGGTCGTCCGCGATCGCGGCCCGCACCTCGGCGGCGTAGTGGCCCACCACCTGCTCCGCGGTGGCCGGGTCGTCGACGGAGGCGATCACGTGATACTCGGGACGGTCGGGGTCGGGCAGGACCAGTACCCACCCCCCGTCGACGGGGAGCTTCAGGCCGTCGGTGAGGTCGGGCCGCCCCCCCCGGTGGCGGTCCAGCAGCACCCGCATCACCCGACCCTTCGCCTCCCAGGGGCAGAACTCGTCGTGGCGGAGGTGTGCCCCCCGCGGCAGCTCCGCCCGGATCGAGCTGAGCGAGCGTCCCGCTCGGGTGCAGAGGGCGAGCAGCTCCAGCACCGTGAAGATGGCGTCGAAGGTGGCGAGGTGGCGCGCCCAGGCATACCCGCCATTGCCGTCGCCGCCGAGGACGGCATCGGCCCGGACCGAGGCCCGCAGCACCGAGGGCGGGTCGACCTTGGTGACCACCACCCGTCCCCCCAACCCGGCGGCGACGACGCCGATTGGGCGCGGCGCCGAGGCGGGCACCACCACGGTCCCGCCGGGAGTGGTGGTGAGCGCCAGCCATGTCATCACCGCCAGGGCCTCGTCGTGGTCGATCGGCTCGCCGCGGTCGTCGATCAGCCGTAGGCGCTGCGCCGCGGCGTCGACCACGACCCCCAGGGCCGCCCCCACGGTGCGGGAGATCAGCGCCGACTGGGCCAGCTGCTCCTGGAACTGATCCGGTCCGCGTCCCGCACGGGGACCCTCGTCGAAGCCCGTGTGCAGTGGGATCACCTCCGCGCCGACCGCCTGCAGCAATCGCGGCAGGACCACCGACGCGCTGCTGAAGTCGTAGTCGACCAGGACCTTGGGCCGGGCGGCCCGCACCAGCTCGACCTCGATGCCCGACAGCACGTGGGCCGCATAGGCGTCGAGCGCCCAGTCCGCATACGCGATCGGCTCGATCTCGTCGGGCACCACCCGGCGGAAGTCCTCCCGAAAGAAGATGTTCTCGAGCCGTCGCTCGGCGCGGCGGTCGATCGGCAGCCCCCGCTCATCGAAGATGCGGATGTCGGCGGAGCGCGGATCCAGCGGCGAGGTGAGCACGTGGACGGCGCCGGCGACGGCCGACTCGCGGGCGAGATGGCAGGTGACCGGGATCGGCAGCTCGGAGAGATCGAGCACCCGGGCCCCCGCCGACAGCATCCCCGCGATCATGGCCCGCTTGATCATCCGTGAGCTGGGGCGGCGGTCCCGGCAGATCGCGAGGTCGCTTCCCTTGGGATGGCCGGCGGCCCAGGCCGCTCCCAGCCGGGCGCACCATTCGGGGGTGAGCTCGACGTTGTTGAGTCCGGTGATCCCGTAGGAGGTGAAGAGGCTGGAGCGCCAGGTGCCGGCCCAGATCACCGACTCGTTGACCGACGCCCCCGGCTCGATCTCCTTGTGCGGCCAGATGCGCACGTTGGGCGCGATCACCGCGCCGGCGCCGATGGTGCAGCCGTCGCCGATGACGGTACCCTCCTCGAGCAGGACCAGGGATTTCAGGGTGGCTCCGCCGCACACCACCGTCTGCCGCAGGCGCGCCCGCTCGCCGATGTAGGCGTGGGGCCAGAGAACGCTGCTGCTCACCTTGGCGCCCACGTCGACGACCACGTGGCGATCGACCACCACCGGTCCGTTGAGGAACGCGTGACCGCGCACCATCGCCTCCCGCCCGATGAACGCCGGGCCCACCACCTGGGCGGAGGGGTCGACCTCCGCGCCGGCGGCGATCCAGACGCCGTCATCGCGGCGGACCCCATCCACCTCGCACACCGCCCGCCCCTCGAGCGCGTCCCAGTTGGCCTGCAGATAGGACGCCACGTTGCCGATGTCGCACCAGTAGCCGACGCCGATGGTGCCGTGGAGCGATTCGCGGCGCTGGAGCATCGCCGGGAAGACGTCCTGGGACCAGTCGACGTTGGTCCCAGGCGGAATCGTGTCGAGGACGTCGCGTTCGACCACGTAGATCCCGGTGTTGACCTGATCGCTGAACACCTCACCCCAGGACGGCTTCTCCAGGAAGCGCTGGATCCGACCGGCGGGATCGGTGATGACCACCCCGTACTCGAGGGGCGAGGGCACTCGCGCCAGCACGATCGTGGCCCGAGCGCCGCGGTCGCGGTGAAGGTCGACGCAGGCGGTGAGGTCGATGTCGGTGAGGGCGTCGCCGCTGATGACGACGAAGGTGTCGTCGAGGAGGTCCGCCGCGTTGCGGACGCTGCCGGCGGTGCCCAGCGGCCGGTCCTCGACCGCGTACTCGATCTCCATCCCCAGCTCCTGCCCGTCGCCGAAGTAGTTGCGGATCTCGGCGCCCAGGTACTGGAGGGTGACCACCACCTCGGTGATCCCGTGGCGGCGCAGCAGCCGGAGGATGTGCTCCATGCAGGGCCGCCCGAGCACGGGCACGAGCGGCTTGGGCCGGCGGCTGGTGAGCGGGCGCAGCCGGCTGCCCTCGCCCCCCGCCATCACCACCGCCTTCACGGCAGACTCCCCAAGGGGTCGGGGCCGGCGGATCTGGGCCGCCTCGCTCCGTCGGCCCCGATCATACGGGTCGGCCGAGCCGCCGGCGGCCGTGCCGCCGCCCCAGGACGGCGAGGCCGGTGAGGCCGATCAGGATCGCCGCCACGGTGGTCGCGGCGATCCCGGCCAGCTCCAGCCAGGCGGTGCCGCCCGTGTAGACGGGCGGGCCGGGCAGGGTCTGGAGGCGGTGGAGGAAGAGGCGGCCGGGACCGGCCGCGACCACGTCCCCGTGGGGGCGCGCCGGGGCCGTTACCGGTCCCACGCTGGCGATCGCGCCGAGGGTGGCCGGGAGCTCGGACGGGGCGGCTCGGTACCAGTCGTAGCCGTCGTCGGGGGTGAGCAGGGCCGCGAACCCGCGGGTGGCGAGGTACGCCGAGGTGGGGCCGACCGCGGCCAGGCCGGTCGGCGCCGGGACCCCGGCGAAGCCGCCGGCGGGCAGGACCTGGAGGTCGGGGGCGAGCCCCCGACCGGCCGACGCGACCACCAGGCCGTTGGGCTCTGCCGCGATCAGGGTGCCGTCGCCGAGCTCGGCAAGCACCCGGGTCGCCGGCGGGAGCGGCGGGATCTGGAAGGCCTCGGCCCACCCGATTCCGTCCCGCGACCCGTACAGCCTCCCCGCGACCAGCGCCCACCAGGGCAGGCCGGGGGCGGTGGGCGCCACCACTGCGGTGGCCGCGCCCCGGACCAGGCGCAGCGCCAGGCGATGCGCGCGCAGGAGCCAGAGGCCGCTTCCGGTGGCGGCCAGCACCAGCGGGTGGGTGGCGGGCCCGGCCGCGGCGAGGGCGCGCACCGGACTTGCCAGCGTGGCCAGGGTGGCGCCGCCCTGCCCCCCGGCCACGAGCCGGACGGTCCCGTCGGTGAGGGCGGCCACGCCGGCGCCCGACGCGGTCACCGCCACCGCGGTGGCGGGTGCCGGGAGGCCGGTCGGCGCCACCCGGTCGGCCTCGGGATCGACCCAGAACGTCGCGCTCCGGGTGGCCACGAGCGTCGACGGCGCGGCGGTGGTGGCGATCGCGATCGCCGCCAGCCGCGGGCCGGGCCGCCACCAGGCATCGCCGCCGGCCGCCGCCTCTGGGTGCGCCGCCGCGGTGATCGTCGCGGCGAGGGGGGCGAGCACGATCAGCGCCGCCGCCGCCGCTCGCGCGCATCGCCCCGTCACAGGCCGTAGAGGCCGCCCAGGATGGCGACCGTGATGAAGAGGTCGGCGACGATGTGGATGACGATCGCGGGCCAGAGGGAATCCGTCCAGCGGGTGAGCCAGCCCCAGACCAGGCCGAGGCCGGTCACGATCGGGATGAACGCCGCGCTGGGGCCGGCGTACTGGACCGCCACGTGGGCCACCCCGAAGACCACCGCCTGCAGCGCGATGGCCACCACGGCGGGGTGGGCCCGCTCGAGCTCCGCCATCAGGACGCCCCGGAACTGCACCTCCTGGGCGGCGGCGTTGGCGGCGTTGGCGACGAGGTAGGCGAACACGTTCGGGGGCGCCAGCGCGAGCAGGGGCACCCCCTCCCGGCCCAGCAGGGGGGCGGGGAGGAGGAAGGCGGCCGCCAGGAATACGACGGACCCCAGCCCCGCGGCCAGGACCACCCGAAGGTCCGGCAGCCGGAGGAGTCGCAGGTCGGGCGCCGGCGCGGGGCAGCGCCATCGGTAGGCGGCCGCCATCACCAGCACCACCAGCAGCTCGGCCACTCCGGCGGCCGCGGTGCGCCCGAGACTGTCGGCGCCGCCGAGAACTCCGGGCAGGGAGGCCGACCAGCCCAGCAGCATGATCCAGATCGAGTAGGGGAGCGCGAGCGTCGTGAACGCGTACGCGAGCGGGGCGGTGGGGCGGAGCCGGGGCACCGCCAGCGCACAGATCCACAGCGCGCCGAAGTAGGCGGTGAGCCGCCAGGCATCCGGGTCCGCGCTCTGGGGGTCGCCGAAGAGGCGCGGCCCGAGCAGCGCCAGCGCCGCGCCGGCGAGCACCGCGAGGAGCGGCCCCACGTCGCCGAGGCCGCGGTGGGCCGGCAGGCCCCGGCCCAGCCCGGCGGCGCTCACGCGGGCGGCGGCGGGATCAGGCGGAGGTGTCCGGGCCCTCGGCGCCGTCCGTGGTCGCGGGCCCGGCGTCGGGATCCTCGGCCCTCACGGGCGGCGCCAGCGGCCCGGTGGTCCACTCCTCGTCGTCCTCGTCCTCGGTGCGTCCCTGGAGACGGTCGATGACGTCGTAGACCTTGTCCTGCAGCGTCCCCGAGAAGAGGAACGCCACCCCCGCCCCCGCCAGCACGGCGGCGGTCAGCCAGCGCCGCCGGTGCCTCCGCCGCGGCGGGCGGGGCGGCTCGACCCCGGTCTTGCGGAGCGAGTGCTCGACCATCCGGCGCGCGTCCGGCGGCAGCGACTTGCTCACCTCGTAGGCGGCCTGCACCACCTGCTCCGCGATCGCCCCGGAGCGCTCCCGGGCCTGGCCGATCACGTCCTCGACGCGCTCGCGGGCGCTCTCGGCGATGGGCTGGACGTTGGCCGCGAGGCGGCCCCCCACCGCCTCCGCGAGCGGGGGCAGCTGCTGGCGGGCGGTGTCCAGCACCGGTCCCAGGGTGTCTGAGGCGGCGCGGAGCCGCGGCCCCACCAGGTCGGCGAGCTGCGACGCCGTGCCTCCGAACCGGCCGGCCGATCGTCGGCTGTTCCTGCCCATGCCTCGCACCTCACGCTCCCGCATCGGGGCGGGACCCGGCGCCGGCCCGGCCGGGCACGGCCCGACCCCGGCCCTTCCCACCTCAGTGTAGACCGCGGCCGGCGCCGGGCACGCCGGGGAGCGTCAGGGCCGCCCAGCCGGGTCAGGCCGTCGCCCCGCCCTCCCCGGTGCGGAAGCGGACCCAGCTCCCGACCCTGAGGCCGAACCGCAGGGCGGCCGAGCCCAGGTTGACGGCGAGGCTCAGCCGGCCGCTCGAATCCTCGAAGAGCAGGGGCTCGTCAGCCACGGTCTCGCCGAAGGTGAGGACGTGGGGAACGGTCCACCGTCCCCCGCTGACCTCCACCACGATCGGGGAGCGCCCGGCGAACCCCGCCCGCTCCCAGTCGGCGTCGACCACGTCGAACTGGCAGGTGCCGTAGGCGTTGATGCTGGCGACCGCGGCGCGGATCGTCCCCACGTCGACCTCGGGGCCGGTGCGTGGGAGGCGGACCAGGGTGGCCGGGTCGATCCGCCGGCCCAGGCGGTCCAACTCCAGGCCGATGGCCAGGTGGGCGGCGGCGGGGGCAAAGATGTCTCGTCCGTGAAAGGTGCGTGAGGTGGGGTGGAGCCGGTGCGCGGGGCTCTGCAGCTCCACCACCTCGGTGACTCCGCCGAGGAGCTCGGCGGCCCCGATCAGCAGACCGTTGTCGGGACCGACACAGTGGTCCCCGCGAGCCGCGCGCAGCGCGATGCCCCGGCGGTCGGTGCCCACCCCGGGGTCCACCACCCCCATGTGGACGCTGCCGGCCGGGTAGTAGGGGAGGGCTGCCTCCAGCATGCGGGCCCCGCGGTCGATGTCGAAGCCGGGGACGAGGTGGCTGATGTCGGCCACCGGGACGGACGGCGCGATCGCGGCCAGCACGCCGCGGCAGGCGCCGACCGAGGCATCGCTGAGTCCGAAGTCGGTGAGCAGTGAGATGACCGGTGCGTTCTCCGTTCGATACCTCCGCGGCCGCCGGCGTGGCCCGGCGGTGCCGCACCGGCGGCCGGTGCTGGCCGGTCATCGTACGGGAGCCGTCCCGTCCAGCGCCGCGGGCGGGGCCGGGGCGCGCTTGACAGACCCGGGGAGGGCTCCATACTGTGCGGCAGAGCCTGCAGATGTGCGGGAGGGTCGCCCAGAGCGGGTACCGGCGGGTACCGGGGAGGTCGGTGGGATGAGAAGCTGGACCGGGTGGCGGGCGGCGCGCCTCGCGGCCGGGGCGGTGGCGCTGACGGCGGTGCTCGCGGCCTGCGGCGGGAGCGCCATCGCGGCGCGCCCGGCGGGGAACGCGGTGCGGGGGGGGATCGCCACGTTTGCGGTGGTCCCCGGCTTCACGCCCAAGTGGATCTTCCCGCTCTACACCCCGACCAACTACTACTTCGACGTGGTCGCCGACTTCGACCTGCAGATGTACCGGCCGCTGTACGCCTACGGCAGCGGTGCCGCCGACATCGCCAACCCCAGTCTCAGCCTGGCCGATCCGCCCGTCTACTCCAACGGCGGACGGACCGTCACCATCACGCTCAAGCACTATCTGTGGTCCAACGGGCAGCCGGTGACCACGCGTGACGTCGAGTTCGATTTCAACCTCATCCGTGCCGCCAAGACGCTGTGGGGCCCCTACCACCCCGGCAACTTCCCGGACAACCTGGTCTCGGCCGACTGGATCAGCTCCACCAAGTTCAGCCTCACGTTCAATCGTGCCTACAGCCATCTCTGGCTCCAGGCCAATCAGCTCACCGACCTCATCCCGCTCCCCCAGCGCGTGTGGGACCGCACCTCAGCCGCGGGTCCGGTCGGCAACTACGACCTCACCCCGCAGGGAGCGAAGGCGGTCTACAACTTCCTCGCCCAGCAAGCGGGAGCGGCCCAGACGTACCAGACCAACCCCCTGTGGAAGGTGGAGGACGGACCCTGGGCGCTGAAGCAGTTCGACCCCACCACCGCCGACACCACCTTCGTCCCCAATCGCCGCTACTCGGGACCGATCAAGCCCCGGCTGGCCGAGTTCAAGCTGGTGACGTTCACCAGCGAGGCGGCCGAGATGGACGCGCTCCGCGCCGGCGAGCTCAGCTACGGGTACCTCCCCTACACGGACATCAATCAGGTCAGCTATTTCAAGAGCCGTGGCTACACCATCGCCCCCTGGCACTGGGTCGCGATCAACTACGCCGAGACCAATCACACGAGCCCCGCCACCAAGGCGATGCTGAACCAGCTCTACATCCGCCAGGCGCTGCAGCACCTGGTGGACCAGCCCGCGTACATCAAGACCTTCCTCGCCGGCTACGGGACCCCCGACTACGGGCCGGTGCCGGCCCTGCCCGGGTCCAACCTGGCCAACAGCTCCGAGCGCCGCAACCCCTACCCGTACAGCATCAAGGACGCGATCGCGATCCTGAAGCACAACGGCTGGTCGATCCATCCCAATGGCACCGACAGCTGCGCCCGCGCGGGCAGCGGCCCCGGCGAGTGCGGCCCCGGCGTCGCCCGCGGCCAGAAGCTGAGCCTGCGCTTCCTCTACGGCGCCGGCACCGAGGCCACCCTGGAGGAGGTGGAGACGCTCCGGTCGGCCGCCTCCCAGGCGGGGGTCCAGCTCAACCTGGCCTCGCACTCCGTCAACGGGCTCTACGCCCTCAACACCCTCTGCCCGTCGTCGCCGCAGTGCAACTGGGACCTCGTCTACTTCAGCGGCGAGGGCGCCACCTGGAACTTCGGTCCCCCGTCCGACTTCCCCACCGGCGGCCAGATCTTCGGAACCGGCAACTACTGGGGGGGTGGCTACACCAGCCCCACCGCCAACCGACTGATCCTGGCGACGCACACGCAGAGTTCGCTGGCCGCCCTCTACGCGTACGAGAACTACCTCGCCGTCCAACTGCCGGTGATGTGGATGCCGGTCCCCGACCTGCAGGTGTCCGTCATCAGCAACCACCTCCACGGCTGGAGCCCGCAGAGCTCGCTCCAGGAGATCTACCCGGAGCAGTGGTACCTGACCAAGTGACCGGGTCGGGCGGGGGCGACCCCGCCCACCCCGGGGGCCGGCCGTGACCCAGGGCGTGGGACCGGCGGACTGGCTGTTCGTCGGGGGCGGGGTCTGCACCATGGACCCCCAGGGCCGCCGGGCTGAGGCGGTCGCGGTCCGGGCAGGGCGGATCACCGCCGTGGGAACCGACGGCGAGCTGCGCCGGCTGGCGGGGACGGGGACCCAGGTGGTGGAGCTCGGCGGTCGGTCACTGCTGCCCGGCTTCCAGGATTCCCACATCCACGCGGTCGGCGGCGGTCTCGCCCGGCTGCGGTGCGACCTCAGCGACGCCACCGACGTGGCGGGGTACGTCCGGCTGATCGAGCGGTACGCGCGCGAGCACCCCGACCTCCCCTGGATCACCGGGGACGGCTGGGCCATCCCGGCGTTCCCCGGCGGCATCCCGCGACGCCAGCTCCTCGACGAGCTGGTCCCGGACCGCCCCGTCTTCCTCGTCAATCGAGACCATCACGGCGCCTGGGTCAACTCGCGGGCGCTGGAGCGGGCGGGGGTCACCGCCGCCACCCCGGACCCACCCGACGGGCGCATCGAGCGGGACCCCGACGGGTCCCCCACCGGCACCCTCCAGGAGGGCGCGATGGCGCTGGTGGCCCGGCAGGTGCCGCAGGCGACGCCGGCCGAGTTGCGGGAGGGTCTCCGCGAGGCCCAGCGCTACCTGCACGCGTTCGGGATCACCGGCTGGCAGGACGCCATCGTGGGCGCTTACGACGGGCTCCAGGACACCTTCGCGGTCTACCGCGCCGCCGCCGAGACGGGCGAGCTGACCGCCCGGGTGGTGGGGGCGCTCTGGTGGGACCGCCGCCTCGGTCCGGAGCAGATGGACCTGTTCCGGCAGCGCCGAGACGGGTCGGGGTCGGGGCGCTTCCGCTGCCCGACGGTGAAGATCATGCAGGACGGGATCTGCGAGAACCTCACCGCCGCGGTGCTGGAGCCGTATTGCGGTCACGCCGACGACTCCGGTGGCGGGCGCGGGCTGAGCTTCATCGACCCCGAGCGGCTGCCGGGGTACGTCACCCAGCTCGCCTCGGAGGGCTTCCAGGTCCACTTCCACGCCATTGGCGAGCGGGGGGTGCGCGAGGCCCTGGACGCGCTGGAGGCCGCCCGGGCGGCCGGGGCCGGACAGGACCTCCGCCACCACATCGCCCACATCCAGGTGGTCCACCCCGACGACCGTCCCCGCTTCCAGCAGCTCGGGGTCGCCGCCAACATGCAGCCGCTGTGGGCGGCCAGCGACCCCCAGATGGTGGAGATGACCCTCCCGATCCTGGGCGCGGAGCGGGCCGGCTGGCAGTACCCGTTCGCCAGCCTGCACCGGCTCGGCACCATCCTCTGCAGCGGGAGCGACTGGCCCGTGTCCAGCCCCGATCCCCTGCTCGCCGCCCACGTCGCGGTGAATCGCGTCCCCCCGCCGGGGGGGAGCCGCGGCGACCAGGACCCCGTGGCCCCGTTCCTGCCCGAGCAGCGCCTGGACCTGGAGACGCAGCTGCGCGCCGCCACCCTGGGCTCCGCCTACATCAACCACGCCGACGGCGAGACCGGGTCGATCGAGGTCGGCAAGCTGGCCGACCTCGCCGTCCTCGATCGCGACGTCGTCCAGGCTCCCCGGTCGGAGATCGGTCTGGCCCGGGTGGTGCTCACCCTGGTGGGCGGCGACCCGGTCCACGCCGACCGGACCGCGGTCAGCTGGTGACGGCCGCGCGCAGCCAGAGGGTGTGGCTCGCCAGGGGGCGGAACCCGGCGGCGCGGTAGGCGGCGAGCGCGGGGACGTTGTCCAGGTCCACGGTGAGGCGCAGCGGCCATCGCGGCGGACGGCCGGCGGCGGCGGCGGCGCGGCGGACCGCCTCGGCCGCAAGCAGGCGCCCGAGGCCGCGTCCCCGGGCGGACGGCACCACCGCGAGGTAGAAGACGACGAAGGTCGCCCACACTCCGGGCCCGTTGAGCAGGCAGAGGCCGACGTCCTGGCCTCCGGGGTCGCGGGCGAGGAACCAGAGCTGGTGCGCGTGGGCGCCGGCATCGCGGCGGGCGGCGGCCCATCCCGCCTCGGGGTCGCCGGCGGCGCGGGCGTAGGAGCGGTCGAGGCTGCTCCGGAACGAGGCCCGGTAGAGGCCCTGGAACCGACCGTCGAGGGCGGGACGGTAGCCGACCCACCGGAGCGGGCCCGGATCGGGCTCCGGCGCGGTGAGCGGGTTCACCATCTCGAGGCGCCGGGGACCGACGCTGTACCCCGCCGCGCGCAGGATCGCGGGCGCGATCGGCTCGGCCGCCTCGGGGCTCGGGGCCGCCTGGCGGTAGCGGAGGGATCGCGGGCGCGGCCCGGGTCCGGAGGGGTCGGCGGTGAGCAGGCGCACGACCACCGCCGCGGCGTCCGCCGAGGTGAGGACGGTCCGGTCCGCCACCGGGTCGTGCACCGTCCGGGCGCCGTCGTCCGGGTCCGCCGGCCCATGGGTGACGTACCCGACGACCCGGTCGCCGGCGCCCACCGCGACCACGGCCGGCCCGCGCAGGGGCCAGGCCCCGTGGCGGCGCGCCAGCGCCTCCACCGTCGGACCGTCGCCGGCGACCGCCGGCCACACGGCGACCGCCGGACCCACCGCGACCGCCGGCCGCACCGACGCCGGACCGCCATCCCGCCTCACCGCGCCCGTCCTCCGGCGGCGCCGCGCTCGAACCGGGTGGGCCAGCCCGGGGGAAGGTGCTCGAGCGGGCCGTGGCCGCCGCCCAGCCCGGGCGCGGCCGCGATCGCGGCGGCCACGTACCGCTTGGCCCGGCCGACCGCGGTCAGCGGGTCGGTTCCACGGGCGAGGAGGGCGGTGATCGCCGCCGAGAAGGTG
>DAHUZL010000034.1 GCA_027306655.1 Candidatus Dormiibacterota bacterium
TGACCCCTTGCCAGACTCGCGCCTGGTTCGAGGCATAGTGGCCTGTGGCCCGAGCGGCCCTCATCGCGGACCCGACCGTGGCGCGGCGGACGGCCGGTGAGAGGTTCAGGCGGTCCCGTCCCAGGGCCGCACGCGACGTCCGATGCCAGCGTCCGGCCTCCACACAGGAGACGGGGACCGAGAGGGTCGTCAGCGCGGGAACGAGGACGGACACGTTGAGGACCCTGGTCTGCTTCATCCCCAGCAGCACCTCCCCCTCGAGCAGGAGCACCTCCACGCTCCCCTCATTCGTCACGGTGAGTTCGCTGACGCGTCCCGCTTCGGAGCACTCCTCGACCGTAACCAGTCCGCGGTCGTGCGCCTCCTGGTAGAGGAGGTGATCCCCCGGGGGGAGCCCATGCCGCAGTGGGAAGAGCGTGAGCGGTCCCAACGTCGTTCCCCGGCTCACCAGGATGCCATCGGCGAGGAGGTCCGTAAAGCGCTGGATTGAATTCATGGCGGCATCGTCCCGGAGGACCGCGCCAGCTGATGGTCGCGTCTTGCCGCGTTCGGGCGGAGGTGTCATGATCCCCGGCTGTGGCCCGCCTCACCTTCGAGAAGCAGGACCGGATCGCCCGCCTGCTTCGGGAGCTCCACCTCTTCCAGACGGTCCGCCGCGGGCTGACCTCAGCCGAGCTTGCCGAGCGCATGGGCATCTCGCAACGGCAGGCCCAGCGCGACCTGGCGGTCCTCGAGTCCGACCTCGGGGTCCCCTTCGTGACGGTCGGGCGACGCTACGCGATCATGCCGGACTTCTGGCTCCCGCCCGTCAACTTCACCGTCCCGGAGGCTCTGGCGCTGGTGATCGGAGCCCGGTTGATGTGGCGCTCGGCCGATCGGGCCAACCCATTCGCCCAAACCGCCTACGAGAAGCTGGCTGGGGTCCTCCCGGACCCCATGCGCGATCCGGTCCTGGCGGTCGCAGTCGGACTGGCCGAGAAGGTCGAGGACAGCGTCTGGGTCAAGGTCTTCGCCGCCCTCGCGCGGGCGTGGGCCGAGAGCCGGAAGGTCCGCATCACCTACGCGACCGACCACACCTCCGAGCGTGTGGTCTGGCCGCTCTTCATCGAACCCACCCTGTCCGCCCACTCCTGCTACCTGGTCGCCTATGACCAGGCGGCTCGAGAGCCGCGCTCCTTTCGGCTGGAGCGGATCGCTGACGTCGAGGTCCTCGCGGAGGGATTCACGACGCCGCGCACCGTCGCGCTTGGGGCCATGCTCAGCGATGCCTGGGGCATCTGGACCTCAGATCACCCGGTCGAGGTCGTCCTCCGGTTCGCACCCGCGGTCGCTCGGCGCGTCCGCGAGACCGTCTGGCACCGATCCCAGCGGGTGGCGGCCCTCCCCGACGGCGGGGTCGAGATGCGCCTCACGGTCGCCGCGCCGATCGAGGTACGGCCGTGGATCCTCGGCTGGGGTCAGGCGTGCGAGGTGGTGGCCCCGGAGGCATTCAGGGCTGAGCTCGCCGCCGAGGCAGCGGCGATGACCGCGCAGTACCGCCAGGAGCGTCGCGCCTGCCCGGGCCCGGCCCCACCGCGCGGACGCCGGCCGGCGTCCCATACCACCGCCGGTGGAGGCCGGCGCTCCGTCCACGCCGGCACCGCCTGATGCTCCCCTCGCGACCAACATCTGTCGCCCACTCGTCCACAATCGAGCGGGGCTGAACCAGAGCCGCTGTGGATGAAGGGATCGAGAGGAGGGGCGAGGTGTCTGAGTCGGTCACCCGGCCACCGGGACCGGCGGCGGTGCTCGAGGGACTCCGGGCGCGAGGCCTGCTTCCGCCACCCATGGAGCCGGGCCCGGCCGACCGCGTCGGTCTGGCCGTACGGCCGGGGGTGGACTACCGCGCCAAGTATCGCGGTGCCCTCCTCGGTCTGGCCATCGGCGATGCGCTGGGGAGGCCCTGGGAGGGCCGAGGCTCGGCGGCGTCGGCGCACGACCCTGCCGACCTCCGCGTCTATCGGCCCTGGCGGGGATGGCAATCGGGACCGATCGGAACGGTGACGGACGATACCCAGTTGAGCATGTGCGTCGCTGAGAGCCTGCTCGCCACCGGAAGGGTGGATCCCGCGGACCTTGCGCGCCGCGTGGTGGCGTGGCTCCCGATCGGGCGGGGGAAGGGAAAGGCCACGACGCGGGCGGCCAAGGCCCTCACTCGTGGCACCCCGTGGGACGTCGCCGGTGTCGATTCCGGCGGGAACGGGGCGGCGATGCGGGTTGCGCCGATCGGGCTCCTCCACCGGGCGGATCCGGCGGCGCTCCGGCACGACGCCGCGCTGAGCGCGCTGGTCACCCACGCCAGCCAGATGGCCGTCGTCAGCGCCATCATCCAAGCCTTCACCGTGGCCTA
>DAHUZL010000036.1 GCA_027306655.1 Candidatus Dormiibacterota bacterium
GTCGGCGATGCCCTCCCATCCCAGGGCGTGGAGGAGGTGGTCGCGGCTCGTGGGCGCGAAGCCGGTGACGAGGCAGACGCGCGTCCCGGCGTCGCGCAGGGCCCGGACCGTTGCCTCGGCCCCCGGCAGCGGGACGGCCAGCCCCTGCTCGACCAGCTCGTCGTACGCGGCCTCGAACGCGCGGTTGGCGGTCTCGGCACGGCCCGGCTCGTCGAAGAGGCTGCGGAACACAGCCAGCTTGGAGGCGCCCATGGTCGTGTGCACCACCTGCAGCATGCGCTGCCGCTCCAACCCCAGCGCCGGCACCCCGGCGGCATCGAGGGCGGCCGCGAACGCGCGGCCGACGAGGCCACCGCCGGGGCCGGCCTCGTCGGCCACCAGCGTCCCGGCGAGGTCGAGGCACGCCAGCCGGATGGGAGGCGGGTGGTCGGTCATGCGAACGTCTCCTCGGCGATGGCCGGGGCCATGGTCATTCCCCGTCCCCCGGGACCGGTCACGACCTCGACCCCCGGGCTCAGCGCCTGACGCAGGTAGAGGCGCTCGTCGGTCACCTGGCTGTAGACGCCGGCCCAGCGCCGCACCGGCTCCGGCACGGGGCGCCCGAGGAGCGCGGCGGTGACGCCCAGGCAGTGGCGGTAGGGGCGCTCGTCGACGTCGAAGGCGAACGGCTCCTGGTACTGGTGGGTGTCGCCGAGGGTGAGGCACCCGTCGAGCCGCTGCACGCAGAGGAGCTGCGCCCGCCACTGGTGAGCGAGCGGGTCCTGTTCCGGGAGCCGTTTGTGCGCCGGCCCCGTGTAGGCGGGGTAGTAGCGGAGCGTGTCGGCGTCGGCGAGGCAGGTGCTGAGAGGCGGCGCCAGCGGCTCCGTCTCCAGCATCTGGATCCGGACCCGCTGCAGCGGCGCCGCGTCGAGGACGTCGGCCATCAGCCCGGTGCGGGTCGCCCCGGGACAGATGACGATGCGGTCGCCGTCGTGCCATTGGCCGCCGTGGTCGCGCACGCCCTGGGCCCGGATCGCGACCGCCTCGCGCCCCGGCAGCCATCGGTACCGCTCGCCGGCGGCGAGACGGCGGCGCAGCGCGGGCAGGGTGAGACGCGGCTCGACCGCGGCGTCACGGCCGCAGAAGAGTCCGCCCAGGATGGCGCCCTGCACCTCGGGGTGGCGGCGGCGCACGGCCGTGGCCGAGAGGAGGCACCAGTCGCGCGCCCCTGCGTCGTCGCGGCTGGCGACCTCCTCCAGCACCGCGAGCTCAGCCGCCGTGCGCGCCAGCGTGAGCGACCCGATCGGCCGGAAGCCGACGTCGGGAGCGGTGGCGCCGATGCGCTCCCAGAGCTCGCGCGCGCGCAGCGCCAGCGCCAGCTCGGGGCCAGCGGCCCGCCCGCTGACCCACACCAGTCCGAAGTTGCGCACCGAGGCCCCCTGCGGCTCGAGGTCGCGCTCGAGGTGGACGACCGCATCGCCCCGCTCCACCGCCGTCAGCGCGTGCATGGTGCCGAGGATCCCGCCGCCCACCACCACCACCCGCATCAGCCCCCCTCCGAGGTCGACGCCGCCGGCCCGTCGCCGCCGAGGATGGCACGGTACCACTCGTGCAGGGCGATGACGTTCGCCTCCCAGCGGCGGGAGAGCGGTCCCGGTTGGTAGGCGGGGCTGCGCATGCCCAGCTGGGCGCGCTCGCACAGCGACCAGTCCTCCTCGCTGGTGCGCAGCCAGAACGCCATCAGCCGGCCGACGTCGAAGTCGACGCCAGCGCGCGCCTCCCGGTCCACCACCCACTGCACCCGGACGTCGGTGCGGCCGGGGCCCCGCGGCAGCAGCCGGGTCACCACCGCGTGGTCGCCGCTGGCGTGGCACCAGAAGTTCGGCAGCGTGCGCACCCGTAGGGTGCCCACGTTGGGGGCGGTGTAGGCGCCCATGAGCGGCGCGACCGGGCCTCCGTCGGCCGACTCGGTGACGAAGCCGGGGGTGAGGGCGGTGCGATTGACGGCCCACCAGCACCCGGCGGTGGGGAACGGGTGCAGGCCGCCCTGGCGGGTCTGCACGTCGAGGCCGCTGCCGCGCAGCTCCCGGTCCATCTCCCCGAGACGCGCCGCCAGGGCGGCCCGGCGCCGGCTGTCGCCCTCCCCCAGGGTGTCGTAGTT
Organism: Candidatus Dormiibacterota bacterium; assembly: GCA_027306655.1. Lineage (GTDB taxonomy): Bacteria > Chloroflexota > Dormibacteria > Aeolococcales > Bog-877 > DAHUZL01. The sequence continues at coordinate 2,141 of DAHUZL010000036.1, forward strand.
GGCCCGCACGTAGGTGGGGTGCCCCTCAACGCAGTGCCAGCACTCGCGGTTGTTCTCCCACAGCAGCTTCCAGTCGGCGGCGACGCTCCAGTGGCGCTCGGCGGCGACCCGGGCGTGGTCAAGGCCCTGGGGCGCGAGCGCGTCACCGAGCGCGCGCCGCGCCATGGCGAACGCCGGCGCGGTCGGGTGAAGGGCGATGAAGACGAGCCCGCCGACCACCTCCACGGGGATGGCGAGGAGGCCGTGGGCGGCGCGGTCGAGACCCTCGCCGCGGTCCATGCCGCCGCAGCCGCGAAGGCGCCCGTCGAGGCCGTAGGTCCACTGGTGGTACGGGCAGACGAACGTGAGGACGCTGCTCTCCGCGGACGCCACAAGGCGCATCCCCCGATGACGGCAGACGTTGTGGAAAGCACGGACGGTGCTGTCGCCGCCGCGCACCACCAGCACCGACCAGTCGCCGAGCTCGAGAGTGACAAGGTCGCCGGGATCGGCCAGCTCGGCGCTGAGGGCGACGAAGAGCCAGCCGGCGGCGAAGATGCGGTCCAGCTCCAGGCGGAACAGGTCGGCGTCGGTCGTGAGCGCCCCCGGAAGCGCACGCTCAGGCACCAGCGCGGCCAGCCGCTGCCGCAGCTCGGGGGTCACCGCGCCGCGCCCCCCGATAGCGGGAACGGGGCCGGGACCACCAGGACCGCGTTGCGGTCAGCGGGCCCGCCCCGCCCCTCCGGCTCGATCTCGGCCGGCCGCCGGCTGAAGGCGTTGGCCGCCAGCTCGCGCGACCAGCCGGCGAGGGTCGCGATGTCGCCGGGCGCCCTGCCGCGGGGGTCCGTCGCACCCACATGGTCGATGACGACGGTGTGGATGACGACGTCGCCAGTGGGCTCGTCGACGGTGACCTCGACGGTGCGCAGCTGCTGCGGCCAGTCGATGAGGGACGCGGTGGTCACCTCCCAGAAGCCGCCGCCGCCCTCCCCGGTCGACGCCACCGCGGTGATGGCGTGGGCATGAGTGTGCCCGTTCAGCCAGAGGACGACGTTGGGGAACCGCAGGAGCAGCCGCCGCAGCTCCTCGCCCAGCACCCGGCGCGCCCCATCGGGGGCGGACCCGTTGACCAGGCACGCGAGGGGATGATGGCTGAGCAGGACGAACAGCCGGTCGGCGGCGTCGTGCTCGCGGCGGCGACCGCGCGCGTCGAGGAATCGTCGGTGCCCGGCGATGAGCTCCGCCTCCAGCCACTCGACCTGGGCGGCGTCGAGGCTCCCCTGCCAGCCGCCGGCCCGGTTGACCGTGTCGAGCACGAGGAAGCGCACCAGGCCGGCGTCGACCGCGTAGTGGGCGCGGCCGGAGGTGGCGGCGCCGGCGTCGAACCCGTGGCCGTGCGGGGGTCCCCCGTGCTCGCGGTGGGCGGCGATCCATTCCCCGGCGCCGACGGGCCGGCGCTCGGGGTCGGACGTCACCCGCCGGGTGGGGCCGTCGAGCGCGAGCCAGCCGTCGAGGTGGGGGTCGGTTCGGGCGGTGGCCACGAGGCGGGCGACATCCGTCCCCAGGGCGAGCGCGGTCAGCTGCCGGTCGCCGGTCGCGCGCGCGGCGAGGGCCGCGACCGGGGGCACGGTCCCGGCCAGGAGTGCGTCGTGGTTGCCGTACACGGCGTACCAGGGCAGGCCCAGCCCGGTGGCGGGAAACGGCCGGCGGCAGACGTCGTGGAGGCCGGGCACGGTGGGAAACCCGCGCTCCGACCGCGCGAGGTCCCGGCCGCCCTCCGCAGCGTCGCCGTCGGGGTGCCAGTACCCGGGGTCGGCCGGCACGGCGGCCGCGATGCCCTCGAAGCGGGCCGGGTCGCCGGAGTCGGGGTGGACCGCGCGGCCGCCGTCAAGCAGGGCCAGGTACCAGAGCAGCTCGTTGCGCTGGCCGCTGTCGATGCTGTCGCCGGTCGCGAAGGCGCAGGCGAACGGCTCGCCGCTGGCCGGCCCGCCGGGGAGCGCCCGCACCGCCCGGGCGGCCGCCTCAACCACCTGGGTGGCGAGGCTCTCCTGGGGCCGGTAGGTTCCGGAGCGGCCCGTCGGCACCCCGCCGCGGGTGAGCCGGTCCAACGACGGGAGGCGCGCCGGGCTCTGGGCGTCGGCGACGTGGAGGTCGGAGAGCTGCACCAGGGCGACCAGCGAGGCCGGGCGGCCCAGCCGGGTGGTGCCGCCCAGGTCGTGGCGCAGGGCGGGTGCCTCCCCGGGTGCGTTCAGCAGGCGCCGGTAGCCGCCCGGGCCTGGCGGGCCGGGGACCACCGTCGCCCGGCAGGTGCCGACCGGCGCGAGCGACGGCCCGGGCGCCGTCATCCGGCGTCCCGCCTGGGGTCGGTGACGAAGAGCGGGGCGCCCACCACCTCGACGGCGACCGCGACCCCGGGGCCGAGGGCGATCGCCTCGGCCCCGGCGACCGTCGCCGCCGCGCGGACGCCGCCGGGCAGGACCACGTCAATCCGCGAGACCGCGCCCCGGAACGACCGGCCCGTCACCATCCCCAGCCCGCCCGGATCGGGGCGCGCACGCAGGGCCTCGGGACGCACCAGCACGTCGACCGGCGTGCCCTCCGGGTGCGCGGGCGTGCTTGCGGGCAGCGGGATCCGCCGCCCCAGGACCTCGACCGTCGCCGCCGGTCCCACCGTGGCCGGCAGCCGCGAGACCGAGCCCACGAACTCGGCGACAAAGGCGTTGACGGGGTGGTCATAGACCGCCATGGGCACGTCCAGCTGCTGCAGGCGTCCCGCGTTCATCACCCCGACCCGGTCCGCGATCGAGAGCGCCTCGTCCTGGTCGTGGGTGACGTACAGGGTGGTGATCCCGAGCTCCAGCTGGATCCGCCGGATCTCGTCGCGCAGCTGCGAGCGCACCTTGGCGTCGAGCGCGGACAGAGGCTCGTCCAGGAGAAGCACGCGCGGCTCCACGGCCAGCGCCCGGGCCAGGGCCACGCGCTGCTGCTGGCCGCCGGACATCTGGTGGGGGAAGCGGTCGGCCTGGGCGGCGAGACCGACCAGCTCCAGGAGCTCGGCCGCGCGCCGCCTCCGCGCCGTGCGCTCCACCCGGCGCAGCCGCAGGCCGAAGGCGACGTTGCTGATCGCGGTCAGGTGCGGGAACAGGCTGTAGGCCTGGAAGACCATCCCCAGGTTGCGCTGGTGGGGGGACTGGCGGGAGATGTCCGACCCCCCGATCCGGACCGCCCCCTGGTCCAGCTCCTCAAGCCCCGCGAGCGCCCGCAGGAGGGTGGTCTTGCCGCACCCCGAGGGTCCCAGCAGCGCGATCAGCTCGCCGGGTTCGATGGTGAGGCTGACGCCGTCGAGGGCGACGACCCGTCCGAAGCGGCGGTGGCACCCCACCACCTCCACCCGCACCCCACGGCGCGGGGCCGCGGGCAGCGGGCGCGGGGGGGCCACCCCGAGGGTGAGGGGCAGGACGGCGGCGCCGTCGCTCACGAGCTGCCCGTGCCGGCGTCCGCGACGGCCGCCGCCCGCGCCTCGCCGGACGCGGCGGGGTCGGAGAGCAGCGGCAGCCCGGCGGCGCCGCGGCGGCGCGGGCCGCGCCCCCCGAGTGCCGAGATCCCGAGCAGCACCGCCCAGGTCACGACCAGGCCGAGGACGCTGACGGTGACCGCCTCGGTGGCGTACTCCGTGCCCACCTCGTACAGGCGCGTCGGGAACGTGTTGAAGGTGAGAAGGTTGGCGATCGCGAACTCCCCCAGGCAGAAGCCGACGCTGAGGAACGCGGCGGCGAAGATGGAGCCGCGCAGGTTGGGCAGCAGCACCAGCCGGAAGCACTGCACCCAGCCGGCGCCCAGGGATCGCGACGCCTCCACCAGGGTGTGCAGGTCGATCGCGCGCACCCCGCTGTCGATGGCGCGATAGGTGTAGGGCAGAGCCAGGACCACGTACTCCAGCGCCAGGATCACCGGCGTCCCCAGGAGGAGCCCGGGCAGGTTGCGGAAGGAGGTGAGGATGCCGAGCACCAGCACCACCGCCGGCACCACCAGTGGCAGCAGGGTGAGGTTCTCCATGGTTCGCCGCCAGCTGGGCAACCGCAGGTTGATCCAGATGGAGGTGGGCACCAGCAGCAGGAGCGTGATCAGGGCGGTGCCGGCGGAGATCTCCAGCGAGGTGACGACGCCGTCCCAGAGCGCGGTGTCGCGCGCCACCAGCCCCAGGGAGGCGAGGGAGAACGCGCCGCCGTTGCCCTCGAACGCGTAGCGGCCCGAGGCGACGATGGGGACCAGGAAGTAGAGCCCGGTGAGCACCAGCACCACCCACCTCGTGGTGCGGCCGACCCGGAAGGCGGTCCTGGGGGCGGCCGCCCGCTGGCGCCGCCGCGCCCCGGCTAGCGCTGCCATCGCGCCGCCCGCCGCTGGAGGACGGCGTAGGCGACGCCGACCACCACGACCACCAGGATCATCCCGAACCCGAGAGCGTCGCCCAGGTTCTGCTGCCCGGCGAGGACGTTGCCCTGGATCAGCGACCCGATCTCGATGGGCACGAGGCCGATGCTCCCCTGGGTGAGCACATCGGCGGTGGCGTAGGCGGCGAACGCATCGGTGAACAGGACCATCAGCGCTGCCAGGAAGGCGGGGGCGAGGACAGGGATCCCCACCAGCTGCCAGCACTGCCGCCGCCGCGCGCCCAGCATCGCCGCGGCCTCGAACCACTCCTGGCGCAGCGCCTGGACCGCGGGCAGCATCACCAGCACCATCAGCGGGATGAGGAAGTAGCAGTAGACGATGGCGAGGCCGGCGAGCGAGTAGAGGCTGAAGCCGTGGTCATAGGGGTTGAAGCCCAGCGCCGACAGCATCTCGGTGACGATGCCGAAGTTGCCGATCGAGGCGATGAAGGCGAACGCCAGGGGCAGGCCGCCGGTGTTGGCCATCACCCCGCAGCCGGTGGTGACGAGTCGGTGCAGCAGCGGACGATCGGAGGAGGCGAGGGCGACGGCGATGATGGTGCCGAGGACGGCCGACGCCAGCGCGGCGATGGCGGACAGCTCCAGGCTGCCGCCGTAGGCCTGAAGGTACACACCGGACAAAGAGGCGCGGATGTTGGCCCAGGTGAAGCCGCCGCTGGGCGATTGGAAGGCGGACGTCACCACCGCTGCGGAGGGGACGATGAGGAACAGCGTGAGGTAGCAGAGGAAGGGGCCGACTCCGAGCGCGTGCCGCAGCAACCGCCCGGGGTGCCGGGCGGCCCGGCCCGGGGCAAGGCCGGAGGACGGGAGCGCCCGTCCTCCGGCTGAGGGGGTCGTGTCCACGGTGTCAGCGTCCGTCGGCTGCGGTGCAGGCGGCGGTCAGCCGATCGTCGACCACTGCTGCAGCACGACCTTCTGGGCGGCCTTGATCTGCGCCTGCGTGGGGAACGTCGGCGAGCCCGCGACCGCCGGGAGTTTGGCGTATGCGGCGAGGTTCACGGCGTGCGCGCTGACGAGGTTGCTCAACAGCACCGGCCGCGCGAAGCCGCCCAGAAAGCCGTTCTGGCCCTCATTGGAGTACAGGAACTCCTCCCAGAGGCGCGCCGCCGCCGGGTGGGCGGCGTAGCGGCTCACCGCCTGGCAGTAGTAGCTGGCGTAGTGGGCGTCGCTGGGCACGATCACCTTCCAGTTGACCCTGCCCTTCAGCTGGGCGGCGTACCCGGCGTTGAGGTAGTCCCAGTCGATCCCCACCTTGACCTGGCCGGTGCCGATGGTGGCGGCGTCAGACTGGGCGGTGATGAAGTTGCCGTCGTGGTTCAGGGTCTTGAAGTAGCTGATGCCGGGCGCGATGTTGCTGAAGGACCCGCCGTGGGACAGCGCCGCCGCGAACACGGCGGCGAACGCCGCCCCCGCCTGGGTGGGATTGCCGTCCAGCGCCACCGCGCCCTTGAACTCTGAGTTGGTCAGGCTCTTGAACGACGTCGGCGGCGTCTTGAACGCGGACGCGTCGTAGCCGATGGAGACGTAGCCGCCGTAGTCGTAGTACCAGTCACCGTTGCTGGCCTTCTCGCTGGCCGGGATCTCGCTCCACTCCTTCACCTGATAGGGCGCGAACAGCTTCTCCTGCGCTCCCAGGAGGGCGAAGCTGGGGCCGACGTCGACGACGTCGGGGGCACGGCTGGTGCCCTTGGTGTCCTGGATGGCGTTGAGCTCGTCCTGGCTGGAGCCGTCCGGGATCTGGTCGGTGATGGTGATCCCGTACTTCTGCCGGAACTCGTTCATCAGCGTACCGTAGTTGGCCCAGGTCGGTGGCAGCGTGATCACGGTGAGCGTGCCCTCGGCCTTGGCCGCCTTGATCAGCTGGCTCATGCCGCCGCACGCGGTCAGCGAGGTGGCGGTCGCCCAGTTGCACGACGACGCACGGGGGGTGGTGCTGGCGGCGGCGGTGACGCCGCCGACCGCGATCAGCAACCCGCCCGCGAGCGCCGCCGCCAGAGACGCTGCCCGGTGCGGACGCGGCGACGGCTTCCGCCGCCCGCCTGATGAGTCCTGTGTCCCTTCCATGTCCATCTCCACGATGCACTCCCCTTGTGCGCGCTGGCGGATTCCTTCCCGCGGTCTGCGGCCCGTTGGCTGAGCCCCCCGCGGCCGCCCCGGACGGCCAGCCGCGGCAACCGTAGCGGCGGCGCGGTTATGGCTCGGTTATCGGGCGATTAACCGGAGGATAAGGACGCCGGCGGACTCGCGCGCTACGCTCCGCGCGGCGCGGGTGATGCCGATACGCAGCGGCGCCCGGGGGAAGCGTTCCCACCCAGCACCACGGCGATGGCCGGCAATGGATCAGGACGCGGAGGCCGCGCCGGGACCGCAGCGACCGAATGTCGGCGGCCGCACTTTCGAACGCCGTGATCGAGACCGGGCCGGCGGGGAGACGCTCACCGCGGGCCGGCCCTCGCCGCGGTCCTGCTCCTCACCTCGCCTCGGTACGCCGACACCTCCTCGTCCGGCGTGGCCCTGAGACGCTCGACACGCGCGCCAGGATCTCCCACACCATGATGGACCAACCGATCGCGACCGAGAACCGCCGCGAGGGTGGGTCAACCGCGATGCCCGCCGACCTTGGCGCCCCGACCCGGGTGCGGGTCAGCCAGCCGACCGGTTGATCACCCCTCCGATCGCACGCTCAGACATTGAACAGGAAGTGGACCACGTCGCCGTCGCGGACGACGTAGTCGCGGCCCTCCAGACGCCGGCGGCCCCGCTCGCGGACGCCGGCGTAGCCGCCGGCGTCGAGGAGGTCCTGGACGTCGCAGACCTCGGCCCGGATGAAACCCCGCGCGAAGTCGGTGTGAATCACCCCCGCTGCCTCGACCGCGGTGCCGCCCCGGGCCAGCGTCCACGCCCGCACCTCCTTCTCGCCGGCGGTGAAGAAGGTGAGCAGCCCCAGGGCCTCGTGGGCGGCGCGGCTCAACCGTCCCAGTCCCGCCTCGGCCACCCCGACGCTGTGCAGGTACTCGACCGCCTCCGCCGTCTCCAGCTCCACCAGCTCGGCCTCCAGCTTGGCGCTGACGGCGACGAACGCCGCGCCCACCTCGGCGGCGCGGGCGGCCACCGCCCGGGCCGGCCCCGTCAGCGGATCTCGGCCGAGCTGGTCCTCGTCCACGTTGGCGACGTAGAGGGCCGGCTTGGCGGTGAGCAGCTGCAGCGCGCGGACGCCCGCCGCCTCCTCCGCGGCCAGCGTCAGCGCGCGGGCCGGGCGACCGGCTCCCAGCGCTTCGCGGACCCGCCGCAGCCCGGCCACCTCGGACTCCGTCACCTCGCGGGGGCGCCGCGCCCGCTCCGAGACCCGCTCCAGCCTGCGCTCCACGGCGGCGAGGTCGGCCAGGGCCAGCTCCAGCTCCAGGATCTCGATGTCGCGCCCGGGGTCGACCGACCCCTCCACGTGCGCCACCGCGCCCGCGAACGCGCGCACCACCAGGGCGACCGCGTCGGTGGCCCGGATGTGGCCCAGGAACTGGTTGCCGAGCCCCTCGCCGCCGCTCGCCCCCCGCACCAGCCCGGCGATGTCGGTGAAGGTGACGGTGGCCGGGATCACCCGCGGGGGGTGGAACAGCTCCGCCATCTGCTGCAGCCGGACGTCCGGCACCGGCACCACCCCGGTGTTGGGGTCGATGGTGGTGAAGGGGTAGTCGCCGACCAGGGCCCGGCCCCCGGTGAGCGCGTTGAAGAGCGTCGACTTTCCGGCGTTGGGGAGCCCCACGATCCCGACCGCGAGGCTCACGCCGTCCTCCGGGTCAGGCCGCCCCCTCCGCCACCACCTCATTCTCCAGCCTGCCGACCCCTGAGATCTCGACCACGGTGACGTCGCCGGGGACGAGGTAGCGGGGCGGGGTGCGGAAGGCGCCCACGCCGCTCGGGGTGCCGGTGGCGATCACGTCGCCGGGGCCGAGCGGGGTGAAGCTGGTGATGTACTCGATCAGCCGGGGCACGTCGAACGTCATCTCGGACGTCGAGGCGTGCTGCACCCGGTCCCCGTTCACGGTCACGGTGAGCTCGCGCCCCTCGGGGTCGCCGGCCTCGTCGCGGAGGACGATCCAGGGGCCGAACCCGCCCGTGGCGGGAAAGTTCTTGCCCGCGGTCCATTGGCTGCTGTGGCGCTGGAAGTCGCGGAGGGTGGCGTCGTTGAAGCAGCTGTAGCCGGCGACCAGGTCCAGGGCGTCGGCGCGCGCCACCCGGTGGCCCCGGTGCCCGATCACGACCGCCAGCTCGCCCTCCCAGTCGAGCTCGTCCGACACCTCCGGCTTCACGATGGGATGGCGGTGGCCGACCAGGGACGCGGCGAAACGGGCGAAGAGGACCGGGTACGGGGCGGTCTGGAAGCGGTCCCCAGCCTCGGCGGCATGGTCCCGGTAGTTCACCCCGACACAGATGATCTTGGAGGGCTGCAGCACCGGCGGGAGCAGGTCCGTGTCCTCCAGCGCGATCGTCAGCGGCCGGGCGCCGGCCGCCGCCCGGCCGTCGGAGGGGGCGGACATGGCATGGTCCACGGCGGCGCGGGCCGCCTCCAGGGAGGCCGGGCCCCCCGCCAGCAGGACCCCGGCCGAGCCCGGCAGGAGCGCCGCGGCGCGCTCGGCGGCGCGCCCCTCGCCCCGGTGGTCCAGGCGGGCGCGGTAGGCGCGGGCGAGCGCCACCACGCGGCCGTCCTCCACGGCCCCGGCGGCGACCACGCCCTGGTCGCGGAAGGTCACCAGGCGCATGCGGGCTCCTCCGTCCTGACCTTCCCATGATGACAAGCCGGCGGCGGCGCCCACCACCCAGGCGCCCGCCCCCGGCCCCGCCTTGTCCTCGATTGGTTGGTCATGGTCCCCGATGGTCTTCTCGTTCGGACACGCGCATGGTAGTCTTCGCTGGAGGCAGGGTCAGGGGAAGTGGGCGGTGGCTGAGGTTGGTGTGGCAATGGTTCAGCACCCCGGGGCCCGCGCCGCCGGCATGCCGGCCGTGGACGCGGCCGGAACGGCGGACGGAGGGGGGGGGGCCGAGCTGCTCGCGTGGCTGGAGGCCGAGCTCACCAGCACCGGCCGGCGCCCCGGCGCGCGTCTTCCCCCCGAGCGGGAGCTGGCCAAGCGGCTGGGGGTCACCCGCAATGCCCTGCGCAAGGCGCTGGGCGTGCTCGAGGCGCGGGGACGGGTGGTGCGCCACGTCGGTCGGGGCACCTTCGTGGCCACCCGCCAGCTGGCGCCCACCGGCCGCACTGGGCTGGTCGAGTCGTCGCCGGCCGAGGTGATGGCGGTGCGGATCGCGATCGAGCCGCAGCTGATGCCGCTGGCCGTCGCCGCGGCCCGGCCCGCCGACCTCGAGCGGATGGACCAGTGCCTGGCCCGAGCGCGCGCGGCGACCGGGTTCCACGACTTCGACGTCTGGGACGCGGCCATCCACCAGGCGATGGCGGACGCCACCCACAACGGGCTGGCGACGGCCATCCTCCGCGTCATCAACGGCGCCCGCGACCAGGTGTACTGGGGCACCCTCAAGGAGCGCACCTCCACCCCGGCGCGGCTGGCGCAGTCCCACCGCGAGCACGAGGAGATCGTGGACGCGATCCGGGAGCGCGATGCGCCGCGGGCCCAGGCCGCGATGCGGGGGCACCTCCACGGCGTCCAGGTCATGCTCCTGGGCGCGGTCGTCGGGGATCTCGTCTGATCCGGATCGCGGGGAGGCTCACCCGGCGGTGGCCGCCCTGGGGCGACCGCCGCACCCCTCAGATCGTCTCCAGCTCGTAGGCGCGGTGGAGCGCGCGGACGGCGTCCGCCAGCTGGGCGGCCGGCACGGTGGCGGTGATGCGGATCTCCGACGCCGCGATCATCTCGATGTTGATGCCCGCCTCCGCCAGCGCGCGGAACATCCGCGCCGCCACGCCCGGGCTGCCCAGCACGCCGGTGCCGACGACCGACACCTTGGCGATCGCGGCATCGATGCTGGCGCCGTCCGCTCCCACGCCGCTGACGATCCCGGGCAGCAGCTCGCGGACCTGGTCGAGGTCGGCGGCGGCGACGGTGAAGCTGACGTCGGTGAGGCCGTCGTGGCCGACGTTCTGGACGATCGCGTCGACGCTGATCCCGGCCTCCGCCAGCGGGGTGAAGATCGCGGCGGCGACTCCCGGCCGGTCGGGCACGCGCACCACCGTCACCTTGGCGACGTCCTCCTGGTGGGCGATGCCCCTGACCTTCTGGCGCGGTTCCACGGGCGGCTCCCGGCTGATGAGGGTGCCCGCGTCGCGGGGATGGAAGGTGCTCCGGACGCGGATCGGCACATCGTGGGCGGCCCCGATCTCGACCGCGCGCGGGTGCAGCACCGCGGCGCCCACCGCGGCCAACTCTAGCATCTCCTCATAGCCGATCCCGTCGAGACGACGGGCGTCGGGGACCAGCCGGGGGTCGGCGGTGTACACGCCGCGCACGTCGGTGAAGATCTCGCACGCGCGGGCCCGGAGGGCCGCCGCCAGGGCCACCGCGGTGGTGTCGGAGCCGCCCCGTCCCAGGGTGGTCGTCTCCAGGGTGTCCGCCACGACGCCCTGGAAACCGGCGACGACCACCACCCGGCCGAGGGCGAGCTCGTCCAGGATCCGCTGCGGCACGACGTCGACGATGCGGGCGCGGCGGTGGTGGGGCGCGGTGCGGATCCCCGCCTGGAGCCCGGAGAGCGATACCGCCGCGACCCCGCGGGCGTCGAGCGCGATCGCCAGGAGCGGGGCGCACACGGTCTCGCCGGTGGCGAGGAGGGCATCCATCTCGCGCGCCGGCGGACGGGAGTGGAGCCGGTGCGCTTGGGCCTGGAGCCGGTCGGTGGTCTCCCCCATCGCCGACACCACGACGACCACCCCGGGGGCCGACCGGCGCGCGCCGGCGACGAGCTGGGCGACGCGGCGGATCCGGGCCAGCGTCGCGACCGAGGTCCCCCCGTACTTCTGCACCAGGGGGCGCCCGCCGGAGCGCCCGCCGGCCATGGCCGCCGGCGCAGGCTCCCGCCCGGTCATGCCCGCCCCCCCGCCGCGGGCAGCGGGCCCACCACCAGCCCTCGCGTGGCGAGCGCCAGCACCCGTACCGACCCGGGCACGGCCGCCGCGTCCGCCGCCCGTTCGAGGGCGCGGCCGACCGCCCGGCGCGGCTCGGGACGCCCCGCGACGAGGGCGAGCACGGTGGGCCCGGCGCCGCTGAGGCAGGCGCCGTAGGCGCCGGCGGCGCGGGCGGCGCGGATGAGGTCGGGCACCCACGGCAGGAGCCGGGCGCGCGCCGGCTGGTGCCAGCGGTCCTCCATCGCGGGGCCGAGGCTGGCCAGGTCGCCGGTACTGAGGGCATGCACCAGGAGGGCGCAGCGTCCGGCATTGAACACGGCATCGGCGAGCGGGATGGTGCGGGGAAGCACCGACCGGGCCACGCGTGTCTCCAGCTCCCGATCGGGCACGAAGAGCACCGCCGTCAGCTCCCGGGGCACCTCCACCCGGCGGGCCACCAGCTCGCCGTCCACCGAGCGCACCGTCAGGGTGCAGGCTCCCAGGAGCGCGGCCGCCGCGTTGTCGGGATGGCCCTCGAGCTCGCTCGCCAGCTGGAGCATCCGGACCGGCCCGAGCCGGCCGCCGCCGACCGCTTCGGCGGCGCCGAGCCCGGCCACCACAGCCGCGGCGCTGCTGCCGAGCCCGCGGGCGAGCGGGATCGGCGCCGTCACCCGGAGCAGGCCGGTGGGCGGGCCGCCGCCGACCGCCGCGCACCCGGCCGCATAGGCCCGGGCCAGGAGGTTGGTGGCGGGAACCCTCCAGCCGGCGGGAGCGCCCGCGGGGAGGGCAAGGGCGAGGGGCGCCGGCCCCGGCACCACGTCGACGGTGACGCGGAGCTCAAGGGCCAGGGCGAGGCAGTCGAAACCGGCGCCGAGGTTGGCCGCGCTGGCCGGGACCGATACCCGCCAGCCGGCCCCCCGCCCGGCGCTGGCCGCGCTCAGAGCTCGAGCAGCCTGGCGATGCCGGCCGGGTCGTCGTCGACCGGGATCGGCGGCGGCAGCTCGTCCCGGACGGCGTCGGGGTCCTTGAGACCGTGCCCGGTGAGCACCAGCACCACCCGCTCGCCCGGGGCGATCCATCCCGAGCGCACCGCCCGGTCCACGCCGGCGAGCGCCGCTGCCGAGGCAGGCTCGGCGAACACCCCCTCGCGGCTCGCGAGCCGGCGCTGGGCGGCGAGGATCTCCTCGTCGGTGGCGGCGACGATGGTGCCCCGGGACTCGTCGCGGGCCAGGGTCGCCCCCTCCCAGGAGGCCGGGTTGCCGATCCGGATCGCGCTGGCGACGGTGCGCGGTCGGGCCACGGGCCGGCCGCGCACGATCGGCGCGGCGCCCTGCGCCTGGACCCCGAGTAGGCGGGGGAGGGCGGACACGCGCCCCCGCGCCTGCTCCTCGCGGAATCCGCGCCAGTAGGCGGTGATGTTGCCGGCGTTGCCGACCGGGAGGCTGAGGACGTCGGGCGCCGCTCCGAGCGCCTCCACGATCTCGAAGGCGGCCGTCTTCTGTCCCTCGATCCGGTACGGGTTCAGAGAGTTGACGAGGGCGACCGAGTGGCGGGCCGCCAGCTCCCGCACCACCTGGAGGGCGCGGTCGAAGTTGCCCCGGATGGCGAGCACCGTGGCGCCGCAGACCTGCGCCTGGAGGAGCTTGCCGGAGGCGATCATCCCTGCCGGCACCACCACCACGGCTCGGAGCCCGAAGCGGGCCGCGTATGCCGCCGCCGAGGCGCTGGTGTTGCCGGTCGAGGCGCACACCAGGACCTGGCTGTCGGCCTCGATCGCCCGGGCCACCGCCACCACCATCCCCCGGTCCTTGAAGGAGCCGGTCGGGTTCAGCCCCTCGAACTTGAGCAGGAGCCGGCCGAGGCCAAGCTCGGCGGCGAGGGACGGCGCCTCGATCAGGGGGGTTCCCCCCTCTCCCAGCGTGATCCGCGGCGTCCGGGGGGTGAGGGGCAGCCGGTCCGGGTAGCGCAGGAGCACCCCCACCCGCGGATCGGCGCCGGGTCCGTCCCCGTCCGGAGGCCCAGGGCTCCCGCCCGGGCGCGGCGCGGGCGGAGCCGCATCCGGTGGGGCGACCGGGGATCGGGCGGGCATCGCGTTCAGGGCTCCAGCATCGGCAGGCAGCTGCGCACAGCGTACGCATCCGGGCGCTGCGCCAGCGCGGCGGCGGCGGCGGCGCGGCGGGCGGCCGTCGCCACGCCCGTCACCGCCACCCACTCCTCGTCGGCCAGGCCGGCCAGCTCGCCGGCGCCCGCGATCCGACGGGGCTCCAGCCCGGCGGCCGCGATCGCCCCCGCCAGCTCCGCCCGGGCGGTCGTCCGTCCCGGAGCCAGGCGCCAGACGGCGGCCGCGCGGCGCCGGCCGGCATCGGCCACCCGGAGGCTCGGCGTGTGCGGGAGCGGCGGGGGCGCCTGGCCGGCCCAGCGGGCGGCGAGCACCTGGGCGAGGTCGGAGAGCACCGCCGACGCGGTGGGGACGCCGCCCGCGCCGGTGCCGGTGAGGACCGTCCGGCCGGCCAGGTCGGAGTCGAGCACCACCGCGTTGCCGGCGCCCTCGACCTGGGCCAGGGGGTGGCCCCTCGGCACCAGCGCCGGCTCCACCGCCAGCGCCACCTCGGGGGAGGCGCCGGGGTCGTCACCGTTGGCGGCCGCCGCCTCCGCCTGCGCCACCAGCCGCACGGCGTAGCCGAGGGCGTGGGCCACGCCGAGGTCGACGGGGGCGAGGTCCGCGATCCCCTGCCGGTGCACGGCCTCCGGGCGGGCCCAGCCGCGCCAGAGCAGGGCGGCCAGGATCACCAGCTTGGCGGCCGGGTCGTGCGCGTCGACGTCGGCGCTGGCGTCCGCCTCGGCCAGCCCCGTCCGCCGCGCCTCCGCCAGCGCCGCCTCCAGGGTGTCGCCCGCGGCCATCCGGTCGAGGACGAGGTTGGTGGTGCCGTTGACCACCGCCAGGAGCCGCCGGGGACGGTCGGTGCGGAGCGCGTGGAGGAGGAGGCTCACGACCGGCATCCCTCCCCCGACCGCGGCCTCGAAGGCAAGGGCGGCCCGGCTGCGCTCGGCGAGCGAGGCCAGCTCGGCGCCGTGGAGGGCGACGCACTGCTTGTTGGCGGTGACGAAGGCGGCGCCCCGGGAGAGGGTCGCCCGGGCCAGCCGGAGAGCGAGTGGGACGTCCCCGGTGCACTCCACCACCGCATCGCAGTCGGCCCCCAGCAGCTCGTCGGGATCGGCGGTGAGGATGACCGATCCGGCGAGCCGCCTCGCCTCCTCCCGGTGTCGTCCCGGGTCGCGCACCAGCGCCACCACCAGCTCGACCCCGGGGAGCCGCTCGCCGAGGCGGCTCGCCACCGCCCCGCCGACCGTCCCCCAGCCGGCCATCCCGATGCGGGCGCGCCCGCTCACCGCCCGCCCTCCGCCATCAGGCGGCGGCGTCGGCGTCGAGCCGGAAGCGGTCGACCACCTGGGCGAGGCCACCCTCACCGGGCGCTCCCGTGGTCCACCCAGCCGCGCGGATCACCTCCGGGCTGGCGGTGCGCACCGCGACCGCGGTGCCGGCGACCCGGAGCATGGCGAGGTCGTTGGGCGCATCCCCCACCGCGACCACGTCCGCCATCGCCACCCCCGCCGCCTCCGCCACCCACTCCAGCGCCGCGCCCTTGTTCACGCCCGGGGCGGTGACCTCGCAGAAGCCGGGATAGGAGCGGGTGACCTCGCCCCTCGACCCCACCAGCTCGGTCACCGCCGCCATCACCCGGGCGAAGACCAGGGGGTCGGGCTCCACCACCACCAGCTTGGTGCTGCCGCGCTCGACCCGGGCGGCGAGGTCGGGCACCACCGTGATCGGGACCTGGGCGATCCGGGTGTAGTAGCGGACCGCGGCGGTGTCGGCCGCGACCAGGAGGGCGTCGTCCTGGTAGACGTTGCAGGTCCATCCGCGCCGGGTGGCGAGCCCCAGGACGTCGCGAGCCAGCTCGCGGTCGACGCCCTGCTCCCAGCGGAGCCGGCCCAACGGCCGCCCGGTCACCGGATCGGCCGGATCGCCCCGGCGGGGCCGGTCGCGGATCATCGCCCCCTGGTAGCAGATCAGCGGCAGTGCGACGTCGAGACGCTCGGCGAACGGCAGCGCCGATTGGTACATCCGGCCGGTGGCCACCCCCACCAGGGTGCCGGCCGCCTGAGCCCGCGCCACCGCCTCGACGTCCCGGTCGTCCACGGTCAGCGTGTCGTCGACCAGCGTGCCGTCGATGTCGCAGACCAGGATCCGGCGCCCCACCCCTCCATTGTGGCGGTCCCGTGAGGAGCAATTCGCGACCTCGGGTATAGTGGAGATGAGTGCCCCCCCGTTCCCGCCGTCCCTTCCGTCCGACTCCGCGCCCCCTGCGACCCCCGGCAGCGTCGGCAGCAGGCCCCGAGGCCGTCCCCGAGGTCCTGCCCAGCTTCGCCGAGCTGGGCCTCTCTCCGGACCTGGTGGAGGCGACCACCGCGATGGGCTTCGAACGCGCCACCCCGATCCAGGCCCGGGCCATCCCGGTGGCGCTGGCGGGGCGTGACCTGGTCGGACAGGCCCAGACCGGCAGCGGCAAGACGGCGGCCTTCGGGCTGCCGATCCTGGAGCGCCTGGAGGTGCCGGGCCCGCCCACCCAGGCGCTCGTGCTCTGTCCCACCCGAGAGCTGACGGTGCAGGTCTCGGAGGAGATCGGGCGGCTCGCGAGCCGGCGCCCGGTCGGATGGATCGCCATCTTCGGCGGCGATCCGATGCGGCGCCAGCTCACCGGCCTGCGCCAGCAGCCGCAGATCATCGTCGCCACCCCGGGGCGCCTCCTCGACCACCTCCAGCGGCGCTCGCTGAGCCTGGGGCAGGTGCGCTTCGCGGTCCTCGATGAGGCCGACCGCATGCTCGACATGGGCTTCGCCCCCGACGTCGAGCGCATCCTCCGCCAGACCCCGTCGGCGCGGCAGACGATGCTGTTCTCGGCCACGATGCCGGAGTGGGTTCGGCGCCTAGCCTCCCGCTACATGCGCGATCCCGAGACGGTGTCGGTCACCGGCCGCACCGAGCTGGTCCCCACCGTGAGGCAGTGGTACATCGAATGCTCGTGGGCAGACAAGGTCGACGCGCTGACCCGACTCCTGGACAGCCCGATCGTCAAGGTCGGCCTGATCTTCACCGAGACCAAGCGCAATGCCGACCTGCTCCATTCGGTCCTGCTCACCCGCGGCTATGACGTCACGGTGCTCCACGGGGACCTCTCCCAGCACGACCGCGACGAGGCGCTGGAGCGCTTCCGCAACTCCCGGGTGCGCTTCCTCATCGCCACCAACGTGGCCGCCCGCGGCCTCGACATCGACGACATCAGCCACGTCATCAACTACGACGTGCCGTCGACGCCGGAGGAGTACGTCCATCGGGTCGGCCGGACCGCCCGCGCCGGCCGGGACGGGGTCGCCCTCACCCTGATCACGCCGATCGAGATCCTGAAGCTGCGCGACATCGAACGCCACACCAATACCCGGATCGAGCGCCACACCGCCCGGGAGCTGGAGGAGCTGGTGGGCGAGGGCGTCGGCGCGGCCTGAGTCGGCGATGCCCCTCGGCGGCGGCGGGACCGACCGGATCGGGGGCTGGGGCGGCGCGGCCGTCCCTGACGACGAGGCGACGCTGGAGCCGGAGCACCTCGGCCCCGATCCGCTGGCGGCGCTGGCACGGTGGGCCGAGTCGGCCATCGCCGCGGGCGAGGCCGAGCCCGCGGCGATGGCGCTGGCGACCGTGGCCGAGGATGGCGCGCCGCGGGTGCGGATGGTCCTCCTGAAGCAGATCGGCCCCGACGGGTTGGTCTTCTTCACCAACCATGGGAGCGACAAGGGCCGCCAGCTGGCCGCCGACCCCCGCTGCGCGATCGCGCTGTCCTGGCCGATCCTCCACCGCCAGGTACGCGGCGAGGGGGTCGCCCGGCGGATCGCCCGCCCCGAGACGGTGGCGTACTTCGCCAGCCGTCCCCACGGGGCCCGGGTCTCGGCCGCGATCTCGCCCCAGAGCCGTCCCATCAGCAGCCGCCGCTGGCTGGAGGCGCGCAGCCGGGCCTATGCCGCCCGTCATCCCGACACCGTGCCGCTGCCGCGCGACTGGGGCGGCTACCGGCTCCGACCCGACCGGCTCGAGTTCTGGCAGGGACGGCGCGATCGGCTCCACGACCGCCTCCGCTTCACCCGCGACGC
>DAHUZL010000043.1 GCA_027306655.1 Candidatus Dormiibacterota bacterium
TGGGCTCCCCGAAATGGTGGTGCTTTCGGTTCGAATCAGGGCATGCTTCCCCCTGCCTTCGGACCGCTGCGTGACCTCGATCGGCAGCCACCGATTCCGCTCGGCCGCCGCCTGCAGCTGGTGCCCAGCGGCGGGGAGCGCCCGATCGTCGTGGGCGGCACCGCGATCGCCCGGTACGTCACCGGTGACAGGGCGACGGAGGATGCCGCGATCGCGTTGTTGACGAGCGCGAGCGGTCTCGCGCCTGGATCCCGCCACGGCGAGGGATCGCCACCGCAACACCATGGCGCCGGTCCAGCAGCGCATGGAGGCGAGCGGCCTGGCGGCGGTGATGCCGACGAAGTGGGGGCCGAAGGGGCCGCACAGGGTGACGGCGGACGTTCTGGCGCTGATCGGAGCCAACCCCGACCCGGCATTGGCGGAGCTGGACGGGCTGGTCGCGAAGGCCGGGTGCCCGCTGTCCCGCTCACACCGCTCGCGGCTGCGGCAGCGCGCGCGGCGACAGCAGCCTGACCGGCGGGGCGCGCACCGCAGGCTCGACCAGCTCCTCGACCACTCCTGGGCCGAAGCTGATGGCACCCAGCTCGTGCCCACCCCCGAACACCACCAGCTAGGGTGGGAGCTGAGCGCCAAGCGCCGCGAGCTGCAGGCGCTCCACGGGGACCTGGGCCAGGTCGTCCTCGACGAGCCGCGAACGGGCGGTCGCATGCCCCACGGGCTCACGATTGCCCGGAGCGGCCGGGTGGGGCAGCTGCGGGCGCTGGGGGTGAAGATCACCAGCTTCGTCAATCGCCGCGCCACGTGCACCGACCACGTCCCGCTGGCGGAGGTCGGGCCCCGGCACGTGCGGCGGCTCGAGTAGAAGCAGATCATCGACCGGATCAAGATCGCCGCCTACACCGCCGAGGAGGGGTGCTCGAGCGGCTCCTCGTGGACGGCCCTCACCCCCGGGCTGCGACGACTACTCATCAACATGCCAGCGATTCTTTCAGTCCAGAGGTCTGGAGCCAGATCGTCGAGGCCGGGTCGGCCCGCCCAGCGCCCGCTGTCACCACCCCGTCACGGGAGCGTCAGACGCCGTCTCGGGTAGCCGGGCGCGCTGCGCCGTTATACGTCAGGGAGAGCCGGGCCCGTTCCCGGCCGCGAGGCGGCGGGCGGCCCTACCGGACGAGGAGAAGACGTGCCCACACCCAGGAACGTGATCCAGGCGGCGGCGATGGCGGTGGCCCTCGTGGGGCTCAGCGGCGCGACGACCGCCGTCGCCGCGCCGCTGCGCCCCCTGGTCGCGGCGAGGGCCGCCGCGGTCGTGGCCAGCCTCCAGGCTCCGCCTCTCCCCGCGTACGAGGCGCGGGTCTGCGGGGTCCCGGCCCCCCGGACCGCCGCCTGCCATGCGGTCCAGCTGCTCGATCCGTCCCGCACCTGGCACCCCGGGCCGGCGGGCCATGGCCCCGGCCACGGCGGCGGTGGCGGCGGGACGCCCACCCTGCCGACATCCGGCTACTACCCGGGCGACCTCGAGAGCGCCTACGGCCTCGCCTCGGCCGCGGCGAACGTGTCGCCCGGCCCGAGTGCGCCGACGATCGCCATCGTCGATGCCTATGACGACCCCCATGCGGCATCCGACCTCGCCGCGTACCGGTCGAGCCTGAGCGCCGAGACCGATCCCACGACCGGCCTCTCCGACCCACCGATCCCACCGGTGTGCAGCACGGCGGGCCAGACCGGGTGCGTCACCTTCACGAAGGTGAACCAGTCCGGCGGGACGAGCTACCCGCGGGGCAACACTGGCTGGGCGGAGGAGATCTCGCTCGACCTCGACATGGTGTCCGCGATCTGCCCCGGCTGCAACATCGTGCTGGTCGAGGCGTCCTCCAGCAGCTTCTCCGACCTGGCCCAGGCCGAGACGGAGGCCAAGTCCTTCCACCCCGCCGCCGTCACCAACAGCTACGGCGGCAACGAGTTCAGCTCAGAGTCGAGCGACAACAGCGTCTACCAGAGCAGCGCCGGCACCGCGATCACGGTGGCGTCGGGCGACGGTGGCTACGGGGTCGAGTACCCGGCGGCCGCGCCCGGGGTGACTGCGGTCGGGGGGACGAGCCTCCGGTACAGCGGCGGGAGCCTCGGGTGGGCGCCTCAGACGGTCTGGTCGGGCGCCGGCAGCGGGTGCTCAGCCTACGAAGCGATGCCAAGCTGGCAGGCGGACTCCGGGGTCTACAGCGAGCCCGGCGTGTGCGCCGGGCGCCAGGTGGCCGACGTCGCCGCGGTCGCCGACCCGCAGACCGGGGTCGCGACCTATGACACCTACAACGAGAGCGGCTGGCTGGTCTTCGGCGGCACGAGCGTCTCGACCCAGATCATCGGGGGCGTCTACGGGCTGGCCGCCGCCGCCGGCTCGCTCCACGCCAGCCCAGCAGCCCTCTACATCGACGCCGGGTCTACCTCGACGGGATCGACGCCGGGGCTGGTGCCGGTCTCGTCAGGCTCCAACGCGAGCTGCGGCGACTACCTCTGCGACGCG
>DAHUZL010000044.1 GCA_027306655.1 Candidatus Dormiibacterota bacterium
GCGCTGTCGTACCAGGCCCAGAGCGTGTCGACCCGGGTGAAGCCGGCGGCGCGGAGCAGGGCCCGGTGGTCGTCCGCGGTGAGGCCGTGGCCGTGGGCATGGTCGGTGGCGGGGAAGCGGCGGTCGCGCTCACGGCGCAGCTCGGTCAAGGCCGGGGTGGCCGCGACCCCCGCCCACCACTCCGACCACGTCTCGGCGGCGTCGGCCTCCTGGTCGTGCTGCTCGCGCATGGCCTCGGCGAGGGCGTCGAGCCGGTCGTCGACGAACCGGAAGCGGTCGGCGTTGAGGAGGACCCCGCCCGGGCGCAGGAGCGCGTGGGCAAGGGCGTAGGCGCGGCCGAGCTGGTCTCGGTCCAGCCAGTGGAGGGCGGTGGAGCTCACCACGGCGTCGAAGGCGCGTCCCTGCGCCGGCACCGCCAGCTCGACCTGGGCGGCCCACTCCGGCCGGCGCAGGTCGGCGTCCACCAGCAGGGTCAGGGGCCGCCGGCCCGCGGTGGCCCCGGCGACTGCGAGCAGGACCGGGTCGTGGTCCACTCCCACCAGCTGCGCCGTCGGATGGCGCGCCGCCAGCGCCTGGAGGATCCCGCCCGGCCCGCAGCCCAGCTCCAGGATGCGCGCGCCCTCGTCGGGGGCGGCGCAGCTCACCGCCTCCACCAGCGTCCGCACCCGCCCGGCGCGGTCGTGGAGGTGGCGCGCCTGCATCCGCTCCCATCGCTCCAGCCATCCCTCCCAGTCGACGGGCAACGAGGGCGGGTCGGTGTCGGGGGCGGACGGCGGCGGAGCGCTCACGCCGCGGAGCGTGCCACATCCGGCCGCGCGGCCGCCCGGCGGTGGCCCGGGACCGGTACCGTAGCGGTCCATGACGGCGGGATTCTCGGTGGACAGCCCGTTCCCCTCGCCGGCCGGGTGCCCCGGCTGCGGCGCGAGGAACCCGGCCGGCCAGCGGTTCTGCGATCAGTGCGGGGCCGCGCTCCATCCTGCCTGCCCCGCCTGCGGTCGGCCGGTGGGACCGGCGGCGCGCTTTTGCGGCGACTGCGGCGCCGCCCTGCCGGGGACCGCTCCCCAGGCGGCGGCCACCGCGACGCCGCCGGCGCCGTCCTCCCCCGCCGGCGGACCGCGGGTCGTGTCGGTGCTCTTCGCCGACCTGGTGGGCTTCACCCCGCTGACCGAGTCTCAGGACCCCGAGTCCGTCCGCGAGCTCCTGAGCGGGTATTTCGACGTGGCCCGCACCGTCATCACCCGCGCCGGCGGGGTGGTGGAGAAGTTCATCGGCGACGCGGTGATGGCGGTGTGGGGGGCCGAGACAGCCCGCGAGGACGACGCCGAGCGGGCGGTGCGGGCCGGGCTCGAGCTGGTGGCGCAGGTGGCCGCCTATGGCGAAGCCCGCCCCGGCCCGGGGCTGACGACGCGGGTGGGCGTGGTCACCGGCTCGGTGGCGACCTGGGCTCGTGACGGCGAGGGGCTGGTCGCCGGCGACCGCGTCAACCTGGCCAGTCGCGTCCAGGCCAGCGCCGAGCCGGGAACGGTGTACGTCGACGGGGCGACCCGGGAGGCGAGCCACGCCGGCCTCGCCTACGAGCCCGCCGGGACCCACGCGCTCAAGGGGATCGCCGAGCCGGTGGCCCTCTGGCGCGCCGAGCGGGTCCTGGCCCGGGTCGGCGGCGGCGGTCGCGGAGGGGAGTGGGAGGCCCCCTTCGTCGGACGCCGTCACGAGTTGGCCTGGTGCAAGGAGCTGTTCCACGACGTCGCCGAGCGCAGCCGGGCTCGGCTCCTCTCGGTTACCGGGCTGGCGGGGGTCGGCAAGTCGCGGATCACCTGGGAGTTGGAGAAATACCTGGACGGCCTCCAGGGGACCGTGTTCTGGCACCGGGGCCGCTGTCTCGCCTACGGCGAGGGGGTGGCCTTCTGGCCGCTGGCCGAGATGGTGCGCGGCCGGCTGCACCTGGCCGAGGACCTGCCCGCTTCCGACCTGCCGGCGGCGCTGGAGGCCGGGCTCGCGACCCTGGGGCTCCCTGCGGCCGAGGTCCCCGCCCTGCGCGAGGCGCTGGCCGTGCTGCTCGGCCTGCCCGGGCCCGCGGTCGAGCGGGCGGAGCTGTTCGCGCGCTGGCGGCGCCTGTTCGAGCTCCTCGCCGCGCAGGCCCCGGTGGTGCTGATCGTCGACGACGGTCAGTGGGCGGACGCCGGCCTCCTCGACTTCCTGGAGTCGCTCCTGGACTGGGCGGCGGAGTCGCCCCTGCTGGTGATGACCCTGTCCCGGCCCGAGATCGGCCAGCGCCGGCCGGGCTGGGGGACCGGGCGGCGCAACGCCGCCGCGCTGGCGCTCGAACCGCTGACGGCGGCCGAGATGACCGAGCTCCTCCGCGGCCTGGTGCCCGACCTGCCCGCGCCGACGGCGGCGCGGATCGTCGCCGCCGCCGAGGGCATTCCCCTCTATGCCGTGGAGCTGGTGCGCGCCCTCGCCGAGCAGGGCACCCTGGAACGCCGGGGCGAGCGCTACGCCGTCGTCGGCGCACCCGGCGAGCTGCCGGTGCCGGCGTCGCTGACGGCCCTGCTGGCGGCGCGCCTGGACACGCTCAGCCCGACCGCGCGCGCCCTCGCGAGCCGGCTGGCGGTGTTCGCGGGGGCGCTCCCGCCGGCGGCCGCCGCGGCCGTCGCCGAGCTCAGCGCGCGGGACCTGGAGCTGGGG
This sequence comes from Candidatus Dormiibacterota bacterium, assembly GCA_027306655.1. Taxonomy (GTDB): domain Bacteria; phylum Chloroflexota; class Dormibacteria; order Aeolococcales; family Bog-877; genus DAHUZL01. The sequence goes on from DAHUZL010000044.1 coordinate 2,686, forward strand.
CTGGCGGAGCTGCGGCGGGCCGAGGTCCTGAGCGTGCGCGCCGATCCGCTGGCCTCCGACCGGGGCCAGTACGTCTTCACCCAGGGCCTGCTGCGCCAGGCCGCGTACGACCGGCTGAGTCGGGCGGAGCGCCGCGCCGCCCACCTGGCGGCGGCAAGCCACCTCCAGCAGGCGCTTCCGGACGCCGGCGCCGAGGTGGCGGAGGCGATCGCCGTCCACCTGGAGGCGGCCCACGCCGCGACGCCGCCGGGCCCCGAATCGGCGGGACTGCGGACCGAGGCCGCCCTGGCGTTCGCGCGGGCGGGAGCCCGGGCCGCCGCGGTGGGCGCCCCCGCGGAGGCGCTGCGCGCGTACCGCCGTGCCCTGGCGCTGTCCCTGGAGGACCCGGCCGCCGCCGACTGGCGGATCGCCGGTGCCGAGGGGGCGCTGGCCGCGGCCGACTACGAGGCGGCGCTGGCCCTGACGGCCGAGTCGGACGCCGGGGCGACGCCGGGGGACCCGCGGGCCGTGCCTCGCGCCATCCTGCGCAGCCGGGCGCTGCTCGGCGCGGGCCGGGTCGGCGAGCAGGGGTCGGTGCTGGGGGCCGCGCTGGCGGCGCGGGCCGGGATCCCGCCCGATGCCGACACGGCCCGGCTCCACGCCTGGCTGGCGCGGGCCCACTTCTTCGCGGGCAACCCGGAGGCGGCGGAGGCAGCGGCCGACCGTGCCCTGGACGAGGGCCAGGCCTTCCGCGACCTGGAGGCGCTCCGACTCGGCGCCGACCTGCGGTCCGCCATGCTCGCCCGCCGGGGCCGGAGCGAGGAGGGACTGGTCCTGATGGAGTGGAGCCTTCGCCTGGCCTCGCAGAGCGGGATCGCGGAGCAGATGGCCTCCGCCACCAACCTCGCCGACCTGGAAGCGCAGTGGGACCGTCCGGAGGCGGAGGCGCACGCGGAGAGCGCGGTCGCGTTCGCCCGCCGGGCGGGACACCGATCCGGGCTCGCCCTCAGCGCCAGCAACCTCGTCTGGATCTGGTCCCTGCGGGGCCGCTGGGACGACGCTGAGCGGCTGGCCACCGCCCTGCTCGACGACGAGCGCTCCCCCCTGCACCCGGTCGACCGCGGCCACCTCCACTGGCGGCTCGCGATCCTCGCCGGCTGGCGCGGCGACCGCCAGGCCGCCACCCTCCACACCGCCGCGCTGGAGGTGATGGCGGCCAGCGAGCATGCCCAGACCCGCGCCGTCGGGGGGGCGGCGCTGGTGGCGGTGGCCCTGGGCACCGGCGAGCCGGCGGCGGCGCTGGCGGCGGCCGAGCCGATCCTGGCCGCGGCGACCGACGCCTTCGGGCTGAGCCACGACGCGGTGCGCCAGCTCTGGCCCGACTCCGTGGAGGCCGCGATCAGCTGCGGGGCGGAGGCCACCGCTGACCGGCTGCTCGCGGAGCTCTCGGCCCGGCCGCCGGGGCTGGTGCCGCCGTACCTGCTCACCCAGCTGGCCCGGTTGCGCGGGCTCCGCGCCGCCCGGGCTGGCGACCCGCAGGCCGCGGCCCGGGACTTCGCCGCGGCCGAGGAGGGCTTTCGCCGGCTCGCCTACCCGTACTGGCTGGCCCGGGCCCAGCTGGACCGGGCGACGGCCCTCGCCGCGCTGGAGGATGCGGGCGCGGCGCCCCTGGCGGGGGCCGCGGCGGAGACCTTCACCCGCCTGGCGGCCCCGATCTGGGCCGATCGGGCCTGCCGGCTGGCGCCGGCCCCGGAGGCGGTCGCCGCGGCCAGCGGGTGAGCGCCCGCCCCGCGGCGGCGCGATCGGGCCCGGTCTCACCGCTCCCCCGTCACCGTCTCGGTGGCCACCGGGGCTCGTGACGGCAAGGGGCTGGTCGCCGGCGACCGCGTGAATCAGGCCCGTTGCGTCCAGGCCCGCGTTGAGCCGGGTCGGCGGCGGCGGTCGCAGACGGGAGGGGGAGGCCCCCGTCGTCGGACGCTACCCCGGCGCCGGCTTCGGGTCTCGGATCGGGCTCTCAGCGCCCGATGCCTCGGGGTCGTCGACCGGGAGCTCTCGCATTCCCGCCTCCCACTCGATCAGATGCGAAAACACCTCAGGGGCGGTCCACACCCGGTTGCGATTGCGGAGCGCTTGCTGCTTGACGAGACCCTTGCGCTCCAGCGACATCAGCGCGAGACGTGCCGCTTCATCGCTGACGCCGTACCGTTGACTGATTGATGCGACATTCATGACCGGACACGCGAACAATCCGAGAATGACCTTGCGTGCGGTGGATTCGCGCCGTGGGTATCCGGCGCGCTGGAGCCACTGCTGTTGCAGTGCCTCTGCCTTTCGACCCAGGCGGCCGCCTTCCTCAGCCGCCCGCTTGACGCAGAGGGCAAAGAATCGCAACCATTCACTCAGGTTCTGCTCACGAAAATCCACCAACCCTTGAACGTAGCGATTCTTCCATGCCGAGAGCACAAGGCTCACGGGCGGGGGAATCGGCGTGGCGAGGCCGTGGCGAGCCAAGACGGCCTGAATCAACGCACGGCCCGTACGCCCATTGCCATCCGCGAATGGGTGTATTGTTTCCAGCTGCGCATGCGCCACTCCCGCCTGGAACACGGGCGGGAGATCAGTTCGCGAGAGGAACTCCCCAAGGTCGTCCATGAGGCCGCTCACTCGCTCCCACCGTGGGGGTACATAACTGGCGTCGAGTGGCGTCGACGAGCGACCAATCCACACGGGGGATCTCCGCGTCTTTCCCGGAGTGGCCTCCTCTCCACGGGGCTGCATCAGTTCCGCATGGATCTGGGCGACGTCATCGGCCGTGACGACGGAAAGGGCCGCGAGATTGCCGATCGCCGCTTCCGTCGCCCGGATATTCGCCACCACTTCCTGGGCGGTGCGGTCACCCGCGGCCAGGTCAAGCTGGGCGAGCGCGATCCGGCGCGGCCCCGCGTAGATTCCTTCGGTCCATGATGACGCGACCGCCTCGCTTCGGAGCAGGAGCCGGGCGATCGACTCAAGCCCCTCAGGGCCGTAGGCGTGTTGCAGTGCTCGCACGGATTCGGCGGCCCCCGTGAGGCCCCCCACGAGGTCCGGCGGCACACGGAGGTCGCGCGTGCCCAGCGGCTCCGGGATGAAGGCATGGTATTGTCCGCGTCGCCGGTCCTGCCGCGATGGCCCCTCGTCGGCGCTCCACGTCATCACGTCCCCGTGCGTGCCGACTTCCCCATCCAAGGTTGTTCCCTATCCTTGGGTCCCTGTGCGCTTTGACCAAACTTATGGTAGCACAATCAATATCATTGGGTTAGCCGTTTGGAGGCTCATACGCGGACCGACGGGCCGCAGGAGGACGCGATGAGTCGATAGCGGCGCGGGGAGGAGCGGAGCGGCGATCCCTCGACGGCGGCCTCGACGTTGGCAGCCACCGCGGCGCGATCGGGTCCGGAGGGGGGCGGACGGACCGGTAGGATGTCCCCAGCGGGTCCGAGGACGTCGGCAGGGGAGCGGCTGAGTGGTCTGCCCGAGCTGTGGGGCCGCCGGCCCCGACCAGGCCAGGTTCTGTCCCGAGTGCGGGACCTCGGTGGGCCGAGCCTGCGCGGGCTGCGCCCGCCCGCTCTCGGCCACCGCCCGGTTCTGCGAGGCCTGCGGGCGGCCGGCCGACCGGGGGACCGGCGCCGTCCCTGGGCCGGACGCCGCGGCGACGGTCCCGGCGCCCGGGCCGGGCGCGCCCGTGGCCGAGCGGCGCTGGGTGACCGTCCTGTTCTGCGACCTGGTCGGCTTCACGCCGCTGGCCGAGGCCCGCGACGCCGAGGACGTGCGCGAGGTCCTGTCCCGCTACTTCGACGCCAGCCGGGCCGTGATCGCCCGCTACGGCGGGGTCGTGGAGAAGTTCATCGGGGACGCGGTGATGGCGGTGTGGGGCGCCCCCGCCGCCAACGAGGACGACGCCGAGCGGGCGGTCCGGGCCGCGCTCGACCTGGTCGAGGCGGTCTCGGCGCTGGGCGCGGCCGAGGGGGCGCCCGGCCTCCGGGCCCGGGCCGGGGTGCTGACCGGGGAGGCCGCGGTCACCCTCGGCGCCGAGGGCCAGGGGATGGTGGCGGGGGACCTGGTCAACACGGCCTCGCGGGTGCAGGCGGCGGCGCAGCCGGGGACGGTGCTGGTGGGGGAGGCCACCCACCGGGCGACGGCGGCGGCGATCGCCTACCAGGCCGCCGGTGAGCACACCCTGAAGGGCAAGGCGGAGCCGGTCGTCCTGTGGCGGGCGCTGCGGGTCACCGCGGGGCGGCGCGGGGCCCTCAAAGGGGAGGGGCTGGAGGCGCCATTCGTGGGCCGGGACCGCGAGCTGCGGGCGGTGAAGGACCTGTTCCACGCTTGCGCCGAGGACGGCCGGGCCCACCTGGTCTCGGTGATGGGGGTGGCCGGCATCGGCAAGTCGCGCCTGGGCTGGGAGTTCTACAAGTACATGGACGGGCTCCA
>DAHUZL010000047.1 GCA_027306655.1 Candidatus Dormiibacterota bacterium
GATCCCGTCCGGGGCCGGGGCTCGGGACGCGTCGGGTGGTGATCGGCGGCTACCGGCGTCCGGCGGTCCCCAGCGTCAGTCTCCCCGAGGATGAGGTGGGATCCGATCGACCACGGCGGCGATCGCCTCGGCGGCCGTGGCCACCGTGTCGTCGATGTCGGCCTCGGTGTGTTCGGTGGAGAGGAACCAGCGCTCGTACTGGCCCGGGTGGAAGTAGATGCCACGACTCTGCATCTCCTCGTGGAACGCCTCGTAGACCTCCGGCCGCACGTGGCGCACCACATCCCGGTAGTCGACGAGACGCGTGCGGGGCTCGTGCAGGAAGAAGAGCTGGAAGAAGGCGCCGACCCCCTGGATCAGGCACGGATACCCGGCCGTGCCGACCACCTTGAGGAGACCATCCTGGAGGCGGCGAGAGAGGCGGTCCAGGGCAGGGTACATCGTCGCCCGTTCGCGCTCGATCCGTCGGAGCACCGCGTTGGCCGCCGCCAGGGCCAGGGGGTTCGCGCTGTAGGTGCCCCCGTGCATCACCTGATTGGTCGCCTCCATCGCCATCACCTGGGCGCTGCCGCCGAAGCAGGCGATCGGAAAGCCAGCGCCGAGCACCTTGGCGAAGGTGCAGATGTCGGGAACCACCCCGTAGTGTTCCTGCGCCCCACCGGCGGCGATGCGGAATCCGGTCATGACCTCGTCGAAGATGAGCAGGACCCCGTGCTCCTGGGTGAGCCGGCGCACTTCCTGCAAGTACCCCTCCAAGGGGGGGATGATCCCGCAATTGCCGATGATCGGCTCCATCAGCACGGCGGCGATTTCGAAGTGGCGCGTCCGAAGGGTGTGCTCCAGGACCTCAAGGTTGTTGAACGGCTGGATCACCAGGGTGTCGAGGATGGCCCGGGGGATGCCGGTGCTGTCGGGGACCGGGGCGGGGGCGGTGTCCGTCCCGGCCCCGAAACCCAGAGCGGGGTGGTAGCTGATGTTGTGGATGTCGCTCCAGCCGTGATAGCTGCCCTCGAACTTGACGATGCGCTCGCGGCCGGTGTAGGCGCGCGCGAGCCGCATGGCGGCCATGGTGGCCTCCGTGCCGGAGCAGGCGAAGCGGACGAGTTCGATCCCAGGGACGAGACGCTGAAGCGCCTCTCCGACCTCGTAGTCGAGCTCATGGGGGAAGCTGTAGTGGTACCCGCGTTCGGTGATCTGCTCGACGACGGCCGCCACGATGTCGGGGGGATGGTGCCCGAAGAGAAGCGGACCGTACCCCAGGCAATAGTCGAGGTACTCGTTGCCGTCGACGTCCCACATCCGCGGGCCGTCGGTCCGGGCGATGCAGAGCTCAATCCCGGAGCGGAGTCGGGCGTAGGAACTCTCCCCGCCGGCCACGCTGCGCTGGATCCGCTCGAACATCGCCGCGGAACGGGTGGTCGACCGTCGAGCCGCTACAGACATAGGGATCTCCTGGGGGTGGATGGGCCCTGCGCTGGTCGGGACCGGGGAATGGCAGCCAAGCCGATGACTCAGCTCCTCAGCGTCCAGTTCTCGGGGGTCAGGTCGAGCAGGGGGGACTGCGGGAGCGCACCCTCAAGTTTGGTGGAGATCATGGCGAGCTCGAAGTCTGGGTCGGGAGTGAAGAGCGCGGGCTGGAGACGCACCACCGCATCCTGATAGGCGTAGATGCCCGCCAGACCGGGCAGCTCGTGGCTGAGCGTGATCAGGTGGTCCAGAGCGGGGTTGCTGTAGTTCTCGGCATTGCCGCTGGCACCGGTCTTGAACTGCTCACCGCCGGTCGGGTAGTAGTCGGGGGCGTAAGGCCACCAGCTTGGAGTGTAGGCCAGGTTCCAGGAGCAGCGGGTAGTGCCCGAGCAGCTCTCCACCGTGGAGAGCCAGGACCCGCCGCCCGTCTCCCGGATCGTGAGCTTGATGCCCGCTGCGGCGAAGGTCGACTCCACGTACTGGGCGAAGATGGAGACGGACGGGTCTCCGGATGGCACCAGGAAGGTGAAACGGAGAGGGGCCCCGGCGGAGACTCCCGGGCCGCAGTCCGCGGCGCCCTCGCCGGGGCGGGCGCAGCTGGTGACCCCATCGGGTCGGACCGTCCAGCCGTGGGATCGCAGGACCTGCCGCGCGGCCGCCACACTGTAGGGGTACGGATCGGTGCGGTCGGCGGAGTTGGCGAACGGACCGCTGGTGGGCACCGGGCCGGAGAAGTAGGTCCCGTACCCGTGCAGGATCTCGGCCAGGATGCGGTGCATGTCCAACAGGTGCATCATCGCCTGGCGCACGGGCAGCTGCGCGAGAATCCGGCCTGCGAGCCCATTGCTGTACTGGAGCAGGACGCCCGTCCATCCGTACTGGGGCCAGGGGACCAGCCGATAGCCGACCCCCTCCAGCGTCTTGCGGGCGGGGAGCGCGCTCAGGGGCAGGTATCCGTAGTCAACCGTGCCGGCTCGCAGTGCGTCGAGCTCCGATGTCGAACTGGTGAAGGGCACCTCCTCGAAATGCGCCAGCCGGGGCTGGATCGGACCCGAGTAGAGGGGGTTGGGGGAGAACTCGGAGAATCCGGTGACCGGGACGTAGCGCGCCAGCCTCCAAGGGCCGTCGACCACCCGCCAGAGCGGGTTGGTGGCGTAGGTGGAGAGCGTCTTGGACTGGAGATCGAGGAAGGTGAAGACGCGGGCGGCCCCCGCCGCCGTGAGATCGTAGCGCCCAACTGGCGAGTGGGGACCGGTGCGGTCCCAGACGTGCTGCGGCATGGGGGTGATCTGGGAGAGCTCGTTGTAGAGGAGCCAGGTGCGGTTGTAGGGACGATTGAAGGTGAGGCTGAAGGTGCGGGCTGATGAGTAGCGCGCACTGACAAGGTTGTCGGGGAATCCTCCAGGCACATAGGCCCCGTAGTGAGCCTTGTTGAATCGCTCGAGGTTGATCCAGAACGCGACGTCCCGGGTCGTGACCGGGTGCCCGTCGGACCAGAGGTAGCGCTTGAGGGTGATCGTCACCGTCCGACCGCCGTTGGAGTAGGTGGGGAGGCTGGCGAGGCTGAGACTGGGATTGACAACGGGAGCCGCGCCCCTGCCGAACCAGTAGAGCGGTCGCCACATCAGCCACTCGAACCACTCCTGGTCGTTGAACTGGAAGGCGGAGGGGGAGATGAAGGGCAAAATGTACGTCGGGATGATGCCGGGAGGCAGGGCGAACGAGGCGGTGCCGTGATAGCGTGATTGGGATCGGGCGGCTGCGGCTTGGATGCCCGCGCCGGAGGCAGCCAGCGTCAGGGCTGCCGCCAGCAGCACGCACGCGGCGCCCCGCGAGACGGGCGGTCTGGGGTGGGTCATGGTTCCTCCGAACGCCGGCTCCCGGATCGGGGCCATTGGTGGGTCTGACCGAGGACAGAGTCTGCGAGCGGGCGCAAGGCGGCCGGAGCGACCGGTCGCTGGTCGGGACGGGAACGGCACGCGCCGGGGGGAGGGTGGAGCGCCATCTATCGCCGCCTCAGGGGGTGAGCCCGAGCAGCACGGCCGGGTTCACCTTGGTCATCTTCTCCAACTCCGCATAGGGGGCGCCGGCGTCGAGCAGGCCGGCCACCAGCTGACGCAACCCTTCGGGGTGGTGAGGGCCCTCGCTCTGGCCGAGGTCCGAGCTCAGCACCAGGCGGTCGCCGCCGAGGTGGCGGATCCACTCCGCCAGCTCGCCGAACTCCTGCTCGTGGAACAGGGGGGAGACGACCGCCGAAGCCACGTACTCGAGGTAGGCCCCCTTGGCGATGAGCTCGCGCTGTACATCGAGGTCAAGCCGCGAGAGGGCCCAGTTGGCGTGCGTGACGACGAACTTGCCCACCCCCCGCCGAATGGCCTCGTCCTGGAGGACGCGGATCTCGGCGAGGCTGAGGTGGCTGGTGGCGACGCACGCGTCGGCGTCGGCGATGAGGTCGAGGATGCGCCCGGTCTCCTGGGTGAGGTGGCCGCTCGAGTCGAGCACGGAAACGCCCGCGCCGGCCAACTGCCTGCGGCGCCGCCCGAACTGTGGGTAGTCGGAGATCCCCTGGTAGTACTCGGAGTGCCACTGCGAGTGGTTGCTGGGCATGAAGATCACGCGAGCGCCGTAGTGGAGGGCTGCCTCCACGACGTGAGGATCGAGCCCACCGACCGAACGGTTGAGGACGATCGCCCCGATCGGCTCCACCTCGGGATGCGCGCGCCGAACCAGCTGGGCACGGCCGGTGGTCTGCATGTCGTGGTCCTTGAGGACGAAGCCGCGCATGCGGTAGTCTCGGGCCAGCTCGGCCAGGTCCAGGTCATCGATCGGCCGATTGAACAGCGCCGGGGCGGTGTGCGCGTGCAGGTCGATCGCGTCGCGGAGGAGCTCGCGGTCCGTTTCGGGCATGGTGGCTCCTTATGGGCCGGTGGGTGCGGGCCTGGGCGGGTCGGTGTGAGCCTGGGCGCGAATCGCCGCCAGCACGCGTTCCGGGGTCATCGGCAACTCGGTTAGCCGGACGCCGATAGCGTCGCGCACGGCGTTGGCTATGGTGGCGGCCGGCGGACCGATCGGCGGCTCACCTATCCCGCGGGCTCCGAAGGGCCCCATCCCGGCTCCCGATTCCAGTGCGATGGCCTCGATGTCGGGGAGGTCGAGTGCGGTGGGGATGCGGTACTGGAAGAATCCGGCGGTGAGGTTGATCCCCGACTCCAGCACGATCTCCTCGGTGAGCGCGGACCCGATGCCCATCGCGGCCCCTCCGCAGATCTGGCCGGAGACGCTCTGGGGATTGATCGCGCGTCCGACATCGTGGCAGGCGAGATAGCGCACCACCCGGATCTGACCGGTGTCGCAGTCGACCTCGACATCGGCGAGGTGGGTGCCCACCGTGAAGTCGGGGAAGACCCGTTCCGCGGCGAGATCGCGCGCGACCGCTCGTCCCCGAGGACCATGGAAGGTGGCGAGGACCTCCAGGGGGACCCCGAGTCCCCGCACAAGTTCGAGGGCCCGGGGCAGCGCGATCGGTTCCCCTCCCCCCTCGACACCGCCCGGCCCCAACCGGAGCGCGCCGCGGGCGCGGCCGGCGGCTTCCGCGACCGCGTCGAGGGTCTGGTCGCGCAGCCGGGTCGCCGCCAGATGCGCGGCGTTGCCGGACATGTACAGCTGGCGGGTGGCAGTCGAGGTCCCTGCCAGCGGGGTCCGGGCTGAGTCTCCGAAGTGGACGGTGACCCGTGCGGGGTCCACCCCCAGGACCTCGGCCGCGATCTGGCCCAGCGACGCAGCCTGTCCGCCGCCGATGTCGGGCACACCGCAGCGGAGGGTCACGCTGCCGTCGAACTGGAAGCCGATCCAGGCCGCCGCCGTGTCCTGTAGCCAGACCAAGCGGCCGTAGGGCTGGAGGTTGGAGGCGATCCCCCGTCCGACCCGGCAATGGGGCCGGGAAGGCTCCGGGCGCGGACCGGCGGCCCGCAACACCTGATCGATCGTCTCCCCCAGCCAGATCGGGGTCACGATCTGCTGGCCGACGGGAAGCCGGTCGCCTTCCCGGATCGCATTGCGCCGCCGGATCTCGTCGGGGGTGAGCTGCAGCCGCCGGGCCAGCTCGTCGATCTGGGCTTCGCAGCCGAACACGACCTGCATCGCGCCGAACCCTCGCATAGCGGAGCAGGGTGGATGGTTGGTGTACACCGCCCGGGCCCTGACTCGAACGTTGGGGCATCGGTAGGGACCGGCGGCCGTGACGCTGGAGTAGAGGAGAACGAGCGCGCCGAGGTAGGCCTCGGCGCCGGTGTCGGCCAGGATCTCGATGTCCTGCGCCACCAGAGTTCCGTCGTTTTCGGCGCCCGTGCGATAGCGGAGCCGCATCGGGTGGCGCTTGGGCCTGGCCAGGAGCGACTCCTGACGGGTCCAGACCATGCGGACCGGCCGCCCGGTGCGGAGGACGGCGAGCGCCAGGTAGGGCTCGACCGTCATGTCCTCCTTGCCGCCGAAGCCGCCCCCGACGTACGGGGCGATGACCCGGATCCGGGCCTGCGGGACCCCGAGGATGGCAGCGATGTCGCGGAAGTGCTCGACCACCTGGGTGGAGGCGCGGATGGTGATCACGCCATCGTCGTCGAGCCAGGCCACCCCCGCTTCGGGCTCCAGGTACGCGTGATCCACGAACTGCGTCCGGTACTGGCCCTCGATGACGATCGGGGCACGCTCGAGAGCGGTGGCTGCATCCCCGGAGTCGATGTGCCACTCGGCCAGCAGGTTGCCATCCTCGTGGACACGGGGCGCCTCCTCGCCGAGGGCTTCCTCGGGGTCGAAGACCCCAGGGAGCTCCTCGTACTCCACGTCGACCAGGGCCTCGGCCTCAGCGAGCACGTCCTCGGACTCGGCCACCACCAGGGCGATCGGCTGGCCGTGGTAGCGGACGCGACCAGTGGCCAGGACCTGACTGCGAGCCTTGAGGGCGCGCACCTCCGTCTGCTGCCCGGGAACGTCCACCCAGACCTCGTTGTGAGGGACGTCCTCGCCGAGCAGCACGGCCACCACCCCGGCCAGGGACCGGGCGCGGGCGGTGTCCCGTCGCACCAGCCGAGCTGAGGGCAGGGTGGAGCGAACCAGGCGGGTGTGGAGCATCGCGGGCAGAGCCAGATCGGCGGCATACCGGGTGGAGCCCGCGATCTTCTCGGCGGCATCGGTCCGCGGAAGCGGCCGTCCGACCACCCGCAGCTGACTCGCGTCCGAGCGCTGGACCTCGTCGCGGCCACCCACCGTGGTCACGTCCAGCCTCCCGCCGGGGGCGACGACGATCCCTGGTCGCGGAGGACGTCGTCAACCGCGTCCACGATCGCCTGGTAGCCGGTGCAGCGGCAGAGGTTGCCATGGAGAGCGTCTCGGATGCTTCGGCGATCGAGGGCCTCGCCGGCCCCCGCGAACTCGGCGGCCGTCACCAGCATGCCGCCCGTGCAGAAGCCGCATTGGGCAGCGCCACGGTCCAGGAACGCCTGCTGCAGACGGCCCAGGCCTCCCGATGGGGAGCCCAGGCCGGCGCTGGTGGTGACCGCACGGCCATCGATCTGGGCGGCGAGGACCAGGCAGCTGTTGACCGCCTGCCCGTCGATCAGGACGGCGCAGGCGCCGCACACCCCCTCCCCGCAGCCGTACTTCACCTCGAGGGCGCCGACATGGTCACGCAGCCAGCGCAACAGGCTGAGATGCGCCGCCGCGCGGCACTCCAGCTCGCGCCCATTGACGGTGATCCGCGAAGTCGCGTCGGTCACGCGGCCCGGACGTCCAGCGATCGGCGGGCGGCATCCTGGGCGGCGCGGATGGCGAGCACGCGAGCGAGGTGGGCGCGGTAGTGGGCAGGGGTGAAGCTGTCGTCGGACGGGGCGATGTCGGGATCCACCAGCGGGGCAAGCTCGGGCAGGGCCTCCGGACTGCGGCCGCGTGCCGCCGCCTCCAGCGTCGGGCAGCGCACCGGCCGGGGCGCCACCCCGGCCAGTCCGATTCGCAGGTCCGCGACCAAGGTGCCCTCGCAGCGCGCGATGGCCGCCGCCGCCACCAGCGCAAAGTCGCCGGCGCGCCGGGCCACCTCCTGGAATCCCCAGCCCCAGTCCGGCCCGGCCGCCGGCACCTCGATGCGGGTGAGGAGCTCGTCCGGGGCGAGCCGGGTGGTGAGGAATCCGGTGGCGAAGTCGGCGGCGGGGACGGAGCGGACACGGGCGCCGTTGTCGACCAGGTACCGGGCCTCGAGGACGATCAGGCACATCGGCAGCTCTGCCGCCGGGTCGGCATGCGCCACCGAGCCGCCGATCGTGCCGCGATTGCGGACGCGCAGGTTGCCGACCTCGCGGACCGAGGCGGCCAGCAAGGGCGCCACTCGGCGGACCTGTGCGTCTCGCTCCAGCATGCGATGGGTGGTGGAGGCGCCGATCACGAGCTGCTCGCCCTCGAGGTGCAGCCCGTGGAGGTCGCCGAGGGACTGGATGTCCACCAGCAGAGACGGCGTGGAGAGGCCCAGGTTCACCAGCGGCAGCAGGCTCTGGCCGCCGGCGAGCACCTTGGCGCCGTCGTCGCGGCGCAGGTGCTCGCAGGCCTCGAGGGGGCTGGCCGGTCGGGTGTATCCGAAAGGACGGACGTACACCTACACGTCCCACCCGGCGTCGACCGCGATATCGTGCCCGGTGATGTTGCGGGCGCCCTCGGAGACGAGAAACCGAACCGCTGCGGTCACGTCGGCGTCGTCGATGAAGCGGCCGAGCGCGGTCTCGGCGACATAGTCGGCGTAGACGGCCTCAGCCGACTTCCCCTGCTTGCGCGCCTTCTCGGCGATGATCGTGTCCATCCGGTCTCCGTGGGTCACATTCGGGCAGACGGTGTTGACGGTCACGCCATGGCGGCCCAGCTCGAGCGCCAGGGTCCGACTCAGCCCGCGCACCGCCCACTTCGAGGACGAGTACGCGACCCGATTGCGGTACCCGCGGAGTCCCGAGGTCCCCGCCACGTTCACAATCCGCCCGCTCGGACCCCTGGTCAGGTGGGGGATGGCGGCGCGACAGGTCAGGAACACACCCACGACGTTGGCCTCCAGGACCGCGCGGAAGGCATCCGGGGTCACCGCCTCCGCCGGCGTCTCGATCGGCCCGATGACCCCGTGGGCGTTGACCAGGATGTCGAGCCGGCCGAAGTGGCGGATGACCGAGGCGACCGCCGCGTCGACCCGCTCGGCATCGGTGACGTCGCTGTCCAGGGCCAGACTCTGGCGCCCCGGCCAATCGTGATCGAGGCCGGCGGCGACGGACTCCAATCGGCCACGGTCGCGGCCCATCACCGCGAGGTCGGCCCCATCCTCGGCGAGGGTGGCCGCTATCGCCGCGCCCAGGCCCTTGCTGGCCCCCGTCACCAGAGCGACCCGCCCGGTCAGGGGCCGGACGACGTCACCGATGCTCATCGGTCGGCCGGGTCCCCACCGGCCGGCTCGGACACGGTGCGGGTCCAGGTGTGGAGGCCCAGGTCAGCGGCCAGGCACGCGGCCGCCTCTCGGCAGGCGGCGACCTCCTGCTCCAAGCGGCTGCGATCGTACCGCGCGATCGGGCCGGCGCTGCCCACGGCGGCGACGCTGGTGCCGCCGCGGTCGAGGATGGGGACGGCCAGTCCCCACGCCCCGAGATTGGTCTCCTCATAGGACACGGCATACCCTTCGGCCCGGATTCGGGTCAGCTCGGCCCGCAACCGTGCGCCGTCGGTGATCGTCGACCGGCACAGCGGCGGGAGCGGTCCGGCCACCACCGCCTCGATGATGGCCCGGGGCATGAACGCGAGCAGGCCCTTCTGCATCGCTCCGGCATGGAGGGGCATCCGGCGCCCCGGCTCGACCGAAAGCCGGAGCGGGCTGGCCGACTCGATCCGCTCCAGGCAGAGGCTCTCCCGGCGCCCCGGGTCGGCCACGGTCAGCAGCGTCGTCTCCCCGGTCCGCTCCGCCAGCCGGCGCAGGGCGGGTCGCGCCAGCTCGCGAAGGTCGACCGAGACGCGGGCGCGGGCCCCGAACTCGAGGGCGGTCGGCCCCAGGCGATAGCGTTTGGAGTCGGGGTCCCGATCCAGGAACCCGTGGTGCTTGAGAACGCCGAGGAGCCGGTGAGCGGTAGTGAGGGGCAGGGAGATCCCGTCAGCGACCTCGCTCAGCGTCCACTCCGACCGCGCGGGCGAGAAGAGACCGAGGACGGCGAACGCCCGGTCGACTGCCTGGAGCCCCGAGCGATCGGTGGGACCCCCTCGCACGGGCCGGTCGAGAAGGACGGCCCTCCCCCCCGCGCGCTCCACCGCCATCGTCACCTCCCCACCCGCGGCCGACGCTTCCGAGCCATATGGTAGCATCAACCACCACGAAGGGGAAGTGGCTTCCGTTGTGCGGAAGAAGGGAGATGCTCGTGGACACGACCGCCGCTGGGTGGATCGATCGAACCGGTGGATCGCGCCAGCTCGCCGAGCGTGCTCGCCAGGTCCTCCCCGGCGGGGTGTCGTCGCCGGTGCGCGGGACCGGGGTGTTCGATCCGTACCCCTTCTACGTCGACCGGGCCGACGGGGCGTTCCTGTTCGACGTCGACAACAACCGCTACCTCGACACGGTCATGGCGTTCGGTCCGGTGCTGCTCGGCCATGCCCATCCGGCCGTGACCGCCGCGGTGATCGAGCAGGCGGGCCGCGGGCTGCTCTACGGAACCTGCCTTCCCCTGGAGGTGGAGGTTGGCGAGCTCTTCTGCCGGATGGTGCCCACCGCCGATCTCGTGCGTTTCGTCCCCTCGGGGACGGAGGCCACCATGCACGCGATTCGGCTCGCCCGAGGGTATACGGGCAAGCCGGGGATTCTGAAGTTCGAAGGGCACTACCACGGCAATCACGATCAGGTTCTGGTCAGTGTCACCCCACCCCTGGACGTGGCCGGGACCGAGCGGAGCCCGGTGCGGATCCCGGTCGGATCCGGCATTCCCCATGCCCACTATCGACACACGATGGTCGCCATCTGGAATGACCTTGAGGCGGTGGCTCGGATGGTTCGGCGCCACGCCCATGAGCTGGCGGCGGTCATCACCGAGCCGATCATGGCCAACAAGGGGTTCGTCGGACCGGAGCCCGGCTATCTCCGCGGGCTGGAGCAGGTGTGCCGCGAGAACGAGGTTCTCTTCATCCTCGACGAGGTCATCACCGGCTTCCGGCTGGCGCCGGGGGGCGCGCAGGAAGCCTTCGGGCTAGCCCCCGATCTCTCCACGTTCGCGAAGGCGATGGGGAACGGGGCGCCCCTGGGGGCCTTCGCCGGGCGCCGCGAGATCATGGCCCTCCTTGAGGGTGGAGAGGTGCGTCACGCCGGTACGTACAATGCCGCTCCTCTCTGCCTCGCCGCCGCCCGGGCCACCCTCACCGAGCTCGCCGGAAGCGAGGGCGCCCTCTACGCGCGGCTGGACCACCTGGGGAGGCGGCTGATCGGCGGTCTGCGCGGTCTGATCGACGAGCTCGCCGTCCCCGCGATCGTCCAGGGTCAGGGATCGATGCTCCAGCTCTACTTCACGGCCGACGACCAGATCCGCTCGTACCGAGAAGCGATGCGGTCTGACCGGGTCCGCTTCGCAGCCTTCGCCCACGAGATGATCCATCGTGGCGTCTTCGTCCACCCCGACGTATTCGAACATTGGTTCCTCTCCGCCGCGCACTCCGAGGAGGACGTCGACGAGATCCTGAACGCCGCCGAGGGTTCGTTGCGCGCGGTGCGGTGAGCAGAGCCAGGGCGGCGGCAGCCTGAGCGGCAGCGAGGAGGGCAGCATGACACGAATCCCGATGACGGTCGAGACGCTCCCGATCGCTGGTGAGGAGGTTGCCGGGGGAGAGCCGCACGAGGTGCGCAGTCCGTGGGACGGACGTCTCGTCGGCACACTGCCCGCGGTCGGTCCGAGTGAAACGCGTCGTGGCATCGAGGCAGGTGCGGCCGCGATGCACGTGCCGCTGCCGGCCCACCAGCGAGCCCGGATCCTGGAGGTGGCGGCGGGGCTGGTGCGGGAGCGCCGGGCCGCGCTTTCCGAGTTGCTCGCCCTGGAGGTCGCCAAGCCATTGGCCAGTGCGGCGGTCGAGATCGACCGAGCCGTGCAGACGCTGACGTTTGCGGCCGCTGCCGCGCGCACCCTGGCGGGGACGGGCGTGCCGCTCGATGCCCATCCCTCGGGCGAGGGACGCCTGGGCTTCACTCTGCGCGTCCCCATCGGTGTGGTCGGGGCGATCACTCCCTTCAACTTCCCCTTCAACCTTGCAGCGCACAAGGTGGGCCCCGCGATCGCCGCCGGGTGCGCGACCATCCTCAAGCCCTCGCTCAAGGCGCCGCTCTCGGGCCTGGCGCTGGCACGGATCCTCTATGAAGCGGGTCTCCCGCCTGCATGGCTGTCCGTGGTCAACGGCGACCCCGAGGCTATCGTGGCGACCCTCCTGGCGGACCAGCGAGTGCGCCTCCTCACCTTCACCGGGTCGAGCCAGGTGGGGTGGAGCCTGGTCGAGAAGGCCCCCCGGCGCCGGGTATGTCTCGAGCTCGGGAACTCCACGCCCCTGATCGTATGCGCCGATGCCGA
>DAHUZL010000049.1 GCA_027306655.1 Candidatus Dormiibacterota bacterium
GAGCGAGGTCACCGACTCCAGCTCCCCGACCGGGCTGTCGAAGTACCAGCGGAGCGGCACCGCCCGGGCCGGGTCGTAGATTCCGAGCGGCAGCGGCAGGCTCGGCAGGGTCGGCGAGAGGAGGACGTCGTGGGCCTCGAAGAGCGGGGCGACCCGCCGCGAGACCTCCTCCAGGGTTTCCAGCGCGGAGACGATCTCGGTCGCCGAGAGCTGCCGGCCGCGCTCGACGAGCGCCAGCGTATAGCCCTCCAGGGTGTCGGGCCCCGCGGCCCTGCCGGTGGCGGCCACCGCCTGGTCCACCTCGGCCACCGTTTGGGCCGCCCACACGTCGATGGTGGCGGTGAGGTACGGCTCGGGGTCGAGGTCGGGGTGGGCCTCGATCACGATATGGCCCATCTCCGCCAGGGTGGCGGCGGTGCGCTCGACCGCCGCCGCCACCTCCTGGTCCACGGTCCGTCCCCAGAAGTGGCGGGTGGTCACCGCCACCCGCAGCGGCCCGGGCGGCCGCAGCGCGTCGCGGAAGCGCCCGGCGGGCGGGGGGATCCGGTAGGGGTCGCCCGGGGAGGGCCCGCCGACCGCGTCGAGGAGCGCCGCCGCATCGCGCACCGATCGGGTGAGGGCGAAGTCGACCGCGAGGTCGCCCAGAAACACCCCCGCGGGCGCTCGCGAGATCCGACCCCGGGTCGGCTTCAGGCCCACCAGCCCGCAGCATGACGCCGGCATCCGGATCGATCCGCCTCCATCGTTGCCGTGGGCGAGCGGGACGATCCCGGCGGCCACCGCCGCCGCCGAGCCCCCGCTCGACCCGGCGGTGCTGCGGGTCGTGTCCCACGGGTTGCGCACCGACCCGTGCAGGATCGTCTCCGCGGTTGCGGTCTCGCCCAGCTCGGCGGAGACGGTGCGGCCGCAGTTGACGAGTCCGGCGGCCCGGAACCGTCGCATCAGCCCGGTGTCGGACGGGGCCACCCATCCCTGCAGCAGTCGGCTGCCGGCCTCGCAGCGACGCCCGGCCTCGGTGCAGCCGAGGTCCTTCAGCAGGAAGGGCACCCCCGGGAAGGGGGCCCCCTCGGCGATCGCCGCCGCCGCCGCCTGGTCGGCGTCCCGGGCACGCTCCGGGTACGTCTCGATGACGGCGCCGAGGGGGGGATTCAGCCGGCGCACCCCGTCGAGCGCAAGCGCGACCAGTTCCTCCGCCCGCACCACCCGCTTCCGCACCAGCTCGGCGAGCCCGACCGCGTCCTCGGCCGCGTACTCGTCAGGCCGCACCGCGCCGCCCGCTCCCCCATCCTCGGCACCGCCATCCCGGAGCGGTCACCCCGACATGCTCCACTGCTCCGGGTAGATCTCGGTGTGGGAGCCCTGCGGCACCGCCCCGTGGAGATGCGGGCTGATCACGGAGATCTGGTAGGCGCCGTTGGCCGGCCAGAGGGTGGGCAGCTGGCGGGCCACGAAGTCCTCGTAGGTCCGATAGACCGCGGCGCTCTGCAGGGTGTGGGTCGCCCGGATCAACTGATTCATGACCGGGTTGCTGTAGCCCTCGCCGTTGAACACGGCCCCCGTCCCATAGTTGGCTCCCCCGGTGGGGTAGTAATCGGGATAGTAGGAGTAGTCGTCAGCGAGACGCTGGAACTGGATCTGCCAGCTGCACCCCGGGCCCCCCGCGCTGCTGCACCCGAAGAACTCCGCGAACACGGTGTCGATCGGCTGGGTGATCAGGGTCAATTGGATCCCCGCCCCCGATGCCGCCGACTTGAAGCTCTCGGCCTCCTGCTCCACCGGCACCACGCCGGCCCCGAACTGCACCGTGAAGTTGAGAGCCGCTCCCCGGTGGACACCCGACCCGCAGCGACCCGCACCCACCCCCGGCCGGACACAGGTGTCGGTTCCATCGCGCACCACCTTCCAGCCATGGGCCCGCAGGAGAGCGCGGGCAGCGCTCACGCTGAAGGGATAGTGGTCGTGCCTAACGTACGCATCCTCGAATGGGTTGGGGATCTTGGTCGGGATCGCGCTGTACTCGGGGTAGCCGTAGCCCTTGAGGATGTTGCGGACCCAGCTCGACTGGTCGAGGAGGTGCTGCAGCGCCTGCCGGATGTAGAGCTGGTTGAAGATCGCGCCCACCACCGGATTGCGGAAGTTGAGGGGGATGAAGTCCCAGCCGAAGAGATACCACGGGACGACGCGGTAGCCCCGGTGGGTGAAGTAGGTCTGCTGGCTCAGGTCGGGCACCGGGAGGAAGCCGTAGTCGAGCTGACCCGCTCGGAGCGCATCGAACTCCGCCGTATCGTTGGTGAACGGAATCTCCTCGAACTTCGCCACCGTGGGCCGGAACGGCCCCGAGTACCGCCGATTCGGGACCATCGCCACGAAGTGCGTGGTCGGATCGTACCCGTGGTTGCGCTCCAGCCTCCACGGCCCATCCACCACCTGCCAGAGCGGGTTGGTGTCGTAGGTGCTGCCGTTCCTGGACTGGCCATTCAGGTAGTTCCACACCGCCACCGCGCCCTTGGCTGACCGGTCGTAGTTGCCGACGGGGCCGGCGGTGGTGGTCTTGTCCCAGGCGTGCTGGGGGATCGGCCAGATCTGGCTGAGCTCATTGTAGAGAAGCCAGGTGGTGTTGTAGGACCGGTTGAAGTTGACCCGGAAGGTGGTCGTCGAGATCCATTGGATCGAAGCCACATTGTCCGGGAACTGGGTGGGTACATAGTCGCCCCAGTTGGCCTTCTCGTGCTGAAGGAGGTTCATCCAGAACTCGACATCCCGGGTGGTGACCGGAGTCCCGTCCGACCAGAGGTACGGCTTCAGCGTGATCGTGGCGGAGCGATCCTGGTTGGAGAACACGGGGGGACGGGCGAGGCTGAGGCGGTAATTGACCGCCGGCTTGCCGTTCTGGTCGAACCAGTAGAGGGGCCGGTACATCAGCCAGCCGAACTCCTGGTCGTTGGCATACGTGAACCACTCGCCGGACTGCAGGGGGAAGATGTAGGTCGGCTGCGCGCCGGTCTGCTGCGCGAAGGTGACGGTGGCACCCGAGCCAGCGCTGGCAGCCCCGGCCCGTGCCGTCGAGCCCCCGCTCAGGGCGGCGATCACGAGAAGGGTGACGGCGAGGGCCAACGAGACGGAGCGGGTGCGCAGGCGGCCGCGGATGCGAGCGACCACGTCGGGTGCCACGGTTGTTGCCACGGTATCTCCCCCCCAACCCGCGCTGGCGCGCGGCCCCGCCCATCGGTCGGAACGAGTGTGGAAGCGTGCCCCGGGGCTGTCAAGGGGCAGTCTGCGCGGGCAACCGCGGCGGCCAACGAGACACAGTGCTCAGTGCCCAGCGCCGCCGCCGTGCGCCGCCGCGCCC
This sequence comes from Candidatus Dormiibacterota bacterium, assembly GCA_027306655.1. Classification (GTDB taxonomy): domain Bacteria; phylum Chloroflexota; class Dormibacteria; order Aeolococcales; family Bog-877; genus DAHUZL01. The sequence continues at coordinate 3,350 of DAHUZL010000049.1, forward strand.
GCTTGCCTCGCGCACCCCCCGGGCCCTGGCGGGCGGGCGTCGAGGAGCCCAGCCGTGCCCGGGTCCGCCGGGCCGGCTCCGCTCATCCCCGCCGACGTCGACGCGCCCTCGCCTCCTGCCTCGGCTCACCTTGACATCAATCCTGGGACCCCCCACACTGCACGCCGACTTGGCTCCTGCCCTCGCGGCGCGCGGGCGGCCCTGTCGGTCGGGCTTGACGTCCGTGACCGTCCGCGGTGGGTGAGGGTCCTTTCGTGGAGGAGGGGTTTCGTCCGATGGCCACTGGACAGGAGTCGCTCAAAGCGCTCGGCTACGACCAGACGCTGCACCGCAGCGTCACCCCGCTCGGGCACATCTCCCTGATCCTCTCCGACATCACTCCCACCGCATCCCTGCTGGTGGTGGCGACGGCCGTGATCGCGGTGGCGGGGACCGGATCACCGATCGCCTTCATCCTGGGATGTTTCATCGCCGTCAATGTGGCCTTCTGCATGGGCGAGCTGGGCTCGATGTTCCCGGTCGCCGGCGGCCTGTTCTCGATCGTGACCCGGGTGCTGGGGCGGCCGCTGGGCTTCATCGCCATGGTGGATTACATGGGCCAGGCGGTCTTCCTGCCCGCCAGCGTGGCGATCGGGATCGGGACCTATGTCCACTCCCTGGCGCCATCGATCCCCGAGGGCACGATCTCGGGGGTGGGCATGCTGGTGGTGACCGCGGTCTGCCTGCTCAGGATCAGGTTCAACTCCTGGCTCACCGCCACCTTCCTGGCCATCGAGCTGCTGGTGGTGAGCGCGATCGCCGTCGCCGGCTTCACCCATCTGCACCAACCCCTGTCGATCCTGACCCACCCCAAGGCGGTGGGGGGCCATGGCGTGCTGATCGGGATCGCCGGCGCCGCCATCATCGCCGCCATCGCCACCGCGCTCTTCTCGGTGAACGGCTATGACAGCGGCATCAACTTTGCCGAGGAGGTGCTGGGCTCGGCCAAGGAGGTCGGGCGGGCGGTGGTCACCGCGGCCCTGGTGGGGATCGTGTTCGAGCTCGTGCCCTTCGTTGCCATCGTCTTCGCGGCCCCGTCGATATCCGCCTTCCTGCACTCCGGCACGCCGCTCACCTACGTGGCGGGCACCGCATTCGGATCCAATTTCAAGACCATCATCACCGTGGGCGCGCTGCTGGCCATCTTCAACGCCTCGGTGGCGATCACGCTCCAGTTCGCCCGCATCGTGTGGGCCAGCGGCCGTGATTTCGCCTGGCCGGAGCCGGTCAGCTCCTGGATCGCCCGGGTGGAACCCCGTCGGGGCGCTCCCTGGGTGGCCACGCTGATCGTGGGGATCCTGGCCAGCATCCTGTGCTTCCAGTCCACCCTGATCGCGGTGGTGACCTTCACGGCCGTGCTGTTGATCGTCCTCTATGGTCTGATCGCCGTCGCGGCCCTGGTCAGCCGGGTCAAGCAGCGCGACCTTCCCCGACCTTCACGGATGCCGCTCTGGCCCCTGCCCCCGATCATCGCCCTGGTCGGGGTGGTGGTGGCACTGACCCAGCAGAAGGGCTCCGACCTGATCACGGTGGCGGTTCTCTTCGCCGTGGGCCTGGTCTACTACTACCTGTTCGTGGCACGGCGTCCGGGGCGCTACTGGGTGCAGGCTGACCTGCCTCGCCCTCATGACGCCACCCCGCCGCAGCCCGGCGCCGAGTAGGGCCGAATCGATGGACGCCCGGTCGCTACCCGGCCACGCCGACCTGGTCGTGCGACGGTTCCACCCCACGCCCGACCAGTACGCCTGGACCTTCGGGGGCGTGGACCCGGTCGAGCGGGTCTCCCCCGGAGAGGTCCTGGAGCTGTACACCGAGGACTGCTTCGCCGGCCGGATCCGGGGCATCGGCGATCTCCCCGCCACGTCGATCGAGTACCCGTTCATCAATCCCCAGACCGGGCCGTTCTTCGTGGAGGGTGCGGAGCCGGGCGACACCCTGGCCATCCACCTGGTGGACGTGGCCCCAGCCCGCGACTGGGCGGTGAGCACCTCGGTGTCGCTCTTCGGTGCGCTGACGCCCACCCAGCTCACCGCCTCGCTCCAGGACCCGCTCCCGGAGCGCACCTGGCTGTACCGTGTCCTGGAACAGGAGCGGGAAGTCGTGTTCCACGCGGTCGACTCCGACTTCGAGACGCGGTTTCCGCTCCAACCCTTTCACGGCACCATCGGCGTGGCGCCGGCCGCCTTCGAGGTTCGCAACGCCCTGGTCCCTGACGCGTTCGGCGGGAACATGGACTCGCCCGAGGTCCGTGCCGGAACCACGATCTTCCTGGGCGTGAATGTCCCCGGTGCGCTCTTCTCCTTGGGGGACGGCCACTACACCATGGGAGAGGGCGAGACCTGTGGCGCCGCGGTCGAGGGGGCGATGAACACGGTCCTGGTGGTGGACGTGATCAAGGGGACCTTCTGCGAGTGGCCGCGGCTGGAGAGTGACGACGCGATCATGGTCGCCGGATCGTGCCGACCCCTGGAGGACGCCTTCCGGATCGCCCACGCCCAGGTGGTGCGCTGGGTCGCCGGCGCGGTGGGGCTCTCCCTGATGGACGCCTACCAACTCGTGTCCCAGGCGGCCAGGTCCCGGATCGCCAACGTGGTCGACCCCAACTACACGATCGTCGCCAAGGTGCCGAAGCGCTTCCTCCCCGGCGACGTGCGCTGGATGGCGGGTGTCCACGAGCGCCTCCGGAGCATCGGAGCCGAGTACCTGAGCGCGGTGCATCGAACCCCGGTGTGGTCGCCGGGGTGACCGGCTGGGCGCGGACGGTGCCACCGGCAGCTCCGTCATCCTGATCCGGTGCCCGATCCGGCCACCCGCCACAACGTCCGCTGGCTCCTGCCCGGGGCCGAGGCGGACCTCCACCGGGAGCTGACCGCCCTCGACCCGGAGGCGGGGCCCCTCGCGATGCGGGCCGGGGTCGCGGCGGCCCTCCTGGTGGAATCGGTTGAGCTGGACCAGCTGCGGGTGCTCGAGCGCAGCCTCGCCCCGGCGGGCGGCGTGGTGGTCCGGGACAAAGGCGGCCGCCGCGCCCTCCTGCTGGGCCCCCGCAACGCCCTCGGCGCCGCCGCGCCCGCCCTGCGGGAATTCTCCGACCGGCCCCGCTTCCGTGAGCTGGCCCAGGCCCTGGAGCAGGCCCTGCTGGCGCTGGGCGGGCCGCCGCCGCCCCTCCAATGGGGCGACCGCCCGTGGGTCTTCGGTGCCCGCACCTATTGCCTCGGCATCTGCAACGTCACGCCGGACTCCTTCAGCGGCGATGGGCTCGGCCCCGACGTCGAGGCGGCCGTGGCGCACGCCCACCGGCTGGTGGAGGCGGGGGCCGACGCCATCGACATCGGCGGCGAGAGCACCCGCCCCGGCCACCGGCCCGTGACAGCGGAGGAGGAGCTGCGCCGGGTCGTGCCGGTGGTGAAGCGGCTGGCCGGCACGCTGGGTGTTCCCCTCAGCATCGACACCAGCAAGGCGGACGTGGCCCGGGCGGCGTTGGGGGCGGGAGCGGACGCCGTCAATGACGTGTGGGGGCTGCTCCGCGACCCGGCGATGGCGGAGGTGGTGGCGCGGGCGGGGGCGGTCGTGTTCTGCATGCACAACCAGGAGGGCACCCGCTACCAGGACCTGATCGGCGACGTCCTCCGAAGCCTGCGCCGCTCCCTGGCGGTGGCGGCGGCCGCCGGAGTCGCGGTCGAGCGGTGCGTCGTCGATCCCGGGATCGGCTTCGGCAAGGACACCGGCCAGAACCTGGTCCTGCTGCAGCGCCTGGGGGAGCTGCGGGCGCTGGGGCGTCCGCTGATGGTGGGCACCTCGCGCAAGGCCCACATCGGGGCGGTCCTGGGCGGCCGCCCGGTGGCGGGCCGGCTCCACGGCACCGCGGCGACGGTGGCCTGGGCGGCGGCCCACGGCGCCGACATCGTCCGCGTCCACGATGTCCCGGCGATGCGCGACGTGGTGCGCCTGGTCGACGCGATCCGCTCCGGCGGGGAGGGAGCGGGTGAGCGGGAGGGGACGGGGGCGGGTCCGTCGTGAGCACGGCCGCCCTGTCGCTGGGCAGCAACCTGCCCCCCCGCGACCACTGGCTCGACGTCGGCCTCGACGCCCTCGACCGGGCCGGGGTCCGCATCACCGCCGCCGGTCCGCGCTGGCACACCCGCGCGATCGGCGGGCCGGCCCAGCCCGACTATCTGGACCTGGTGGTGCGCGCCGAGGCCGACCTCGATCCCGAGGGCTGGCTGGAGGCGGCCCAGCGCGCCGAGGCCGCCGCCGGGCGGAGGCGGTTGGTTCGGCGCGGCCCGCGCACCCTGGACGTCGACGTGCTCGCGGTCGGCGACCTGCGGCGGGACACCGAGCGGCTGACGCTCCCGCACCCGGCCGTTCTCGACCGGCCCTACCTGGTCCGGGGCCTGGCGTTGGTGGTCCCCAGCTGGCGCCACCCGGACGCGGGCCGCACCTACGCCGAGCTCGCCCACGAGCTGGGCCCGGACAGACCAGGATCCCCCGGCTGAACGGTCGTCATGGACCGCCGCCCGGCTCCGTGCCGAGCCGCGAGTGGAGGTGAGGACCAACCGGTCCTCACCTCCGACCCTTTCAGCTCGCGACGACCCAGGCGTCCAGCGTTCCGGGATAGGTGAACGAAACAAACACCGGGTCGGGAGACCAGCAGTTAACCGCGACGGTGTGCGACCCGGCGGTCAGGCCAGACTGACCGCCCGTGAGATTCAGAACAGCGTCGAAGGGGGAAACCGACGCCGTCTGAACTTCCGACTCGGCGATGACGGTGCCATCGAGAGTCAGAGAACATGAGACCGGCGCATTGGGGAAGGACGGCGACCCGTTCCCGAAGCTGACCGTGGCCGTCGCCATGAGGGCGCCCGCAAAGGTCGGCGCGAGACTGACGGATGCCAGCTGGAATCCCGGCGCCGTTGGGGGTAGGATGAAGAAGGGAAGCACCTGGCTCACACCGCCCGACGTCGGGCCAGGCGGACCCGCCGGCCCGGCCGCTCCAGCAGGTCCGGCCGTGCCAGGTCCGGATCGGCCCGCCGGTCCCGCTGGCCCCTGCGGCCCAGCCGGCCCCTGCGGACCCGTCTGCCCGTGGACCGCACTCAGGGCGGCGATCAACGCAGACTCTGAGGGGAAGCGGATGACGGTTCCCGTCGGACATTGAGATGCGACGGTCGTGTTCACGATGGTCAGCTGACGCCCTGGAGCGTTCCAACAGGCGGTGACGATGGGCGCTGTGCTCACGCTGGTTTCTGGGTGGACAGCCGCGGAGACCGCGTAGGCGGCACCACCCAGCGCGATGGCGGCGGCAGCGCCAGCAGTGAATCGCCGGACGGACGTGACGGGCACTCGCATAGGACCTCCTGGACGTGGGTGCGGATTCGCCCTGGCTGGGGTATGGGAACGGCCTCGTCGACTGGCCCAATGCGGCAGAGGTCATTGGCCCCACCCGTTGGCACCGGGTTGACGGTGGGGGAGACGGTACCACTCGGTGACCGTGGACGGGAAGGCGAGTGGAGCTGCCGTCGTCGTGCTTGGGGGCGCGGGGAGCGTGGGGTGGACACGTGGGTGAATCGGTTGCCCGCTGGGTCACCCATCGACCACGCGCCGCTGCGGCGATCACGGACGCTCTCCGTCCCAGGAGCCCATCGGCATATGCGAAAACTCCGCTGGAGCCGATCAACCGTCAGGCCTTTGCCTTCCGGCTGTCCGGTCAAGCCGGATGCGCAGGCCAGAGGTCATGCCCTGGTCGAAGCCGAGCGCTCGGTACAGCGGCGTGCCCCCGTCCGTTGCCTGCAGCTCGACCGATGGAACCTTGTGCTCGACGAACCCGTCGAACCGTGCGCGGGTGACGGCGCGATCGAAAGGCCATGACACGGCGGTCGGTGCCGAGCCATCCGAGGGTTCTCGCCACTCATCCCATGCGGGAGCCGAGGGTCAGGCGCGGCAGCAGCCGCGGCGTGGTGTTGGCGGACTCGACCCGGGCAGGGAACCCCGGTCAGAACGGCAGCCGGTCGGCCAGGGTCGGGGTCAGCCGCAGCACCGCCGCCACCTGGCGGCTGATCGGGGCGAGGTCCGGGGGCTCGTCGAGCTCCAGGTACCAGGAGGACTCGGCGACGAACCGCTCGACCAGGGTGGTCTCCCCCTGCCAGGAGAGCCCGATGTGGACCGCGGGCTGGTCCTCGTCCACCTTGGCCTTGTCGAGCAGGGCCCGGGCGGTCTCGATCCAGTGGGGAACCTCGCTCAGGTCGCTGAGCTGGTACCCGCCGTCGCCAAGGGCGTACTCCACCACGATCTCGGCGAACGGCTGCGGCCGGCCCTCGTGGTGGGGACAGGCGATGTCGTCGCCGTGGTAGAGGTCGCACTCCGCGCCGGGCCCGTAGGCGCTGGCGTAGGTGAGGAGGGCGTCCCAGTGGAAGTGGACGGTGGCGTGATAGCGGTGGGGTGAGTCGCCCCCTGGCGGCCGGGCGACGCACTCGAAGCGCCGCTCCCCGGTGCTCGGCTCCAGCTCGTGGCGCACGTCGTGGATCATGAGCCCGGCCGCCTCCATCGCCTCCAGGAGCTCGGCGGCGATCTCCTCGTAGGTGGGGAAGTACGGCCCCTCGTCCTCCTCCGCGTCGTGCGGGGCCTCCCCCTCGGGGACGCTCATCGCCGGCGGATCCGGCGACCGCCCGCCTCCAGGGCGCGGAGGATCCCCGCCCGCATCGGGCTGAGCTCCACGGAGCGGTCGCCGGCGAGCGTCAGGGTCCGACCTCCGAATCCCAGCTTGAACTGCCGCAACCCGTGCCACGGATGGCGCGGATCGTCCGAGGGCGGCATGCCCCACAGATCGTAGCGATCACAGCCCAGCCGGACCGCCAGCTCCATGGCCCGCCAGTGGAGGAGGTGGTTCGGCATCCGGTCCCGGTGGCGGCCGGTGGCCCCGCCGTAGAGATACACGGCCTCGCCGGCGAAGACGGCCACCAGGATGGCGGCGACGACCTCGCCCTCCACCACCGCGAACAGCGGACGGGCCCCGGGGCCGAGGGCGCGGGCCACGGCGGCGAGATGGGACGGGCCGGGGAGGTGGATCCGCTGGCGCCGGGCGGTCGCGCCCAGGCACGCCGACAGCTCCCGGAGCGGGCGGGCCTCGGTGACGGTGACGCCCCGCCGCTCGGCGAGCCGGATGTTGTAGCGGGTCTTGGGGTGGCAGCGGCCGAGGCGGTCGGCCTCGGTCCCGGTCAGGTCCACCACCGAGGTGACGGCCGGCTGCCGCGAGGGGACCGGCGCGCCGGCCAGCCACGGGTGCGACGCCGGGACGAGCTCGGCCTCCCACGGCACCTCGACGTCGATGCGGGCCGCCCCGACGCTGCGGGCGAGCCGGCGCAGGGCGGCCTCCACGCGACGGTAGCCGGCGGCGTCGGAGGGCGCCAGGGCGGGACCGCGCGGGACGTAGAGCCGGCGCAGGCCAGGCACCCGCCCCGCCCCCGACCTCGTCACCAGCACCGTCACCGGGAGCGGCCGATCGGGGTGGTCGATCCAGAGCCGGCGCACCCGCCACCCGGCGGTCGCCTGCACCTCCCCCCAGCCCCACGATTGGAGCAGGTGCGGGCTGGGCGCCGCGGCCAGCCCCCCGTCCCACCGCCCCGGCTCCGGGCCGGGACCGGAGGGGGCGGGGGCGGGCACGGTCCCGCGGCCGGCGGCGGCGGTCGGCGGGTCCGCGCTCACCGGCGGGATTCTGGCAGAGGGCCACGGGTGGCGGCGGCCGGCCCCTGTGCTAAGCTCCCGCCGATTCGTAGGGTGAGCTCCCAGGGAGGCACCCGTTCAGTGCGTCGCCGGGTGGCGTGCCGGTCGTCTCCGACGGTGCCGACGGTGACGGCCGCGGAGGCTGATCGTGCTGGTCCAGGGTGATCTCGACGCCACCGACGTCGCCTCGCTGCTGCGGGGGATGCAGCAGGAGCGCGCGACCGGGACCCTGTCGGTCACGGACGGCCTCCGCGAGTGCTCGCTCTACTTCCTGTTCGGACATCTGTTCCATGCCGTGGGCAACGGACGGGAGGGCGAGGCGGCCGTGCTCGAGGCGCTGGGATGGCACCGCGGATCCTTCTCCTTCGACGCCCGGGCGAAGCTTCCCCCCGAGGAGACCATCACCGCCTCCACGGCCGACCTCCTCGCCGAATGGGATCGGCAGAACGCCGTCGCCGCCCTGGTCCCCGCGGAGGCATCGTCCGCTCCCGGCGATGCGGCCGGAGCGGACGCGGGCGCCCCCGCCGCGCCCACCCCGGAGCCGGCCGAGCTCCCGGCCGGCGCGGTTGCGGCGGCGGCGGGGACCGATGATGAGCCCCCAGCGCCTCGGATGGCGCCGACCGAGCCCGCGTGGTCGTTGCCGACCGCCGGGGGTCGCGAACCCTTCCCCCCGCCCGCCCTCGCCGGCACGCCGGCGCCACCCGAGGTCATGCCGACGCCCATGCCGACGCCTCCCGCGCTCCCCGACACCCTGGCGCCCCGCCCCTCGCCGCCCCCCGCGGTCCCGCTGGCCCCGGCGGCGGTCCTCGGCCCCGGCGCCCGGGTGGTGGGGGCGCCGGGCGGTCCCGGCCTCGACGTCCTCCTGCCGCTGCCCAACGGGGTTCCTCAGAACAGCGGGCTCAAGTCGAACTTCCTCAACTTCCCGCGCATGCTTCGGGCCATCAGCGACGACCACCTGACGGGCTACATCCGCCTCCGCGAGGAGGGGCGCGCCATCGCCCACCTCGCCATGCGCGAGGGCGACGTGCTTGCGGCGGCGCACGAGGCCGGCGGCGGGGTGCAGGGCGCGGCGGACGCGATGGGGAGGATGGCGGCGGACATCGCCACCGGGCGCGGCCTGGTCGACGTGGTGACCCTGCCCGAGCCCACCACCCTCGCGATCTGCCGCCTGGTGGTGTCGACCCCGATGCTCACCGGCCTCCTGGCGCGGTACGTGAACTTCGCCTCACTGCTCGAATACCTCGCCGAGGAGCGGGTGACAGGGGCCGTGGTCGTGATCACGCCCGACGACCGCGGCGTGCTCCTGCTCGACGAGGGAGCCGTCCTCGGCGGCTACACCCACGAGCGCCCCGACCAGGTCCCCGAGCCGGATCCGGTGGCCGCCCTCTGCGCCCACCGGGAGGCCCGGATCGAGGTGCTGCGATGCCAGCCCCGCGACATCCCGACCGCACTCGACCTGGCCGCGGTGGACCGGGCGACTCCCTCCGCCAGCTGACCCGCCCGCTCCGCCTCCCCCGCGCGGCGGCCGCCGCGCTCGCGGCCGCCCTCGGGCTCCTGGCCTCGGGATGCCTGCCGGCGCCGGCCCAGATCACGGCCGTCCGGCCGCCGCCCAGCAGCGGCGGGATCGCCACCAACACCGCGATCACCGTCGCGTTCGACCGGGCCATGAACGAGCGCTCGGTGGAGGAGCGCCTGCGGGTGCGCGACCGCCGCGGCCGGGGCATTCCCGGGTGCTCCATCCGCCGGGCCGCGACCGGCCACCGAACCGGATGCCGGTTCCGCTGGCAGGACCGGAGGGTGATGCGCCTGGTCCACCCCGGTCACCCGCTGCGGGTGTCGACCACCTACCGGGTGGCGCTGGCGGCCGGGATCGCGACCCGGTCGGGCGTGCGCAGCACCCTCGCCCATTCCTGGCTCTTCGTCACCGAGGGCCCGCCGGTCGTCAGCGGCACCGAGCCCGGACCGGGCGGGACGGTGAGCTCGATCGCGGCCCCCGTGATCACGTTCAGCCGCGCCATGCGGGCGGCGACGGTGGCGCGCGCGGTGACGCTCCGGCCCCTGCCGCCGGGTGGGGTGAGCGTCGAGCCCAACCGCACCGATCCCACCCGCTTCCTCGTCGAACCGCGCCGGCCGCTCGTCTCCGGAGCGTCCTACACCCTCACCGTCAGCCGCGCCGCCACCGACGTCCACGGCAACCACCTCCCCCGGGGCGTCCGGATCCGCTTCACCTCGGGGGGGCCGGGGAGCGCGTCGGGGGTGGTGTTCGCGGCCGGCTCGGTCCCGGGGCGGCTCAGCGAGGTGCTGGCCGCCGTCCCGCCCGCCGCCGGCGGGGACCCGGCCACGGTCCGGCTCCTCTACGGTTCACCGGGGGGGCCGCAGCTGCTGGCGGTCTGGCCGGCCGCGGACGGCCGTTACCTGGCGGTGGAGCCGGCGGGCCCCCGCCTGCTCCGACTGGTCGACCTCGCGAGCGGGTCGGTCACCGCCATCCCCGGCAGCGCCGCCGCGGTGGCGGCCGCCTGGAGCCCGGACGGCGCCCAGCTCGCCTTCATCGCCCGAGGCGCGCTGCGCGTCTACACCGCGGCGACCGGCGGGTCGGTCACCCTGGCTCGGGCCTCCGGCCTGGAGGGGCCGATCAGCTGGCGACCGGACGGTGGGCTGCTGGCCGCGGGGCTGGCCCTGCCGGGCTCGCCGTCCCGGATCGTGCTCTTGAGCCCGGCCCTGCGCGCGCTCTCGTTCCTGCCGCCCGGAGGGGACCCGTCCGCCTCCCAGACCGACCCCGTCTGGAGCCCGGACGGCACCCGGCTGGCCTTCGCGACCGCGAGCGCGGACGGGCCCCGGCTCTGGTGGTACCAGCCCGACGACCCTGCCCAGCCGATGGCGCCGATCGGCACCGTCGTCGGCACCCCGATCGCGTTCCTCGACTCCGGGACGGTCTTGGTGCACGACCGGGCCGGCGGGCTGGTCCGGGTGTCGGCCGCGACCGGGACCACCCAGACCCTGGTCCGTGCCGTGCCGGGCGGGGGGCCGATCCCGGCCGCGGTCTCGGTCGCCGCTCGCCAGGTCGCGTTCGCGCGGGTGACGGACGGCTATGCCCAGATCCTGCTCACCAGCGACGCGGGCGCCGCCACCGTGCCGCTCACCGCCTTCGGTCCGGCCGACCCGCTCCAGGCAGGCCCGCCCGCGCTCATCGGTCCTCTCGCCTGAGGGTGTCGGGGGCGGGCGCGCCCCCGCCCCGCGCCAACGCCAGCGGGAGCAGCTCCCGCCGGCGCAGCTTGCCCCCCTCGGTGCGCGGGATGCGCTCCACGAAGCACCACCGCCGAGGGACCGCGGCCCCCGAGAGCGCGGCGCGGCAGGCGATCGGCAGCGCCCGCTCGGCCTCCGCCCGGGTGCCGGGGCGCGCCGCCACGATCGCCACCACCAGCTGGCCCCAGCGAGGGTCGGGCACCCCCACCACCGCGGCGTCCGCGACCAGCCGGTGGCGGCGGAGCACGGCCTCGACCAGCTCCGGCTGAACCAGCTCGCCGCCACTCTGGATGACGTCGTCGAGGCGTCCCTGCACGTGGAGGACGCCGGCGGCGTCGAGCCAGCCGCGGTCGCGGGTGAGGAACCGGCCGTGGCCCGGCCCCTCCCCGGTGTCGGGCCCGACGTAGCCGGGGGAGACCACCGCGCCCCTGACCTCGATCCTGCCCACCACGCCGGGGCCGCAGGGGTGGGCGGCCCCGTCCTCGGCGAGGATGCGCAGGCGGGCGAACCGGTGGGGGAGCCCGGCGCTGGCGCCGAGGGTGGCTGCCCGGCCGGGGGGGACGGTCGCCACCTGCGACCCCGTCTCGGTCAGCCCGTAGCTCGGGCAGACCGGGATCCCCAGGCCGGCCCAGGCGGCGACGTCCGAGGGGGCCGCCGGCGCCCCGCCCAGGAGCACCGCGCGCAGCCGGCGCAGCCGATCCGTCCCCCCCGCGTCGACGAGCTCGGCCAGCATGGTCGGCACCAGGGGCAGGACGGTCGGCCCGCCGGCCTCGAGCGCGGCCAGCACCGCGGCCGGGTCGAAGCGCGGCAGCACCGTGACCGGGTGGCCCAGCACGGCGCTCCGCACCAGCACCGCGAGGCCGCCCACGTGGTGGGGGGCGAGCGCCAGCAGCCAGTGGTCGGCAGGCCCCAGCTCGAGGCTCTGGGCGCAGCCCCGGGCGGAGGCGAGCTGGTTGGCGAGGGTGAGCCGCACCCCCCGGGGATGGCCGCTGGTCCCTGAGGTGTGGACGACGCACAGCTCGTCGGCGGCGGCGAGGCCGCGCCGTCCGGGGACGGGGCCGCCACCCCGCCCGCCCCCGGCGGAGCGGGACCCCTCGACCACGTCTCCGACGTCTCGGACCGCCTGGCCCTCGGCGCCGGCCGCGCCCCGCGCCGCGGCCGCCAGCTCGGCGGCGACCCCCGGGCCGTCGGCGAGCGCGACCCGCGGACGGCAGGTCGCGAGCGGCCGCGCCAGCTCGTCCGCTCGGCCACGGGGGGCGAGCGGGACCAGGCTGGCCCCGAGGCGGGCCGTCGCATGCAGGACGATGGCGAACGCGGTGCCCGCCGGGGCGGCGATCGCCACCCGGTCGCCGCGGCCGACCCCCAGGGCGCCCAGCCGCTCCGCCGCCACCTCGGCCGCGCGGGCGAGATCGGCCCAGCTCATCCGCCGGCCCGAGCCCCGGTCGTCGATCGCGAGCCCGTCGGGGGTGTCCCGCGCCCGCGCGGCGGCGAGGTCGATCATTCGTGAATGCACTCGCCGAGTCGTCACTCCCATAATGGGGGCCGGCTCCCGTGACGAGCGGGACGCCGAATCCCTCCTGGAATCGGATCGACGTCTGAGTGATCGCTCATGGAGTCTGCACGTGGCCGAGTGGATCCGCAGCGGAGCCTACACCGACATCCTCTACGACACGGCCTCGGGGATCGCCCGGATCACCATCAACCGCCCCGAGGTCCGCAACGCCTTCCGGCCCCGGACGGTCTCCGAGATGAGCCAGGCGTTCGCCGTCGCCCGGGACGACCCGGCGGTCGGGGTGGTGATCCTCACCGGGGCCGGCACCCAGGCCTTCTGCTCCGGGGGCGACCAGCGCATCCGCGGCGACGACGGCTATGTCGACGAGGGGGGCACCGGCCGCCTCAACGTGCTCGACCTGCAGCGGCAGATCCGGACCTTGCCCAAGCCGGTGGTGGCGATGGTGGCGGGATACGCCATCGGCGGGGGCCACGTCCTCCATGTCGTCTGCGACCTCACCGTCGCCGCTGACAACGCCCGGTTCGGGCAGACCGGTCCCCGGGTGGGCAGCTTCGATGGCGGCTACGGGGCGGGGCTGCTGGCGCGCATCGTCGGTCACAAGCGCGCCCGCGAGATCTGGTACCTCTGCGAGCAGTACGACGCCGAGGCCGCGCTCCGGATGGGGCTGGTGAACCGGGTGGTCCCGCTGGATCGGCTGGAGGAGGAGACCCTCCAGCTCTGCCGGCGGATCCTGGAGCACAGCCCGCTCGCGCTCCGCCTCCTCAAGGCCAGCTTCAACGCCGACACCGACGGGCTCGCCGGCATCCAGCAGCTCGCCGGCGACGCCACCCTCCTCTACTACATGACGGCCGAGGCCCAGGAGGGGCGGGACGCCTACCGGGAGCGGCGGCCGCCGGCGTTCGACCGGTTCCCCCGCCGGCCGTAGGCGGGGTCGCCGGTGGTGAGCGGCCCACCCCCGCCGCGGACGACCCCCGCCGTGACCGCGGTCCCCAGCGCCCTGCGGATCTGGTTGCACGCCTCGCGCCCCGCCACCCTCGCCGCGTCGGTGTCCCCCGTCATCGCGGGGGCCGGCGTCGCCGCCCGGGCGGGACCGTTCCGCTGGGGACCCTGCCTGGGCGCCCTCGCGGTCGCGGTGGCGCTCCAGTTCGGCGTCAACTACGCCAACGACCACGCCGACTTCGTGCGTGGAGCGGACGCGCCGGGCCGCCTCGGCCCACCCCGCGCCGCCTCCTCGGGGGTGGTGCCGCCGGGCCAGGTCCGCGCGGCCGCCCTCGCCGCGTTCCTGGCGGCGGCCGTGATCGGGCTCTGGCTCGCCCTCGCCACCGACCCCTGGCTGCTCGCCGTCGGCGCCGCGGCGATCGCGGCCGGGTGGCTGTACACGGGGGGTCCGCGGCCCTACGGGTACGCCGGGTTCGGCGAGTCGGTCTGCTTCGTGTTCTTCGGGCTGGTCGCGACCGGTGGCACCGTCCTGGTCGTCACCGGACGGCTGGTCTGGCTGGCGCTCCCCGCCGCCCTGGCCATGGGATGCCTCGCCAGCGCGATCCTCCTCCTCAACAACCTGCGCGACATCCCCACCGACCGCCTGGTGGGCAAGCGGACGCTGGCGGTGCGGCTGGGGCCGGCCCGCACCCGGTGGGTGCTGGCGGGCCTCCTCGCCGCCGCTGTCGCTGCCCCGGTGGTGGCGGCGGCGACGGGGCTGGCGGGTCCCCCCGCGCTCCTGCCGCTCGCGCTGGTCCCCCTGGCGGTGCAGATCCACCGCCAGAGCGGGGCGCGGGGGCCGGACGCTCCGGCGGTCCTGGTGCGCGCGCTCAAGCGCACGGCGCTGCTGGAGCTCGCCACCGCCGTCCTCTTCGCGCTGGGGGTGATTTTGTGACCGCGCCGGGCTCAGCCGCGGTCGGTCTCCACCGATCGGAGGAACTCGCGGAGCATCCGCCCGAGCAGGTAGGGGCGCTCGGCCGGCACCGCGTGGCCGCAGCGGGGCACCACCGCCACCCGGCCGTGGGGCAGCCGTGCGGCCAGCCGGACCGCGTGGGCCCGGTAGCGCGGGTCCTCCGCCCCCGCCACCACCAGGACCGGGCAGGTGACGGTGGCGAGACGCTCCCAGACCGGCGTCATCGCCCCGGCGCCGCCATCGCGGAGCGAGGCGGCCAGGCCCTCGGGCCGGCTGCGCCGTCGGAGCCGCGCCAGCCGCGCCCGCGCCCGCCGGCTCCGCCGCGCCACCCCGGCCAGCAGCGGCAGCGCCTCCCAGGCGTCGGCGAACGGACCGACCCCCTCCCGCCGCAGCCGCCGGGCCCAGGCGCGGTCGGCGGCACGACGCGGCGGGCGCTCGTCCGCCTCCAGGCCCGCATGGGCGCTGACCACCACCAGCGAGCTCAGCCGCTCCGGCGCCCGAACCGCGAGGGTGAGGGCGAGCCGGCCGCCCATCGAGTAGCCGAGGAGGTGGCTTCGCTCGGCCCCGACGGCGTCCCAGAGACGGAGCACGTCCTCGGCTCCGGCCTCCAGGGAGTGGGAGGCCGCGGCCGGGACCCGGGTCCGCCCGTGGCCGCGGTGGTCGGGCAGAAGCCAGCGCCAGCCCGGTCCGGCCGCGGCCGCGACCTCGGTCCAGCTCGCCGCCGCGAGGGCGAAGCCGTGGCAGCAGGTGACCGGAGGGCCGGTCCCCCGGTCCAGGTAGGCGAGGGTGCCGTCGGGGATCGCCAGCTGCGGCACCGGGCGATCCTGCCATGACCGGCGCCCCCGGCGCGACCCACGCCTTCGCCGCGACCTTCGTCGACGAGCTGGCGGCGCAGGGGTGCCGGGAGGTCTGCCTCGCCCCCGGCTCACGCTCGGCCCCGCTCGCGATCGCCTTCGCGCGCCATTCCGGGGTGCGCGTCTTCGTGCACATCGACGAGCGGGCCTGCGGCTTCTTCGCGCTCGGGCTGGCGCGCCGGACGGCCCGGCCGGTGGCCCTCCTCTGCACCTCGGGGACGGCCGCGGTGGAGTTCCACCCCGCCGTCGTGGAGGCATTCCACGCCGGGGTGCCGCTGGTCGTGTGCACCGCCGACCGGCCCCCCGAGCTGCGCGACTGCGGGGCCGGCCAGGCGATCGATCAGCTCCGCCTCTACGGATCGGCGACCCGCTGGACCTTCGACGCCGGCCCACCCGCCGACCTCCCGGATGCGGAGCGGGTCTGGCGCCGGCTCGCCGCCCGCGCCGTCACCGTGGCCTGGGGACCGCCGGCCGGCCCGGTCCACCTCAACTGCGCCTTCCGGGAGCCGCTGGTGCCCGCGGCCGATCGTCCCCTGGAGCGGCGGGTGCCCACGCCGCCGCCGTCGGTGCGGCAGCATCGAGCCCGACCGGCGGCCCCGGCCCCGGCGGCGCTGGACCTCCTGGCCCACCACCTGGGCTCCGCCCGACGACCGATGATCGTGGCCGGCGGGCTGCCCCCCGCCGCCCCCGGTGCCGATCGGCTGGGGTCGGCGCTCGACCGGCTGGTGGAGGCGAGCGGGGGAGTGGTCGTCGCGGACCCGGCGTCGGGCCTCCGCACCCGCGGGAGGCCGGGGCTGGTGACGACGGCCGACGCGGTCCTGCGCGACGATCGGGTGGCGGCCGAGCTCCTGCCCGACTGCATCGTCCGCCTCGGGGCCCCGCCCACCTCGCGCGTGCTCCGGGAGCGACTCGCGGCGACCGGGGTCCCGACTATCCTCCTGGACCCCCTTGGCGGCTGGCTCGACCCGGAGGCGGCCGTGACCGAGCTGGTCCGGGCCGATCCCGCGGCGACCCTCGCCGCCCTGGGCCGCCGCCTCGGGGGATCCGCCGCCCGCCCCCCGGACGGCTGGCGCCCGCGCTGGATGGCGGTCGAGCGGGCCGCGCGGATCGCCGCCGACGCCGAGCTGGCGCGGCTGCCCCTCTTCGAGGGCCAGGCGGCTCGCGCGCTCGCGGCCCAGCTCCCGGCCCGCGCCACCGTGGTGCTGGGCCAGAGCCTCGCCATCCGGGCCGCCGACGACTTCTGGCCCGGGCTGGATCCCCGCCAGCGGGTCCTCGCCAACCGCGGTGCCAGCGGCATCGACGGGCTGGTCTCGACCGCGTGCGGCGCGGCGGCCGGGGGCCCGGAGCCGACCGTCCTGCTCACCGGTGACCTCTCCCTGCTCCATGACCTGGGCGGTCTCTGGGCGCTGGGGCGCCACCGGCTGCGGCTGGTGGTGGTGGTGCTCGACAACGACGGGGGCGGGATCTTCTCCTTCCTTCCGCCCGCGCAGCTCCCGGACGTGTTCGAGCTCTGCTTCGGGACCCCGCTCGGCCTCGACTGGTCCCGCGCGGCCGGGCTCTTCGGGCTCGCCTTCGACGGGGCGGACGAGCTGGGGGCCCTCCCCGGCGTCCTCCGGCGCGCCCTGCGCCGTCCCGGGTCGTCACTGGTCGCGGTGCGCTTCCGACGAGACACCAGCGTCCACGCCCACCGGGCCGCCCTCGCGGCCATGGCCGGCGCGGCCCGGGGCGCCCTGGCGCTCTGAGAGGACCGCCCCGGCATCCCGGCCGGGGCCCGCGGGGAGGGCCCACCGCGCCAGTCCGGCCACCGCCAGCGCGGCCAGCAGCGCCAGCCCGACCGACGCCGCCAGCCCGGTCCCGATGCCGCGGCCGGCCTGGCGCGCCACCGCGACGGCGCTGCCGGCGAGACCGGCGCCCGCCGACGCGCCCAGCGTGTCCATCACCATCACCAGCCCGGCGGTGGCCGCCGCGGTCGCGGCCAGGGACGCGGCGGTCGCCACCAGGTAGATCGTGGGGTAGGCGACGCCGATCCCGAAGCCGGCCACCGCCCAGGCCGGGTCGGCGACCCACGCCGGGCCGCCGGCCAGGGTGAGGGCCACCCCCGCGATCCCGGCCGTGAGGGCGAGGGACCCCACCGCGATCAACCGGCGGGACGACCAGCTCGCCACCTGGCGGGACTGCCACCAGCTGCCCGCCCCCCAGCCCACCGTGGAGAGGGTGATGACCAGGCTGGCCAGGATCAGCCCCTCGCCGCGGACCCGGGTGAGGAGGAGGGGAAGGAAGCTGTTGACCGCGAAGAACGCCAGCGTGAGCAGCACCACCATGGCGAGGGCGCGGCGGAGCTCGCGGGGCGCGGCCGAGTGGCCGCCGCCGGAGAGCCGCGAGACCGCCGGCAGCCCCAGCGCCACCCCGCCGACGAGCAGCGGCGCCGTCCCGGGCGTGATCGCGGTCACCCCCCAGAGGCAGAGGACGCCGGCCACCGCCACCTGCACGCTCCAGCGGAGCGACACGGCCCGGGCTTCCTCACCCGGCTCCGGCGGGCCGCCCACCAGCGGCCAGACCAGCCCGGTGCCCACCACGAGGAGCGGCAGGAACGCCCAGAAGGCCCAGCGCCAGCCCACGGTGCCGGCGAGCACCCCGCCCACCGCCGGTCCCACCATGCCGGGCAGGATCCAGGCGCCGGCGAGGAGCGCGAAGGCGCGGGCCCGGTGCGCCGGGGGGATGCGCCGGACGATGAGCCCGAGGCCGACCGCGTACTGCGCCCCGGCCCCCAACCCCTGGAGGAAGCGGCCGGCGATCAGGACCCCGATGTCGGGGGCCGCCCCGGCCAGGATCGTGCCCCCGCCCAGGAAGAGCAGCATGGCGGCGAGCGGACGGCGGGCACCGGCCCGGTCCACGTCCCGGGCCGCGAGCGGGATGGCGGCCACGGTGGCCAGGCCCGGCACCGCGAAGACCCACCCGTAGAGGGCGATGTGGCCGAGCGTGCGCGCCGCAGCGGGCATCGCCGTCACCGCCACCAGCTGCTCGATCGCCCCCACCGTCTCCAGGCCGACCAGCCCCAGCAGCAGCCGGCCCCGGCGTCCGGCCAGGACCTCGCCCCAGCTCGGGATCACTTGGGCGGCCACCGCCTGATCTTCGCGGGTCGGCCTCCAGGCCGCGCCCGCCGTCGGCCCGCACGCCGGCCGGCGCTATGGAACCCCCCTGTCACCCAGCGGGGCGGGACGGGGGGAACCGGTAGAGCCGGCGGGCGTTCTCGCCGAGGACGGCGGCGGCGGCTCCCTCCGCCATCCCCCGGTCGAGGCTCCCGGCGCGCACCAGCTCGTGGAGGCAGCCGCCGAGGATGCGGCGGCCGCGATGGGCGCCCCACCAATGCAGCTCGGGGATACCCACCCCGTCGGAGGCGTAGAGCAGCTTGGTCCAGGGCGCCACCGCGAGGGCGGCCCGGGTGAGCGCCGCCATCTCCTGGGCCCCGATCGGCGGCACCGCATACGAGAGGTCCATGTGGACCTGGTCGTAGACGGCGCAGAGATAGGCGCCCTCCCGGGTGTACGGGTAGGCCTCGTGGAGCAGGACCACCGGCATCGACCGGTACGCCGGGTCCTCCAGCACCGCCCGCAGCCGCAGCGGGTTGGCGTGGCGGAGGTCGGAGTCGGTGTCGCCGTAGCCGCAGTGGAACTGGACCGGCCACTCGAGCCGGGACGCGACCCCGAAGGCCACGTGGAGCAGGTCGTCGCGCAGCTGCGGATCCGCCAGCCGCAGCCTCTCCCCCCGGGCCACCTGCGCCCGGGCGGCGTCGAAGGCGTCCCCGACGTCCTCCGCCGGCCGGCGCCGGACGGTGAGGCCGCCGCGGTAGGCGGCGATCGACTTGAGCCCGGCCGTCCCCCGGGCGTGCTCGGCCTCCAGCTCGGCGCGGAGCGCCTCCCGCACCGCCTCCAGGCTGACGTGGGCCGTGATCAGCCGCTCGAACAGGGTCTCCAGGCGCAGGACCCGGCGCACCGGGCACCGTCCGGCGCCGAGCTGGTCGGCCGGGATCCCGAGCCCCTCGGGCGGGAAGCCGTCGTCGACGACCAGGCCGGCGAGGCCGGCGTCGGCCCAGTAGCCGGCGCAGAGCTCCTCCACCCCGGCGGCCGGGCGGGCCCGCAGCACCTCCGCCTCGTCCGGGGGGCAGCCGAGGAAGCGGGCGATCGCGCTCAGCGCCTCGCGGTAGGCGACGCTCTGGGCGACGTGCCGGTCACGCGACTCAGG
>DAHUZL010000053.1 GCA_027306655.1 Candidatus Dormiibacterota bacterium
TGAACTGGGTCACCTGGATGCCGTAGGTGGTGGGCGTCCACATCGGGAAGATCCAGTTGGGAGGGGCGTTCACCGCGAACGAGGCCGTCCCCGCCGGCCCCGCCCGGGGCGAGGGCCGGACCGCCGCCGCCGCGCCGCCCAGGCCGACAAGCGCCGCCACCGTCAGGAGCGCGCCGATGGCGCCCCCACGTGTCACATGAGCTCGCCGCATGACCCGCACCTCCCCGGGGGACCGCGCCGTGCCGGCCGGCCCGCCCACTCCCTCCTGCGCCCGTGACGGAGGACCACCTCCTCGTCCGAGTATGCTCCCTCGCCCGACCCGCCGCCACTCCGCGGGCCCCGGCCGGGCCCCGCGTCAGCCGGTGCGGCCCTGCGCCAGGCGGTGCCGCGGCCGCGGCCAGCGCCTCTCGCCGCGGACCGCGGCCAGGGTCGCGAGCGCGGCCGCGGCGAGGGCCAGGTAGGCCCAGGCGTCGCCGGTGGCCGCCGCCAGCGCCCCGCCTCCCGCGGAGCCCACCGTCCAGCCGACACCCCAGGCGAGGTTCCAGAGCCCGAAGCCCAGCCACACCGACCGGGGCGCTCCGCCCGCGGACGCGGAGATCATCGACATCGCCGGCACCCAGAACGAGCTGTAGGCCGCCCCGGCCACCACCACCACGACCGCCAGCGGCCACCCTCCCGGCACCACCGCGAGGCTCACGGAGACCGCCGCCGCAGCGGCCAGCCCGACCTGCACCGGGCGCCGATGCCCGCGCCGGTCGGTCCACCGGCCGAGCGCGGGATTCACCCAGGTGCGGATGGCGGCGGCGACGAAGAAGACGGCGGCGATCGCACCCGCGGCGAGCCCCGCCCGGGCCAGCTCGAGCGGGGCCAGCACCGCCAGGACCGCGGTCAGGACGCCACCCAGCCCGCCCAGCCAGAGGCCGGCTCCGGCCCGCCACCCCAGCAGGCCGCGCAGCCGGCGGCCGAGCCGCTGGCGCCCCTCGTCGGCGGGGGCCGGCGTCCACCAGGTCCAGAGCACGAGGCCGGCTGTGGCCAGGGCGATCCCGGTGAAGACCGGGCGCAGGCCCACCGCCGCGGCGGCCCCCCCGAGCAGCGGCCCGAGGAGGGACCCCGCCGCCGATGCCGCCGCCGCGGTGCCGATCGCCCGACCCCGCCGCGCTCGCGGCACCGCGGTCACCAGCCAGGCGACGGCGCCGGTCCAGGCGAGCCCGTCGCCCACACCCTGCCCGAGGCGCATCGCGTCGAGCTGCACCACTCCGGTGGCCAGGCCGAAGCCCAGGGTGCACACGGCCATCAGGGTGAGCCCGGCCAGGACACCGAGCTTGAGGCTCCCCCGGGCCGCGACCGGGAGCGCCGCCAGCGTGCCCGCCATGCTGCCCACGGCGTAGGCGGCGGTGAGGAAGCCGGCGGCGCCCTTGCTGAGCGCGAGCGAGTGGGCGAGATGGGGCAGGAGCGGGGCGAGCGCGGCGAAGAAGACGGTGTCCACGAACGCAACACACACCACGAGCCAGGTGAGATTGCGCACGCCTCGATGGTACGCGTGCCCCGGACCGGCGCCCCCGCGCCCTCAGGCCCCGGTCGCGGCCACCACGCCCGCGCTGGTCCCGACGAAGACCCGGTCCCCCCACAGGGTCGGCGTGACGAAGTGGGGAACCGGCCCGAGCGCCACCGCGGCGCGGACGGCGCCGCTGCGGGGAGCGAGCGCGTCGAGCACGCCGGTCCCGGTGTTGACGCTCCACACCGCACCGCCCCCGACCACCGGCGGACCGGACGCGCCCGCCCCGGTGTGCCACAGGACGGTGATCCCGCCGCCCCGGCCGACCGCCACCGCGCGGATGCCGTCCGCGCAGGGCACGTACACGGTGGAGCCGACGAAGGCGGTGCCCCCGAAGGAGGCGCACACCGGAGCCGACGACACCGGGTGGCCGATGCCTCCCAGCGCGGACTGGCGGAGGACGTAGCCGATCCCGCTCTTGCCGGCGATGAACACGTAGCCGTCGGCAAGGAGCGTCGGCGAGACCGAGCCGAGGTCGAGGTCGGTGGCGTTGTCCTGGGCCCAGCGGGCGGGGGCGAAGCGACTGCGCAGCCGCAGCTGCGGGGTCAGCTCCAGCACGGAGTCGGTCCCGTCGTAGGGGGGCTGGTTGGCGGCCCCGTTGCCGGTCGCCACGTAGAGGTTGCCGTGGGCGTCCATCACCGGACCGGCGGTGGCCCAGACCGCTCCCTCGCGGGCGGTCGGGACCTCGTAGGTGATCGTCGGGCCGCGGCCGGTCGCCGGCACCCCGACGACCGCTCCTCGGTACGCGCCGCAGTCCCCCCAGAGTCCGCCGAAGCCGAAGTAGACCATGCCGCTGCCGATCGCGAGCGCGGTCCGCTGCTGGGTGGCGAGCGGGGTGGAGAACGGGACGTCGACGTCACGTGACCACACCACCCGGCCGTCGCGCACGTCCAGCGCGAAGAGCAGATGCCGAGGACCGGTAACCTCCGCGACCAGGTAGACGAGCCCGGTGGCGGGATCGTAGGCGGGGGTCCCGGTGATGCCGAGAGGGTTGATGTCGCCGCAGGGAAGGGTGCTGAGCGGCACCGGCGTGCCCAGGTGACGCTGCCACACCACCCGCCCGTCGATGGGGTCGAGCGCGTACACGGTGTCGTTCTCGGTGGCCACGATGAGCAGCCCGCCGACCGCGAGCGGCTCGGCATAGACGGCACCGTCCAGGGCCCGCGACCACGCCCGGCGCAGGCGGCCGAGGGGCGGAATACCCACCGCGACCCCGCTGCGGAGGGGGTCCCGGTGATAGACGGGCCAGACGGCGGTCGGAGCGGAGCGGGCGGCGATCCGGTGCCGGGGCGAGGCCGGGGGAGCGGTGAGCACTGCGGCGAGGAGCGCGGCGGCGGCGGCGGCGAAGGCACGGTGGGTCATGGGAAGCTCCCCTCCTCGTCGGTGGCGGCGTGCCGGCCGGGGACGGGCGGGGCGGCCGGGTGACCGGGCGATGGTACCCCCGGCCCGGCCCGGCGCTCGAACCGGTACACACCGCCGCGGCTGATCGAGGTCGCGACCAGGCCCTGGGCGAAGCACAGCTGGAAGGCATGGGCCGCGGCCGACCGCCATCGCGCCGCCAGCGCCGGGTCCTCCAGACGCAGGCGGGCGTACTCGGGCGGGATCGCCACCTCGGCCTGGTCCGCGGGGACCACGGCGCACGGTCGGGGCTCCGGGCGTCCGCTCGGCTCGGCCGCATCGAGGAGGCGGACGGGCGGCGGGGTGGCGGCCACCGGGCGGCGCCCGCTCCCTCCCACCATCGCCGGACCCGGGTCGGGCAAGGACCACCGCACCTCGAACCGGTCGCCGCGGTCCCCCCGATTCTGGAGGTCGTCCATCACCCCGTAGAAGCCCGGCAGGAACGCCGTCGCGACGGCGCCGAGGCGCACCAGGTTGAACCAGGCGTTGCGGACCAGGAGCGGGTCGTAGGTCCACCGCATCTCGTCGATCCCGAGCTCGAGGCAGAGCGCGCGCTGCCCCAGCTTGAGGGCACGGCCGATCCCGCGACCCTCCGCCGCCGGAACCACCCCGGCCAGATGGGAGTGGCAGTGCCACCCGCCGGCATGGCCGATGAAGCCGAGCGCGCATCCCACCAGCTCCCCCTGGGCGTCATCGGCGCCGACCAGGATCGCCCCCGCGTGCTGCAGGGCCCGGGCCAGCGGCGGCGGCACCTCGGTGGTGCCCCAGACCACGCGGGTGAGGCCCTCGATGCGCCCTCCGTCGTCGGGCCGGTCCAGCCGCCGCAGCGCCACGCCGGCACGGCGCGCGGCCGCCTGGGCCTCCTCCCACGGCGCCGGGTCAGTCATGCCGGTGCGCCCGGAGTCGAGGCATTTGCGACGTTCGCCCGACACGTTGGCGAATCAGCACTCGGGTTTCGGGGCACCTGAACTCGACGGAGCCGCCGAGCCGTCGAGCGTTCCGACGGGGGGATCGTCGACCGGGGTGTTCAGCGCTGCTAGCGGCGAGTACGGTCCGGGACTCGACTACCAAATCCGCGAGCGTCGAGAACCCCCGCCATACCGAGCAGGCTGAAGCCGAGGCAAGCAAGCCCGATGAAAATTAGGCCCAATCCTCGGCGGTCACCCAGGACGATCGCTCCGAACAAGATCCACAGGATGCCCACCAAGAGGGGGGGCAGCCAGACGACCCGTCGGTTCACCGACCTCACGAGGACGAGCCTACCACGGCGCTTGGAACGTGACAACGGATCGGCGCATGGGGACATCTGCACGCCGACGGCGGGGCAAGATCCGCCTGCAGTTGGGGAGGGTGAGCTATGTAGGACCGGTACGTTGCAATCCGCTGGGCTGGGAACTACCGGGTTGAAACGCCAGGAGCTGCTCACGGCCGGCGGGGCGGAGCGGATGACGGCCGGGCGGTCGGCCCGGCGTGACGCCGCCGACCCTCCCGGCTGACGGCACGCTCACGACCTGACGGGAGCCTCGCCGGGCGCCCCCGTTCTGGTGACGAGAGGGCAACGTCCCCCCTGCCGGCAGCGGGGCCAGCCATGGTGGGAGGCGATCCCCATGGTCGCCTCAGCCCCACCGCGCTGTCCCGCCGTCCGCGGCCGGTCGCGCGCGGCCGTGCTCGGGCTGGCGGCCGGGCTGCTGGTGGCGGGGGCCGCGCTCCCGGCGCCGGCGACGGGGCAGTCGCTGGCAGTCCACGGGGTCGTCCCGCCGCAGCGACCGGCCGCCAACGTGCCCGCCGACCCCCCGTTCGTCGGCGTCTGCGCCGGCCTGGCGGGGGCGGGGGCGGCGTGCGAGCAGGCCGCGGTGGCCGCCCTCGACCGTGCCCGGCGGCGCGAGGGCCTCGGTCCGCTGGTCATCCCCGGCACCTTCCCGCGCCTCAGCCCGGCTGAGCAGCTGTTCGTGCTGGTCGACGAGGAGCGCGTCAGCCGCGGGCTGGCCCCGTTCCTCGGCCTCACCGCCGGGCTCGATGCCATCGCCGGGGAGGCGGCACGGGCCGGGACCGACCCCGTGCCGTCGGTCGGGTCGCTGGGGGGCGACGCCGCCCAGGCCTGGAGTGGCAACTGGGCCGAGGGCCCGGGCCCACTCGGGATCAGCTACGGCTGGATGTACGACGACGGGTACGGCAGCGGCAACCTCGCCTGCGCCCGGCCGTCCGCGCCGGCGTGCTGGGGCCATCGCGACAACATCCTGGCGCGATGGGCACCCGGGCCGAACCGGTGGCTGGTGATGGGAGCCGCGGCGACCGGGGGCAGGGGGCTCGCGAGCGCCACCGAGTCGATGGTCCTGCTGCGCGGACGCCGGCCCGCCCTCGTCTACAGCTGGTCAGAGGCGGTCCGGGCGGGCTGCTGACCGGTCCGCCCCGGACCGGCCGATCTCCGCCGCCGCCTATACTGGGCTCATGGCGATCCGCGGCTCGGCGACCCCCTCCTCCACCCCCGCCTTCGGACCGGCGCCATCGCTCCGGCGTGCGCGCCGGCGCTGGTCGATCGTCGTCACCATCCTCGTGATCGCGGGCGCGGTGACGGCCACGACCCTGGTCCAGCTGGGGGTGATCTCGACGGCGCACGGCCTGGCACTCCGCCCATCGGCGCCTCCCCGTCCGGTGGTGCCGCCGTCGGTCACGCTGGCGTTCGCGGGGCCCGTCGCCGACGTCCCCCCCGCCTCCCCGATCACCGTCTCGGTGGCCCACGGCACGCTCACCGCGCTCACCGTCGCGCCGCTCGCCGGCGGCGCCGCGGTGGCGGGGCACCTGCGGGGCGGCACCTGGCTGCCGATCGCGCCCCTGGCCTGGGCCACCACCTACCGGGTGGCCGCCACCGCCGCCGCGGTCGGCCACGGATCCGGCGGCCGCCCCCCGGCCCCAGTCACCGTGGTCCGGAATTTCACCACCCCGCCGGCGCCGCTGGCGATGATGTCGCTGGTGCCGAACATCTCGCCCTACAACGGAGAGCAGGTCGGCTGGGGCGCGGTCTTCGTGCTCCAGTTCCCGAATGCGATCCCGGCCGCGGGCCAGGCCGACATCCTTGCCGCCCTGCACGTATCGATGAGCATCCCCGAGCCGGGCCGGTGGCGATGGTTCACCCCCAGCGAGCTGCACTTCCGGCCCGAGCACTTCTGGCCGGTGGGCGAGCGGGTGACCCTGGAGGGCGACCTCAACGGACTCACGATCCTGGGCCACCGGCTGGTCGGGTCCCAGTTCACCTCCGCCTTCACCGTGGTGGACGACCACCTGACCGTCATCAGCGCCGTCACCGATCGCGAGCTGGTCTACAACAACGGGCGCCTGATCCAGAACTTCCCGGTCAGCCTGGGCAAGCCCGGCTTCCCCACCATCAGCGGGACATTGGTGGTGCTCTCCAAGGCCCCCTCGGTGTTCATGAACAGCGCCACCATCGGGTTCCCCGGTCTCTACGCCCAGGACGTCTACTACGACGTCGCCATCTCCACCGACGGCTACTACATCCACGACGCCTCCTGGGACGTCTACGACCACGGGGTGGCCAACGTCTCGCATGGCTGCGTGGAGCAGAACCCGGCCGATGCGGTCTGGTTCTACAACTTCAGCGTTCCCGGGGACGTGGTCGAGATCTCCGGGACCGGGCTGCCGGCGGGCGAGGTCAACGGCGAGGCCGACTGGAACATCCCCTGGGCTCAGTACTGAGCCCGGCCGGCTGAGGCACGGCGCCGGTGCCGGCGGAGCAGGTCCGGCTTCGGATCGGCAACCTGGATCGGGCCGTCCTCATCACCGGGCAGGCGTACCAGGATCCCAAGGACGCGCTCAACGAGTTCATCTCCAACGCGGCCGACGAGTACGCCGAGGCGGACCGGCGGGGCGGACGGATCACGGTCTTCCTGCGCCGGCAGGGACGCCACCCGCTGGTGGCGGTCGACGACGCCGGACGGGGCATGGATGTGGCCCGTCTCCGCCGCGTCGCCGGCAGCCTCTTCGACTCGTCCAAGGCGGGCGACCCGCGCACCCTGGGGGAGAAGGCGATCGGGCTGCTCGCCTTCCAGCAGCTGGGGGCCCGCTGCGAGGTCGTCACCCGCCCCGAGGGGGAGGCGCGCACCCACGTCCTCCGGCTGGAGCGGGGGCGCTCGATGGCCCGGCTGGAGCTGGACGAGCGGCGCCGGGCCCGGGTGGCGCCCGGGACCACCGTCTACCTCGCTGATCTCGACCCCGACGTGGTGCGCGTCCTCACCCTGCGCAAGGTGGTGGACTACCTGCGCCGGCGACGCGCGGTGGCGCTGGCCCGCGGCGACTACAGCCTGGAGGTGGTGGAGGGCCGGCGCGCCGAGCTGGTCACCCCGGAGCGGCCGGACGGGGTGCGTCTCGCGCTCCCATCGCGGCCGACCCTGTGGGGTCGAGTGGAGTACGCCCTCTTCGTCGCCCCGCGGCCCGACCACCGGCGGCGGGTGGCGGTGGTGGGGCGCGCCGGGACCACCATCATCGACGACCTCTGCGAGCTGGAGGAGTTCGGTGTGTCGCCCTGGGGCAGCGACCAGGTGAGCGGCCAGGTCACCTACGAGGCGCTGGTGCAGACGGCCGGGCGGCGCGCGATCCTGCGCGACCGCGACGCGTTCCCCGCCTTCGTCGAGGCGGTACGAGCGGTCGAGCCGGCGGTGCAGAAGACCCTGGAGCGGATTGCGGCCGCCCTCGACCGCGACACCGCCGAGCGGCTCTCCGACGCGGTGCGGCGGATCTTCGCGCGGGTGCTGCGGGAGCTGGCCGACCTCGACAATCCGATGCGCACCGCGCTCGGCACCGAGACCGGAGACGGCGCGGTGCTGGCCACCCTGGCCCTCGCCGAGGCGTCCGATGGGGAGGCGCTCCCGGCCGGCAGCGCCCTCGACGTCGACCTCGACCTCCCGGCGCTGCAGCGGCCCGCGGAGCTGACCCACCCCCCCGACCCCCCCGCCGACCCGGGGGTCGGCGCCGCCCTCGCCGGCGGGCGGCGGTCGCGCGCGCTCCCCAGCATCGAGCCGGACCCCGATCCGGGGCCGTCCCGCAGCCGCTTCGACCCCGAACGCGGCCTTGTCTACTACAACGCCGGCCATCCAGACTTCCTCCTCGTCAAGGACGAGGAGTCGGGCCTGCTCGACTACCTCGCCACCCTGGTCGCCAAGGAGTACGTGGTCTTCAACAACCCCCGCGCCCGCGCCGACGAGCTGGCCGAGGAGATGGTGCGCATGCTGGTGCGAGTGCGCCGCCATCTCCGCCAGCGGCGGTGACGGGGACGGCCCCGCCGCGGCGACGATGACCGTCGTGGCCGCGGTCGACCTGCGCTCCGACACCGTCACCCTGCCCACGCCGGCAATGCGAGATGCCATGCGCACCGCGGCGCTGGGCGACGACGTGTATGGGGAGGACCCCACCGTCAACCGCCTGGAGGCGGTCGCGGCGGATCGACTCGGCAAGCAGGCGGCGGTGCTGGTCCCCAGCGGGACGATGGCCAACCTGCTGGCGTTGCTGGTTCACGCGGGCCCGCGCCAGGAGGTGATCGTCGAGGCCGACAGCCACATCTTCCAGTACGAGGCCGCCGGCGCGGCGGTGGTGGGCGGGATCCAGCTGCGTCCCCTGCCCAGCGCCACCGGCGTGCTCTCGGCCGAGCAGGTGGCGGCGGCGGTGCGGACCGACCACGATCCCCATCAGCCGCGGACCGCTGCGGTCGCCGTTGAGAACACCCACAACCGCCGGGGCGGAGTGGTGTGGGATCCGGGCCAGCTGGCGGCGGTGGCGGGGGCGGCTCGGGACCGCGGGATCGCGGTGCACATGGATGGGGCTCGTCTCTTCAACGCCGCGGTGGCGCTGCGGTTGGCGCCGGCGGCCATCGCCGCCCACGCCGACACCGTCAGCTTCTGTCTCTCCAAGGGGCTCGGCTGCCCGGTCGGCAGCCTCCTCACCGGCCCGGCGGCGGCGATCGCCCGGGCCCGGGAGTGGCGCAAGATGCTGGGCGGCGGGATGCGCCAGGCGGGGATCATCGCCGCCTGCGGCCTGATCGGTCTGGACCGCATGGTGGACCGGCTCGCCGACGACCACGCCAATGCGCGCGTTCTCGCCGAGGGGCTGGCGGAGCTGCCCGGGGTCGAGCTCGACCCCGGGCGGGTCACCACCAACATCGTGATGGTGCGCCTCACCCGTCTGACCGCGGCCGCCTTCGTGGCAGCGGCGGCAGCCCGGGGCCTGCTCTGCCTGGAGGAGGGGCACGACACGGTGCGCCTGGTCACCCACCTCGGCATCGGTCCGGGCGACATCACCCGGGGCCTCGCCGTCGCGGAGGCGGTGCTCACCGGCTGACGGCGGCGGCGAGGGCCGGGCCGGGAGGCCCGGGCCCCCCGTGCTCAGGCGATGGTGGCGGCCCCCAGCGGCACGGCCTTGACGGCGATCACCGAGGCCGTCTCCGCGATCACGTCCACCCGCCGCGAGGAGCCCGCGGGCGGGACCAGGGCGGCCACCGTCATCAGCGACGTGGTGGCGATCGAGCGATAGGACCCGGGGGCGACCAGGGGCGTCCAGGGCGAGCGGCTCGCGGCCTGCTGGAGCGAGCCCCCGGGAGGGGCGGTGAAGGCCTGCCGTGCCGCCACGGTGAAGAGGACCAGGGCGCCGCCGCCGCGCAGGCCCAGGGTGAGCTCGGGGTAGGGGGCGGGGAGGGCGGTGCCGCCGGCGGTGGCGCCGGTGGCGGCGAGCTGCTGGACGGTCTGCCGGTCGCTGGCCGCGAGCCGGCTGGTGAACGCCCCCGGCGCGAAGGGGTCGCCTCCCTGGAGCCGGTCGCCGCGGACGGCGAGCTCGAGCAGCCCGGCGTAGTCGGCGGCCACCGTGGCGGCGGAGAGCCGGAGGGCGCGGGCCTGCGCCGCCCCGTCGAGCCGCCGAGCGTAGCCGCCGGGCCCGATCGCCACCGGTGGCGCGGTGCCGGCGCCGGGGAAGGCCGGGGAGAGCGACTGGCGCCAGACCCGGTGGGGCCCGTCCCGGCGGAACACCATCAGGATCGCGCCCCGCCGACCCTGGACCCGACTGCTGACGTAGGCGGCGAAGCTCTCCACCCCCCGGTGCTGGACCGGGACGTAGATCTGGATGTGGACATCGGACTGGGGCTGGGGGGCGCTCCGGCGCTGCCCCTGGGCGTGCAGGGCCGCGAAGGCGGCGTCGTCGATGATCGACTCGGGGGCGGTCTCGACCGCGTCCTGGGCCGGGATGCTGAGCTGGAGCGTGGCCAGGGTCTCGGCCCGGTCGTAGGCCCGGACCACCTGAAGGGCGGCGGCGGGCGTGACCCGGGAGTGGGGCGCCGCCCCGCTGGTGAGCATGACCGCCACGATGGCCAGGACGATGATCGCGCCGATCAGCGCGAGAGCCGGTCCGCGTCGTCGCCGGGCGGGGTCCATCCCCCTATTGAAGCCGACCCGGGTAGCGTCGGGCCCACCGGCGCTCGCGGGCGAGGCCCCCCCGCTCGGCGACCCGCAGACGGAGGCGGACCGCCAGCCCGTCGCCGTCACTGCGGACATCGAGGTCGGCGCGGGCCGCACAGGTGGCCTCGGGGAACCGCACCACGTACGAGGCGCTCCCGGAGGCGACGGCGTGCCCGGGGTCGTCGAGGGACACCCCGACCCGGCCCAGGTACCGCTCCCGGAGCCAACCCCTCCCCGGCAGCACCGTGCTCCCGCCGTGGTCGATGACCACCCGGCGCTCACGGCGGAGGCGGTCGTCCTCCACCCGCCACACCACCCGCGGGGATGGGGAGGCGGCGGCGGCCGCGGGCGGCGGGAGCGCGAGAGCGGGCGCGGCCGCCTCCGGGCCGGGTCCGTCCAGCACCGGCAGGTGGAGGCGGAGGCTGGCGGGATCGACCTCCAGCCAGCCGCGGCGCGGCGGGGGCCAGATCGACGGCCAATCGCCGGCGGCGAGGGCGAGTCGGATGCGGTGCCCGGGCGGGAACACCCAGGAGGTGGCATCGAGCTCCACCGCCGCCGGCCGGGCGTCGCCGGGGGCCGGCGCAAGGGGCGCGGGCGGGAGGGCGAGGGTCTGGACCCCGCGGGCGACCAGCGCCGAGGTCCCGTCGGGGAAGACGTCGGCGAGCTTGGCGACGCAGGTCGCCACCCGGTCCGAGCTGCGCAGCCGCAGGAGGAGCCGGGGCATGCCCAGCACCTCCAGCGGCTGGGGCCCGACCGGCCAGTCCCAGACCAGCCCCAGCACCTCGTCGTCGGCCTGGTCCCAGGGCTGGCCGAACGGGAGCGCACCGGCGCACCAGATCGATGAGGTGACGCCGACCTCGCCCCGAAACGGGAGCCGCAGCGCTCCATCCGCGGCCGGGGCCACCGGGCCGATCGCGTCCTCGGAGCGCAGCACCCGCTCGGTCATCCGCTCGGGCGGCCAGCGGGGCTCATCGCGGAAGCGCCCCCGGACCCGATCCAGGTCGGGGGCCGGTTGGGTCGCCTCGCGGACGAACACCGTGATCGGGGGCTCAGCGCGGTCGCCACCGTCCCGCTCACGGAGATGGCGGTCGAACCACCGGATCAGCTCGGGGACGACATCCGCACGGGGTCCGGGGCGGGAGTGCTCCGGGCTCATGTGGGCCCAGGGGCCGATCAGGAGCCGGCGCGGGCCCCGCAGCTGCTCGAAGACCCGGAAGGTGGCGTTGTGGTACCCATCCGCCCAGCCCGCGATCAGCAGGGTGGGGCAGTGGATCCGGTCGGTCCCCGGCCGGATCGACCCCCGCCGCCAGTAGGGCCCGTCGTGCGGCTCCGCCAGCCAGCGCAGCAGCCACGGCTCCAGCCGGTCCACCCGCTCGGCCCAGGCCCGGCGCCAGTCCGGTCCGACCAGCGACGGCACCGGGGGCAGCGCGTTGAGAGCCACCATGTAGAGCGGATAGTCGAGCAGGTCGAGGGCGCGGGGCACACCACCGCCGTAGTGGACGTCGTCGGTGTAGCGGTCGTCGCTGGCGAAGATGGCGCACACCGCGCCCAGCCGGGGTGGTCCCAGGCGGGCGGCGTGGAGCGCATTGAACCCGGAGTAGGAGGTCCCGAACATGCCCACCCGCCCGCTGCACCACGGCTGCCCGGCCAGCCACCCGATCACCTGGGCGAGGTCCTCGGTCTCGGTGGCGGGGTACTCGTCGACGGCGACGCCGGTTGATGATCCGGTGCCGCGCACGTCGACGCGGCAGACGGCGAACCCGCCCTCGTCGCGCAGGCGGCGATACCAGCCGGCATCGCTCAGGGTGGCGTCGTCCTTGCGGTACGGCAGTGCTTCCAGCAGCGCCGGGGCCGCTCCTGCTCCCCCGGGGCGGTAGACCGTGGCCGCCAGCCTCTCGCCGTCGGCGAGGGGGATCCAGGCGGGGTGCTCCGGCATGGGCGGGATGCTATCAGGGCCTCGCGACAATCGCGGCGCGACGGACGTGTGCGCGTGCGCGGCCGCTCCCAGCTTGACAGCCACGCCGGGCGGGCCCGACAATTCGGCGGCGTCCCTCGGGCACGCCGGCGGCCGCTGCGCACCGGCGGGGCGCGTGCCGCCCGTCGCACGGTCGCCGCCGACGGGGAGGGCCACCGATGGAGGCGACCCGGTACGACGCCATCGTCGTCGGCGGCGGCCACAATGGGCTTGTCTGCGCCGCCTACCTCGCCCGCGCGGGGCAGCGGGTGGTGGTGCTCGAGCGCCGCGGCCTGGTGGGCGGCGCCTGCGTCACCGAGGAGCCGTGGCCCGGGTACCGGGTCAACACCTGCTCGTATGTGGTCAGCCTGCTGCAGCCGGACATCGTGCGCGACCTGGAGCTGCCTCGCTTCGGGTACCAGGTGCTCCCGCTCGACCCGCTCGCGTTCACCCCCTTCCCCGACGGGCGGTCGATCATGTGGTGGTACGATCCCAAGCGGACGGCGGCCGAGATCGCCAAGATCTCCACTCACGACGCGCTCGCGTACCTCGACTACGAGCATCAGCTGGACGAGCTGGTCCGGATCGTGCGCCCCCTCTTCGGCATGGTGCCGCCGCTGCCGGCGAGCCTCGGTCCCCGGGATCTCGCCGAGCTGATGCGAATGGGCCGCCACCTCTACCGCCACCGTCGCGGCCTCCATCGGCTGGTCGACCTCATGACCCTGTCGGTGAGCGACTTCCTCGACTGCTGGTTCGAGGACGAGCAGGTCAAGGGGGCCATGTCGCCGGGCGGCGTGATCGGCGCCTGGGGTGGCCCCAGGTCGCCCGGCACCGCCTACGTCCTCCTCCACCACCGCCTCGGCGAGGCCGGCAATCAGCGCGGCGCCTGGGGCTTCGTGCGGGGCGGGATGGGCGCCCTCTCGGAGGCGATCAGCGCATCCGCGCGCAGCGCCGGCGCGGAGGTCCGCACCGACAGCCCGGTCGCCGCCATCGACGTGGTCGGCGGCCGCGCCATCGGGGTCACCCTCGCCGACGGGACGGCGCTGCGGGCGCCGGTGGTGGCGGCGGCGGTGCACCCCAAGACCGCCTTCCTCGATCTGGTGGAGCGCAATGAGCTCCCCCGCGACCTGGTCCAGGAGATGGAGACCTACCGCACCCGCGGCTCGTCCGCCAAGGTCAACCTCGCCCTCTCCGAGCTGCCCGATTTCACCGCCCGTCCCGGCACCGCGCCCGCCGACCATCACGTCGAGTTCGAGATCTGCCCCTCGATCACCTACCTGGAGACCGCGTGGGACGACGCCAAGAATGGCCGGTGGAGCGCCCACCCGATGATGGACTGCGTCATCCCCTCGATCAAGGACCCCGGCCTGGCGCCCGAGGGCCGCCACGTCATGACCTGCTTCGTGCAGTACGCCCCCTACCATCTCGACGGCACCGATTGGGACCGCGAGCGGGAGGCATTCGGGGACCGCGTGGTGGAGACGCTCACCAGCTACGCGCCCAACCTGGCCGCTGCTGTGGTCCACCGCCAGGTGGTGACGCCGCTCGACCTGGAGCGCACCTTCGGGCTCCTGGGAGGCAACATCTTCCAAGGCGAGATGGCCCTTGACCAGATGCTCTCCTTCCGGCCCGCCTCACAGGCGGGCGCCTACCGCACCCCGCTCCAGGGCCTCTACCTGTGCGCCTCCGGCGCCCACCCGGGGGGCGGGGTGATGGGCACCCCGGCTCGCAACGCGGCCAGGGTCATCCTCCAGGATCAGCGCGGGGGCTGGCGCCGCCGGGCTGCCGCATCCAGGCGGCGGACGGCCGACCGATAGCGTCGCGTCGAGCCGGGAGGGAGCACGAGCCAATCGAAGCCATCATGGAAGCTCGCTCCCCCATGAGTCGGTTGAGCACGAGACGCGTGGGCGTCACGCTTCCGCTGATCGTGACACCGTGCCCGGCGCCGGTGCGGTTGCTGAGGATGAGCCCCGCGGCGGATGATCGTCAGTCGCAGGCGATCGCCTTGACCTGCTAGATTGCGAGGCGCGACACCCCGCCCGCGGGACGGGCCCCGTCCGCCCTGCGACACGGACCACGGTGGCATGCACGGGAGGGATCGGCGGTGCGAAGCGGCACTCGGTCGCGGTTCTGGTGGGAGGCGGTCCTGGCGGTACTGGCGGGCCTGACCGGGGTCGCCACCCTGGTGGCGCCGCGCTGGATCGAGCTCGTCCTCCGCGTCGACCCCGACCACGGCTCAGGGTCGGCGGAGCGAGCGGTGGTCGCGGTCTGCGCCCTCCTGCTGGTGGTCAGCGCGGCCGCCGCCCGCGTCGAATGGCGACGGAGAGCGCCGCGCGGGGCTGGGGCCGCCTCGGTCTGACCGACGACGGACCGGCGGGGCCGATCGGCCGCCGGTGACCCGATCGCCGCCACGATCTTGAGCGACCGAGCCTACGGCAGTCCCGAACCGCCCACCAGCGGCAGCCACAGCCGGGACGGGTGGTCCGGGCCATGGTGGATGGTGTTGACCGCGACCCGCGGATCGCGCTGCTCCACCGCCCGCCCGGCCCGGTTGCAGTTGCGGGCGAACCAGGGGAAGTCGCTGCTGGTGACGGCGAGCACCAGGCGGTGCCCGGCGCGGAACACGTGGCTCGCCGGGTTGAGCTCGACCTCGAAGCGGGTGACCTCCCCCGGCACCAGCGGGGCGGGGTGGCTCAGCGAGTCGCGGCAGACGGCCCGCAGACACCCCGCCGCCACCCGGATCAGCCCGCCGTCGGGACCCCGATCCTCCAGCTTGACGTGCCAGTCGGTGTCCTCGCCGTCGCTGCTGGCGAAGAGCTCCAGCCGGGGCCACCCGCTGATCGTGAGCGGCTCCGCCAGGGGTGGCGTGCTGTACAGGACCACGTCCGGGCGCCGGTCGAGGTGGCTCTCGTCGAGGCTCGGCTCATAGAACTCCTCGTAGCTGAGCCCGCCCGGCACCCGCACCGGGTCCCGGGGGTCATAGCGGTAGGCCAGCGGCGCTTCGGGGGCGGGGGCGGCCTCGCGGTCGAGGGTGGCGCCGGCGGGCCCGTGGCGCAGGTGGAGCGCCCGGCGCTCGCCCGCGAGCGGCCAGGCGGGCGGGGTGAGCCAGCGGTCGCTGCCGGTCTCGAAGAGCCGGACCCGCGGTTCGTCGGCCCATCCGTTGTCCTGCCCCTTCAGCCAGTGGTCGAAGAAGCGCAGCTGGATCTGGTCCATCTCCAGCGCGGCAGCGGCGCCGTAGTCGACGCCGCCGTAGCTCGCCTGCGGGTAGCGGGTCCCGACGTGCGGCCAGGGCCCCACGATCAGCCACTGGTCACCGGCCCGCGGCGAGTCCCGCCGCATCGACTCGTAGTGGTGGAAGGCGCCGAGCAGGTCCTCCCGGTCGTGCCAGCCGGCGACGTGGAGGCAGGGCAGGTCGAGGGTGCGGTAGTCGTCGTCGAGACGCAGCCGGCGCCAGAAGTCGTCGAGGGTGTCGTGGTCGCGCATGTCCGGCCAGGTCCCCGGCGCCGCCCCCAGGCTCTCCATCATGTCGGACACCGGGAGCTGCATCAGGAGCCGCTCCCAGTCGAGGTCGGAGCGGTTGTTCTGGATCCGGCGCCGGGTGCCGTGGACCCAATACGCGAAGTAGAGCTGAAAGACGCCGAAGGTGTAGGGGATCTCCTCCATCCAGCGGCCGGCGGCCGCGAACGACGCCATGCAGACGAGGTGGGGCGGGTGCTCGCGAGCGGTCGCCCACTGGTTCCATCCGCCGTAGCTCAGCCCGGTGGTCCCCACCCGCCCGTCGCACCAGGGCTGCCGGGCCACCCACTCCACGACGTCATGACCGTCGGCGCCGTCGTGCACGTGGGCACGCCAGAGCCCCTCCGACTTGCCCCGGCCGCGGGTGTCGTAGGCGACGTACGCGTAGTCACGGGCCTGGAGGAAGCGTCCCTCGTCGACCGCGCCCACCCCCCGCTTGTCGTAGGGGGTGCCGAACACGACCGCCGGCACGGGACGTCCCGGGTCGGGGTCGGGACGGTAGACGTCGGCGGCCAGCATTGCCCCGTCGCGCATCGGCACCTCGACCTCGTCACGCCGGGCCGCCTGGGCCAGGGTGACCAGCGCCTGCCGGCGCTCGCGTGGGGTCGGGCGAGCGGTCACGGGCCGCTGAGCGTCCAGTCCTCGGGGTAGATGTGGCCGGTGGGGTCTTGTGCGGTGATGCCGTGCAGGCGGCTGCTGATCACCGAGATCTGGTAGTCACTGTTGGGCAGCCAGAGGTCGGGAAGCTGGGCGGCGACGTAGTTCTCGTAGCGCTGGAGGGCGCCCAGGCCGGCGCCGATGTGGCTCTGGGCGATCAGCAGGTCGGTCCGCGCGTTGCTGTAGTGGCCGGTGTTGATGGGAGCGCCGGTGCCGAAGATGGTGCCACCGGTCGGGTAGTAGACCGGGACGTAGGTGATCGACGGCGGCCCCCAGTCGGCCAGCTGCCAGCCGCAGCCGGCCCCGGTCTTGGGATCGCACACCGCGGTGGAGCTGAGCACGTAGCTGTAGGGCGCCTGGCGCAGCCCGATCTGGATTCCGGCCAGGGAGAAGGTGGACTTGAGCGCCTCCATCTCCTGGGTCACGGAGGGCACCCCGCTCTGGTACAGCAGGCTGAAGCTGAGCGGGGCCCCCCGCGCGATCCCGCTTCCGCACTCGCCCGTGCCGCCGCCCGGCCGCGAGCAGGTGCTGGTCCCCCCGGGCGCCACCGTCCATCCGTGGGAGCGGAGCAGGCCCTTCGCCGCGCTGAGACTGAAGGGATAGGGGTTGGTCCGCTCGAAGCCGGTGGCGTAGGGGTTGGCCGGCTGCACCGGAACCGGGCCGTAGGTGGGCCAGCCGAAGCCCTTGAAGATGCTGCGGATGTAGGCCGGCTCGTCGATCAGGTGCTGCATCGCCTGGCGCACGTAGAGCTGGCGGAAGATGGGGCCGGCCGCTCGGTTCCCGTAGTTGGGCTCGAGGAAGGTGAAGCCCCAGTAGAGCCACGACGCGACCCGGTAGCCCCGGCGGACCAGCTCGCCGCGCAGGGACAGGTCGGGGAAGGGAAGGTATCCGTAGTCCAGCTCGCCCGAGAGCAGGGCGTCGAACTCGGCGGCGTCGCTGGTGAAGGGGACCTCCTCCAGACGGGCGATGTGGGGCCGGTCCGGTCCGGAGTACCGGGAGTTGGGGACCAGCGTGGTGAACCCGTTGGCGGGGTCGAAGCCGCTCCCGCGGAGAAGCCGCCAAGGGCCGTCGACCACCTGCCACAGGGGGTTGGTGTCCCAGGTGACGCGGTCGCCGGACTGGGCGTTGAGGTACCGGTACACAGCCACCGCCCCGCGCGGGGTGGTGTCGTAGTTGCCGATCGGGCCCGAGGCCGACGTCCGGTCCCACGCCGCCTGCGGGATCGGGGTGATCTCGGAGAGCCCGTTGTCGGTCAGCCAGTTCTGGTTGAACGCCCGGGTGAAGGTCAGCTGCACCCGGTTGGCTGACGGGGTGCGGACCGCGGTCACCTGGTCGATCCAGTCGCCCGGCGAGTAGCAGCACCAATCGATCTTGTTGGCGCGGATGAGATTGACCCAGAACGCGACGTCGCGGCTGGTGACGGGACGGCCATCAGACCACAGGTAATGGTGCAGGGTGATGGAGACGGTGCGGCCGCCGTTGGAGAAGACGGGCGGCTCGCCGATGCTGAGGCGGTAGTTGATGGTGGGCTGGACGCTGTGGCGGTGGCCGAACCAGTAGAGCGGACGCCACATGAGCGGTACGGTGTAGGTGAGGTTGTTGTTGCCCGAGTTGGCGCCGTCGAGGAGGGGGAAGATGTAGGTGGGCGGCGCACCCACCAGCTGGGCGAAGGTCACCGTCCCGCCCGACGCGGCGGCGCGCCCGGCGACCGCCGACACCCCCACCGTGCCCACGCCAGCGATAGCGAGGGCGGCGAGCGCCCCCCAGCGCCCGACCGGATGACGACTCATCGCGCTCCTCCCTCTCCCGCCGCGCCCCTCCGGGGCTCGGTTCCGGTCCGCCGCCCAGGCCGGCTCGCACGTGCGAATGCGTGGACATGAGAGCAGATGCGTGGAGGCGATGTCAACCGCGGACCCGGGCGGCCCGGGACACGGTCCGCCAGCCACCCCGGCATCGCCGGGTCGGACCGGGTCAACACGCTGCCGGGCACCAAGGGAGGGGTCCGGGCAGGAGTCGCGCCGGCAGCCGCTCCGAGGTGGAGAGGAGCGGTCGGCTGCCGCCTCGCCGGGGCACCCGTCCCCGCCTCGCCCCGCTGCGCTCCGCCGCCAGCCGGCCGGTTTGGGCACGCACGCCACGAGGCCGCCTGGGGGCGTCACACCCTTCCCGTCACGGTGAACACGGTCCGTCGCCGACCGCCTGGCCCGTGCCGAATGGTGACGATGCGGATCGGAAGCCCTGGGATCCGGTCGCCGGTCGGCTGGTCGGGACCGACAGCCCCACCCGCGGCCACAGCCCCGACCAGTCAGCGAGGAACGAGGGTCTCCAGCTTCGCGACGACCTCCGCGGGTGCCGGCATCGAGTGGATTTGCTCCCCCAGCCGGGCCGCGGCAGCCCCGTAAGCCGGGTCGGCTCTGATGGCGCGGAGGGCGTCGCGTACTTCGATTCGGGAGATCGGTCGGGTTGGGCAGATCGCGCCGGCTCCCGCCTGCACGATCTGGGCGGCGATCTCATGCTGATCGGCGGCGACGGGCGCCATCACCAACGGCTTCGCGTGCGCGAGGGAGCCCAGCACCGTCCCGGCCCCCGCGTTGCAGACGATCGCGTCGCAGTGAGGCAGGAGCGTGTCCTGAGGAATGTACCGCTCGATGCGCACGTGGTCCGGCTGCGGCCCCAAGCGGTCGCGATCCCCGTTCAGGCCGATGGTCACGACCACGTTCACACCCTCCCCGTGCAGAGCCTCGACCATTGTCTCCAGGCAACCGGGGGTGGTGTTGTGGGTGGTCCCGGCGGTCACGTAGACCGTCCGGTCGTAGGGCAGGCCATCGAGCACCGCCGGGCGCGGCCAGGGGTTCGACAGCGGCAGCGCGTGGTCGGGCCGCAGCGGCCAGCTGTTCGGGTACGCCCACGGCCCAGCCTGCGTGCGCGCACCCGCCGGCCAGATGTCCAAGTAGTTATCCGTGACGTGCGAGTCCGCGCGGGCGGCGTCCACGCCCCAGCGCGCGTGGAGCTTCCCGAGCGCCGCGCGGACGGCAGGACGCGACGCCTGGGACTTTGGCGGCCCGAAGCCGTGGACCACATGGGGCACCCCCACCACGGTGGCGGCAACCTCGCCGGCCCACTCGGCGAGGTTGCCGATGACCAGGTCCGGGCGCCACGCCTGCGCCAAGGGCACGAGATCATCGGCCATCTCGGGAGCGGCGATCCCGATCAGGGCGTGAAGCACGAGGTGTTCCAACCGCTGTCCCGGCGCCAGCCGGGCAAGGGTCTCCGCCGCAAAGGCGCGACCGTAGCGCCGGGCCAACTCGCCCGCGGGCAACCCCGCCGGTACCGCGGTGAGTCCGGCATCCTCGATCCACCGGACCGCATCGGGTCCGGTGACAAAGACGACCTCATGACCAGCGTGCGCGGCGGCCGCGGCCAAGGGCAGCATCGGCCCGATGTGGCTGCGCACCGGCAGCGAGGCAAAAAGGACACGCACGACCACCATCCCCTGGTCGGGGCGCACGGCAGCCACCCTCGATCGATGAGTGTACCAGACCCTGCTCGGCCGGCGATCGGCGACGACGATGACCCGACCGCTCAGGCCAGTGCGAGCAGGTCGCGCTCCCGGATCGGATCCAGGCCGACGCGCACGCGGAGCGCCGTGGGGGTGGCAAGCTCGTGCGTGTGGAGTTCGCGGATGGTCTGGGCGAGCGGGCGGGGCCGCAGCCCAGCCGCGATCGCACGGCTCGGGTCGAGCGCGCTGACATCGCGGTCGAGGTCCGTCCCCGCCCAGAGCGGCAGCTCCGCCGGCGTCATGCCGGCCTCGGCCAGCGGATCGGCGTCGACCCACACGAGCCGGGTCCCCGGCGGCCCCACCTCGCCGACCGCCGCCGTGAGGAAGTCCTCGAATGAGAAGGGTGGGGCTGGGCTGACGGTGTGGAACGTCCCATGCACCGCGCCATGGGCCAGCAGGACGACGAACGGCGCCAGATCGCGGGCGTCGATGACCTGGAACGGGTTGGCCCGCGGACCGGGTGCCAGCACCTGGCCTCCTCGGGCGACTCGCTCGATCCAATAGGTGAACCGTCCGGTGTGGTCGTGGGGGCCCACCACATAGGTCGGGCGGACGATGCTCACCGCGTCGATCGGGCCACTCCCGAAGGCCTCCCGAGCCGCCCGTTCGCAGAGTGCCTTCAGTCCGCCGTAGGTCTGCCCGTCGACGACCTCGGTGGCTGGGTCGTCGAGCTCCGCCAGCGGGGCGTCCTCGGTCATGGCCGGCCCGGTCGCACCACCGTAGGCGGAGACCGACGAGATCTGCACGTAGCGCCCGCCCCGGCGGCCGAGCGCCGCCGCCAGCGTGCGGACCTGGCGCGGCACGTAGGCGGACGTGTCGACGGTGGCATCCCACTCGCCCGCGGCGAGCGCCGAGAGATCGCGGTCGCGGTCCCCCCAGCGATGCTCCGCTTCGGCGAAGAGCTCCGGGTTGGTCCGGCCCCGGTGGAACAGCGTCACATCGTCGCCGGCGGCGAGCGCCGCCTCGACGATGTGGCGCCCCACGAATTGGGTCCCTCCGATCACCAGGATGCGCATCCGCCCATGATCAGCCGATGTGACCGCCGGTGGCAAGTCTCGCGGAGCCGCCGGGGGCGAGATCGGCGGCCTGCGCACACGCCAAGCGAGCGCTCGGGTCGGTGGACCGTCGGCGAATCACTGCCAGGGGGTTCGCCGACATCGGGAGCGTCCGCCGGCCTCGGCATCGCTGCGGCCGGG
This sequence comes from Candidatus Dormiibacterota bacterium, assembly GCA_027306655.1. Lineage (GTDB taxonomy): Bacteria > Chloroflexota > Dormibacteria > Aeolococcales > Bog-877 > DAHUZL01. The sequence continues at coordinate 21,284 of DAHUZL010000053.1, forward strand.
AACGGATAATGGGGCGTGCGGCCCTCCCTCGTGAGGGCCCCTATCGAGCAGATGACCCATCTCGGCCGGTCCGGGCTGCAGGTGAGCCGCCGCTGCCTCCGGACCATGAACGTCGGCCTCACACCGAGGAGGCCGACGCCCACCGCCTGATGGATGAGGCGCTCGAGCTGGGCATCACCTTCTTCGACACCGCCAACGTTTACGGGTGGCGGAGGGGCGACGGGGTGACCGAGCAGATCATCGGGCGCTGGTTCGCCCAGGGCGGCGGACGTCGGGAGCGGACGGTGATCGCCACCAAGCTCTACGGCTCGATGAGCCACTGGCCCAACGACACCTTCTGCTCGGCGCGCACCATCCGCCAAGCCTGCGAGGGATCGCTGCGGCGACTGCGCAGCGACCATCTCGACCTCTACCAGATGCACCACATCGACCGGGGCACCCCCTGGGAGGAGATCTGGCAGGCGATGGCCGTGCTGGTGCAGCAGGGGAAGGTGGTCTACATCGGCTCCTCCAACGTCGCCGGTTGGCACATCGCCCAGGCCCAGGAGGCAGTTCGGGCGCGCCCCGTCCAGGGACTGGTCGGCGAGCAGTCCCTCGACACCCCGCTCCGGCACACCGTCGAGCGGGAGGTGCTGCCCCCGTGCCAGGCGTACGGCGCCGGCTTCATCCCCTGGAGCCCGCTCGGCGCGGGGCTGCTCGGCGGCATCCTCGGCAAGGGCACCGAGGGGCGCTCCGCCGCGGAGAGCGCCCACGCCAAGCTGGCCCACCACCGCGAGCGGGTGGAGCGCGTCGAGGGCTGCTGCCGCGACTGGGGCGAGGAGCCGGCCACGGGGGCGCTCGCCTGGCTGCTGCAGCGGCCGGCGGTCACCGCTCCGATCATCAGGCCCCCGGGCCTCCGCCCAGCTGCAGGGGTCGCCGCGGGCGCTGGACATTACCCTCGATGCCGCCCAACTGGCGCGGGTGGACGAGCTCTTTCCCGGGCCGGGAGGGACCGCCCCCGAGGCCTACGCCTGGGAGCCGGCGGGAAGGCGGGCGACCGCCTCGGCGAGCGCGGCGGCCGACACGAGCCCGGCCCGCGCGCCCCTCGTCCGGGTGGCCAGCGCCCCCGCGGCCACCCCGTGGCGCACGGCCGTCTCCAGGGGGAGGCCCTCCGCCATCGCCACCGCGAGCGCGGCGACGAAGGCGTCGCCGGCGCCCACGCTGTCCGCGACCGCGACCGGGAGCGCGGGCTGGCTCCAGGCCGGCCGGCCCCGGCGCCGCAGCTCCGCTCCCCCGGCCCCGCGGGTGACCACCACCGCCCCGACCCCCAGGGCCAGCAGGTCCGCCGCCGACCCCGCGCCCAGCCGGTCGAGCTCGTGCTGGTTGGGGACCAGCACCGCGCAGCGTCGGAGCAGGCCGGACGGCAGCGGCCGCGCCGGGGCGGGGTTGAGGACGAAGGCGGAGCCGGCGGCCCGGGCGGCCTCGGCCGCGGCCTCGACCGCCTCGAGAGGCACCTCCAGGTCCGCCACCACCACGCTGGCGGGGCCGGCCAGTGCCCTGACCGCCTGGAGGACCGCCGGGGCCGTCAGCGCCCCGTTCGCCCCCGGGGCCACCGCGATGCAGTTCTCCCCGGCCGGGTCCACCCACACGCAGGCGGTGCCGGTCGGCAGAGGGGCGGTCGCGAGGTGGTCGACGTCGACGCCGGCCCGGACCAGCTCCTCCCGCAGCTCGCGGCCGGCGTCGTCATCGCCGACCGCCCCGACCAGGGCGGTCGAGGCGCCCAGCCGCGCCGACCCCACCGCGCGGTTCGCCCCCTTGCCACCGTGGCCGCGCTCGAGAACGCCGCCGCTCACCGTCTCCCCCGGCCCCGGCAGCCGGGGCAGGCGGACGACCAGGTCCACGTTGGCCGAGCCGACGTGGATGACGGCCGCCCTCCCCGAGCTCATGCCCCGGGCCGCCGGCGCACGCCGCTCAGCGGCCGGGCGGCGCCGCCTCGGACGCCAGGGGGACCGCACCGATGGCGGGGTGACCGACCCGGCCCAGGGAGAGGAAGCCCAGGAACATCACGGCGATGCCGATCGCCTCGGCGGTGCTGAGCTGGCCCAGGGTGCCCCCGGCGGTCTTGGCGACGGAGAAGCCGAGGGCGATGACCAGCGCCCCGGCGGTGAGGAGGACGTTGCAGAGGACCCGGTCCACGCCCTGGCGGCGCCGGATGAAGCCCCAGGCGGAGAAGGCGGACCCGCCCACCAGCACCACCGTGCCGACGATGTTGAAGAGGACGGCCGCGATCACGAGCGGGCTGCCGGTCTGGGCGATCGCACGGCCCAGGACCCCGGCCGGGGTCGCCAGGCGGGCGGGGTCGACCGGGACCAGGGCGGCGTCGACGGCCAGGAGCAGGGTGAGCCCGACCAGGACGGCGGCGCTGACGCGGCCCACCCGGGGCGGGGCGAGCAGGAAGACCGTCCCCAGGGCGAGGTAGATGACGCCCAGCACGCCGCCGAGGAGGTAGAACGCGCGGAACAGGGCCGGCGTGAATCCGGCCGCCTCCCCGGCCGCCTGCACCGCCGCCGCGGCGGAGAAGATCGCCAGCCCGACCGCCCAGGCGGCGAAGGCCGGACGGTGCGAGCGGAGCCAGCGGCCGGCCACCACCCCCGCGAAGGCGGCGGCGAGCGCCGCCGCCAGCACCGTGACTCCGACCGTCTCCCGTCCTCCCTGGCCCGCCCGGCCGACTCCCGAGACCGCTCCCGCTCCGCTCCCCGCCCGCGCCGGAGACGGCCGGATGGCGTGGGGCGAGGGTACCACCGCGGCGGGCCCCGCCCGGGGCGCCAAGATGGGGAGATGCGGTGGGTGGAGGTGGACGGCCGCCGGGTCTCGGTGATCGGCCTCGGGTGCTGGCAGTTCGGCACCCGGGGCTGGGGATACGGGACGGTCTTCGGGGAGCGGGAGGCGCACGCGATCGTGGAGCGCGCCCTGGAGCTCGGGGTCACCCTGTTCGACACCGCCGAGCTCTACGGCCGCGGCGCCAGCGAGCGGATCCTGGGAAAGGCGCTGGGCGACCGGGTGGACTCGGTCTTCCTCGCCACCAAGTTCCTCCCGCTGCTGCCCACCCCGCGACGTCTGGTCGCCCACTGCGAGGCCAGCCTGCGCCGGCTCGGGGCCGAGCGCGTCGCCCTCTACCAGCTCCACCTCCCCAATCCCCTCGTGCCCCTGGGCCGGCAGATGGAGGGGATGCGGCGGGTGCTGGACCGGGGCCTGGCCGCCCATGCCGGCGTCAGCAACTACTCCCGCCACCGCTGGCTGGCGGCCGATCGGGCGCTGGGCCGGCCGGTGCTCGCCAACCAGGTCCGCTACAACCTGCTCCAGCGCGGGGCGGAGCGCGACCTGGTCCCGTTCGCCGCCCGCGAGGGCCGCCTGGTGGTGGCCTACAGCCCCCTCGCCCAGGGGCTCCTCGGGGGTCGCTACGGGCCGGACACCCTCCCCGTCGACCTGCGCCGCCGCAACCCCCTCTTCACTCCCGCCAACCTGGCCCGGGCCGAGGTGCTGCTGGACACGCTCCGCCGGGTGGCATCGGGCCACGGGGCGACCCCGGGCCAGGTCGCGCTGGCGTACCTCTGCGCCCAGCCGCCGGTGGTGGTGATCCCGGGGGCGCGATCGGTCGCCCAGATCGAGGAGAGCGCGGCCGCCGCCGACCTCCGCCTCAGCCCGGACGAGCTGGGCCGACTGCGCGCCGCCGCCGCCGCCTTCGTTCCGGACCGGCGGAGGGCCCTCGCCCAGCGGGTCACCCGGATGGCTCAGCGGCGCTGATCCCGGTCAATGGGAGTCGCCGCCGCCGCCTGTGCCGGCGGGGACGGGCCCTCCGGCCCCACCAGCCAGCGCTCGAGGCGGCCCTCCAGCCGGCGGCGCCCGAGGACCCACGCGATCACCAGCGCGAGGACGAGGACGCCGACCACCGCCAGCCCCACCGTGGCGACCGTCCGGAGGCTGCCCTGGGCGGTGTGCCCGAGCACGTCCGCGAGCCCGCCATAGAGGCCCGCCCAGGTGCAGCCCCCGAGGGCGTTGAAGAGGAGGAACCGGCGGTAGCGCATCCGGGCGGCGCCCGCCACCAGGGCGGTGAGGTTGCGCAGCACCGTGACGAAGCGGGCGAGGAAGACGGCCGCCGGTCCGCGCCGGTCGAAGAACCGCTCGACCAGGCGGACCCGCCTCTCGGTGAGGCCGATCCAGCGGCCCGGGCCGAGCAGGAGGGGTCGGCCCCCGACCCGGCCGATCAGGTACCCGAGGGTGTCGCCGAGGATCGCCCCGAGGGCGGCCGCGACCACCACCCCCAGGATGCTGAGGCGGCCGGTGGTGCCGGCGTAGACGCCGGCGGCGAGCAGGACGGTCTCCCCCGGGACGGGGAGGCCCATGCTCTCCAGCAGGGGGAGGGCGAAGACGATGAGGTAGCCGTAGCTGTGGACGAGGTGGGTCACGGATCCCGGGCGTCCACCGCCAGCGGCAGCTCCGGCTGCCCCGGCGGCCGGTCGGCCCCGAGACGGGGCCGGGCCAGGCCGAGCAGCGCCGCCAGCTCGAGGGCGTTCAGGACGGCGTAGTTCTGCTGGTTGTTGTTGAAGAGCAGGTGGACCTCCTGGGCCTGGTCGCCGATCTCCCGGATCGGCCCCAGCCACTCGCCGAGCTCCTCGGGGCGGTAGCGGTAGTCGAAGCGGTCGCCCGACCGCGGCCCGCCGCGGTACCAGGTCTGGCGGTTGCGGCCATGGAAGCGCACCATCGCCAGCTCCGGCGTGGTCACCGCCCGCACCGGGGGCATCGAGCCGGACCCGATCTGGGGCTCGTCGACGCAGCAGTAGGTGAGCCGTGCCTCCGCCAGGAGCTCGGACACCTGCGCCCACCGCTCCGGCTCGCCGAAGGAGCGGTGACGGAACTCGACCGCGATCCGGTCGTCGGGATGGCGCTCCGGAAGCTCGGCGAGCCGGGCCAGGTTGGGGGCGGAGGCGGTGAACCAGGGTGGGAACTGGTAGTGGATCGCCCGCAGCTTCCCCGAGGCCCGGAGCGGGGCCAGGGCCGCCTCGAAGGCGGTCAGCTCCCCCGCGGTGGGCGGGCGCGGGAGTCCGTCCACCCGCTCGTGGCCGGTCATGCTGCGGTGGGCCTTGACGTTGAAGACGAAGTCGTCAGGGGTGGTCTCCGCCCAGCGCTGGGTGCTGCGCGGCGAGGGAATGCCGTAGAAGGAGCTGTCCACCTCCACGATCGGGAAGAGGGCCGCGTAGTGCCCGAGCCGCTCCGTCGGGGCCAGACCCTTGGGATAGAACGGGGCGTGGTCGGCCCAGTTGCAGGTGCCGACGAGGACGCGGGGCGCCATCGCCGCCATCGTCGCACGGCACGGCCGCCCCGCCCCCGGGGGTACGATGGGTCGGGATGCCTCACTCGAACGGGCGGGGGGCCGCCGGTCCGCCCCACGGCGCCGGGGCCCCGCCCCGCGTCAACGACTTCACCGTGACCGCCGCCACCGTCAACGGCTCGGGGAGCCAGTCGGCCAACCTCGTCCTCACCCGGGCCCTCTTCGCGATGGGGATCCCGGTCGCCCCCAAGAACGTCTTCCCCTCCAACATCGAGGGGCTGCCGACCTGGTTCAGCGTCCGGCTGTCGCCCGAGGGCTACCAGGCGCGCCGCGCCCGCACCGACGTCCTGGTCGCGCTCAACCCCCAGACCTGGCTCCAGGACCTGGCCCGGGTGGCACCCGGGGGGATGGTGGTCCACGAGGAGCAGCTGGCCCGGGGCGGAGCGGTGTCGCGCGACGACTGCACCTGCTACCCGGTCCCCTTCCAGCGCCTCGCCAAGGAGCACGCGGCCGAGCCCGAGCTGCGCAAGTACCTCACCAACATGATCTACGTCGGCGTCCTCGCCGAGCTGCTCGGGATCGAGGACGAGGCGCTCGGGATCGCCCTCGACGCCCAGTTCCGCCGCAAGCCCCGGGCCCGGACCTCGAACCTGGCGGCGATCGAGCTCGGTCGCGCCCACGTTCGCCAAGCGCTGCCCACGCAGGACCGCTTCCGGGTGGAGCGTCTGGACCGAACCCGGGACGAGATCCTTGTGGAGGGCAACCAGGCGAGCGCTCTCGGCTGTTTGATGGGCGGCTGCAGCGTCCTCGCCTGGTACCCGATCACGCCGTCGTCGTCCCTGTGCGAGCATCTGATCGCGCTCGCCGACCGCTACCGCACCGATCCCGCCACCGGCGAGCGGCGGATCGCCACCGTCCAGGCCGAGGACGAGCTGGCCGCGATCGGGGTGGTCCTCGGCGCCGGCTGGGCGGGGGCGCGGGCGATGACCTCGACCTCGGGGCCGGGGATCTCCCTCATGGCCGAGTTCATCGGATTCGGCTATTTCGCCGAGGTGCCGGCGGTCGTCTTCGACGTCCAGCGGGTCGGCCCCTCGACCGGTCTGCCCACCCGAACCATGCAGGGCGATCTCGCCTTCGCCTACACCCTCTCTCACGGCGACACCCGCCACCCGGTGCTGCTCCCCGGCTCCGTCGCCGAGTGCTACGAGCACGCCCAGCTCGCCTTCGACCTCGCCGACCGGTTCCAGACCCCGGTCTTCGTCCTCACCGACCTCGACCTCGGCATGAATCTCTGGCGCACCCAGCCCCTCCGCTACCCGGAGCGGCCGTACGACCGCGGCAAGGTGCTGACCGCGGCTGACCTGGAGCGGCTGGGCGGCCACTTCCAGCGCTACGCCGACGTGGACGGGGACGCGATCCCCCACCGGACCCTGCCCGGGACCGACCACCCCGGGGCCGGATACTTCACCCGCGGCTCCGGCCACGACGACCAGGCGCGCTACACCGAGAGCCCGGAGGCCTACCGCCGCACCATGGAGCGGCTCCAGCGCAAGCTGGAGACGATTCGGCGGATGATGCCGGCCCCGGTCGTGGACGAGCAGGGGGCGGAGGTGGGACTGGTCGCGTTCGGCAGCAGCGACGCGGCGGTGGTGGAGGCCCGCGACGTCCTCCGCGAGCAGGGGCTGGCCACCGACTACCTGCGCCTGCGGGCGCTGCCGGTGCACGACGACGTGGCCGGCTTCGTCGCCCGCCACCCGCGCGTCTACGTGGTCGAGCAGAACCGCGACGGCCAGTGCTTCACGATCCTCCGCGGCGAGCTGCCGGCCGAGCTCGGCCCGCGGCTCCGCTCGATCCGCTACTTCGACGGGGAGCCGCTTCCGGCCGAGGCCGTGGTCGAGCCGCTGCGCGAGCAGGAGATGTCTCGGCGCCGGGCGGACGCCCGGGGCCGGTCGCTCGCCGCCGCCACCGGTCCCGCCGCATGACCACCGCCCTGGTCCCGCCCGGCGCGCCGGCGCCGGCCACCGGCCCGCGCAACCGGCTCGGGCTCGGCCGCGACGTCTACAAGGGCCTCCCCACCACCCTCTGCGCCGGCTGCGGCCACAACTCGATCACCAACCACATCATCAAGGCGCTCTACGACTCGGCGGTGCCGCCGCACCGGCTGGCCAAGATGAGCGGGATCGGCTGTTCGTCCAAGGCCACCGCCTACTTCGTCGACTCCGCCTACGGCCTCAATGCGGTGCACGGCCGGATGCCGTCGATCGCCACCGGGGCCAAGCTCGCCAATCGCGACCTGGTGGTGGTCGGGATCAGCGGCGACGGCGACACCGCCAGCATCGGGCTGGGCCAGTACTGCCACATGATCCGCCGCAATGTCGACTGCACGTACATCGTCGAGGACAACGGGGTCTACGGGCTCACCAAGGGCCAGTTCTCGGCCACCGCCGACCTCGGCTCGGTGCAGAAGAAGGGCCAGGTGAACGAGTTCGAGACCATCGACATCGCCGGTCTGGCGGTGGAGCTGGGCGCCTCGTTCGTGGCCCGCAGCTTCTCCGGCGACGGGCGCCAGCTGGTGCCGCTGCTGCGGGCGGCGCTGGCCCACCGGGGGACGGCGGTGCTGGACGTCATCAGCCCCTGCGTCGCCTTCAACGACCACGAGGGGTCGACCAAGAGCTACGACTATGTGAAGGCGCACGACACCGTCCTCCAGGAGCTGGAGTTCATCCAGGCGCAGCCGGAGGTGGTGGTCGACTACGAGCCCGGGACGTCGACCACGGTCCGCTTCCCGGACGGGTCGGAGGTGGTGCTGCGCAAGGTCGGGCCCGACCACGATCCCCGCGACCGGCTGGCCGCGCTGCAGCTGGTCCAGGCCGGCCGCGCCGCGGGTCAGCTGGTCACCGGGCTCCTGTATGTCAACCCCGAGATGGCCGACCTCGGCCAGCGCGAGCACCTGCCGCCGGGCCCGCTCCGCGACCTCGGCGAGGCCGAGCTCCGCCTCAGCCGCGAGGAGTTCGACGCCCTCCTCGCCGACTGGGCCTGAGACTTCCCAGCGGCACCCGTCGGCGCCGGAGCGGCGGAAGACTCTCAGGTCCCTCTCAGCCAGGTCTCAGGCCCCTCTCAGGCGGTGGCACCGGGCCGGCCCTAGCGTCAGCACCGTTCCACTCGCCTGCGGCACCCGGCCTTCCCCGGGGCCGACGACCAAGGAGTTCCCCGATGACGAGACTGACGACCCGCGGCATCCTCGTGAGCGCCGCGCTCCTGCTCGGCACGGTCGGCGGCACCGCCGCCGTCTCGGCCGCCACGGTCACCCCCAGCGTGCACGCGCTGCGCCACCCGCACCGCAACTTCTGGCGCTACTGGCACCGCACCCATCCCCGCAACCTCTACGTGGTGGAGAGCGTGTCGCCCGCTGGTGGGCTCTTCGGCGAGGGCCTGCTGACGGTGGAGAACTCCCAGAACGCGACGCTCACCATCAACCTCGACAACATGTCCCGGGCCTTCGTCACCGACGGCCTGGGCGGGCGCGGCCGCTACCGGATCGCCCCCACCAGCCTCACCGCCGGTGACTTCGTGGTGGTGCTGAGCGAGGTCATCGACGTCCGCTCGTCGGCGCCCACCAGCAACAACGGCGTGATCCTGCTGGCCCTGCGCATCAACTACACCGGCTTCAACCCGACCGACCCCAACACCCCCGCCCCGATCGTGAACCCGAGCGCGTCCCCGACGCCCGCGCCCACCTCCTGAGGCCGGCCTCGGGATCGCCGCACCGACCAAGACCCTGACCGTCCGGGCGGCGCCGAGCGGACCGGCGCCGCCCCTCTCCTCCCCCGCGCCCGATCGCCCCGTCCCCGACGCCCGACCCCAAGACTTTCAGCCCCCTCTCAGGTAGGCGGTCCCAGGACCGCCTACCGTGAGGGTACCCATCCACCCGGTCCCGGCCGCTCCTCCCCCGAGACCCACCCTGGAGGCCCCGCGATGCCACGAGCGACTGGGCGGCGCACCCTGGGTGCGGCCGCGGTCCTGTTCGCCCTGGCCGGGGCCGGCACCGCCACCGTGACCGCCACCACGGTCCCGCGCGCCGCCATGGCCGCCATCGCCTCCCCGATGGCGGCCGCCCGGACCCGGACCCCGGGGCGGGGCCGGCCCGCGGCCCGGCCCCGCCTGCTGGCGGTCGGCACGGTGGTGGAGGTCACCACCATCGGGGGCCTGCTCCGGCACGGCGTCCTGCAGCTGCAGCGGGCCGACGGCCGGATCGCCCGCATCAGCCTCAGCCCGCGCACGCGGGTCCTCCAGTTCCGGGGCCAGGGCGTCCCGGTGGCTCGGATCAGCGTCACCGCCCTGGTGCCCGGCGACGTGGTGGTGGTGCGGGGCTGGGTGATCCCCGGTCGCGGCCCGGTCGCGCTCGTCATCTTCGACACCAGCTTCAACGGGGCGGTCAACCCGGCAGCCGCGGGCCCGGCGCGTCCGCTCACGGTCGCCCGTCGCTGACCCCAGGCTTCCCGGGCGGCGCCGTACCGACCGGCGCCGCCCGTCCCGGCTCCCCCGCCGGGGCCCGCCGCGGGCCCCGGCGTTCTGGGGCCGGGACCGCACCGCGAGCCGCCCCGATGGCTCAGGCGGCGGTGTAGCCGGGGGGGAGGGGCCGGGGCGCGGGGGGGCCCACGTAGATCGCCGACGGCCGGATCAGCCGATTGTGCTGGGCCTGCTCGCACACCGCCGCGGTCCAGCCGGCGAGCCGAGAGCAGGCGAAGGTGGGCGTGAACATGTCCCGGGGCACCCCGACCGTGTTCATCACCACCCCGGCGTAGAACTCCACGTTGGTGTACAGGCGGCGCCCGGGCTTGAGGTCCTGCAGCACCCGCAGCGCGGTGGCCTCGACCTGCCGGGCGAACTCCGCCTGATCCCCGCCCAGGCGCAGCGCCACCTCGCGGAGCAGGGTCGAGCGGGGGTCGTCGGTCTTGTAGACGCGATGGCCGAATCCCATCAGGCGGTCGCCGTGCTCGATCTGGTCGCGCAGCACCTGCTCGGCCCGGTCGGGGGTCCCGATGGTGTCGAGGGTGTCCAGGGCCCGCGACGGGGCTCCGCCGTGGAGGGGTCCGGAGAGGGCGCCCAGGGCTCCGATCACCGCGGCTCCGACGTCGGCGCCGGTCGAGGCGATCACGCGCGCCGTGAAGGTCGAGGCGTTGAAGCCGTGGTCCATCGTGAGGATGAGGTACTGCTCCAGCGCGCGGGCCGCCTCGGGCTCCGGCCGGCGACCGGTGAGCAGCTGGAGGTAGGCGGCGGCATAGCCCAGGTCGGGGTCGGCGTCCGCCGGCGGGTCGCCCCGGTGGGCGCGGTACTGGCGCAGGAGCACGACCGGGGCCACCGCGGTCAGCCGCAGAGCCGCGTCCATCACCTCCTCGCGGGTGGAGTCGAGGGTGGGGCGCAGCCCGAGGCTGCTCGCGACCAGCGAGAGCGCGGTCCGAAGGGCGGAGAGCGGCGCGAACGGCTCCACCCGGGTCAGCGGTTGGAGCAGGTCGGAGACCTCGGGCGCCAGCTCCCGGGCGACCCGGGCGCGCTCGCGGAAGGCGGCCAGCTGGGCTTGGTCCGGCAGCTCACCGATGAGCAGCAGGTGCCACACCTGCTCGAAGGAGCAGCGGCGGGCCAGCTCGGTGGCGTCGTACCCGCGGTAGTGGAAGAAACCCTCCTCCCCGCGCACGTCCCCGACCGCGGTCTCGGCGACCGCCACCCCCTCCAGCCCCGGCGGGGCCACCGTCGGGGCCGAGCCCGCCGGGCGGACGTCCTCGATGTGGGCAACGCGGACGATGTGCCGGATCGAGAGCATCCCCACCAGGCGGCCGCGCTCGAGCACCGGCAGGTGCCGGAAGTGGTGCTGGCGGAAGATCTCCAGCGCGATCGCCACCGGGTTGTCGGCGGTGAGGGTCACCGGGCTGGGGGACATCAGCGTCTCCACCGGGGTCGCGGGGTCGAGCCCGGTCCCGAGCGCGCGGAGCAGGTCGCGCTCGGTGACGATGCCGATCACCCGGTCGTCGGGGTCCAGCACCGCGGCCGCGCCGACCTTGGCCCCGTCCAGGAGCCGCGCCAGCTCCGGGGCCGACATCTGCGGACGCGCCACCACCGGCGGCTGGTGCATCAGCTCGCGGACGGACACCGCTGCGGTCATCAGGCCCTCCCATCCGTCCACCCGCCGGCGCGGGTCAGCTCGTCCGCCATCGCCCCCCGCCCGTCGGCGGAGGACGGCCGCCGATCGCTCAGGGCCGCTCGGGCGGAGGGGTCCCGGTCGGGCCGGCCCGTCGCTCGCCCCGGTCCGCCCGGCGGAACAGGACGATCCATCCCACCAGGGAGCCCCCGGCGATGAGGGCCAGCATGCCCAGCGAGATTGCGATCTGACCGCCCGAGGTCATGGCCTCCTCCTTCCGACCGATCGATTCTACCCGCCGGGAGACGGCGCCGACCGCCCGCGCCGACGGTGGCCGGGGTCCGCGGCCGATCCCCACCCCCACGCTATGCTGGCGAGGCCGGGACCGCGGGCGCGGTCCGGTGCCGGCGGCATCCGCGACCGACCGGCCGGAGGGGAGCGAGATCGGAGCCCGGCGACGGTGACAGCGGCGGGCGCCGGTCCGCGCCGCTCCCGATCGATCGGCGGCATGCCCCCGGGCGTGATCGGCCTGGTGGCCGCCAGCTCGGTCGAGTGGGCCGGGGCCACTGCGGTGCTGCCGGTGCTGCCCCTCTTCATCCGGCACGGGGGGGCCTCCTACGCCCTGATCGGGGTGGTGATGGGGGCCTTCCTGGCGGCCAGCTTCCTGGTGCAGTACCCCCTGGGCCGCCTCTCCGACCGGCTCGGCCGCCGCCCGCCCCTGGTGCTGAGCCTGGTCGGCTACGCGCTCACCACCCTGGCCTTCGTCCTGCCCGTCTCGCCGGCGGTCTACATCCTGCTCCGGGCGCTGCAGGGGGCCGCCGCCGGCACCGTCCAGGTGGTCGGTCTGGCCATGATCGCCGACCTCGTCCCCGCCGACCGGCGCGGCCGCGCCTACGGCCTCCTGAACGGGTCCCAGTTCGGCGGGATGGTGATCGGCCCGCTGGCAGGCGCGCTCCTGTACGGGCTCCAGCCGCGGCTGGTGTTCGTGGCCTCCGCCGCCGCCGCGCTGGTGGCCGCGGCGACGGTGGGCGTGACCGTGCCCGCGGGCCGCCCGGCGGCCCGGCCCGCGGCGCCGGCACCCACCCGCCCCGACGCGGGGCTGCGCCGGCGGGTGGTGCGGGGCGTGCTGGTGGTCTCGGCCGGGACCGGCCTGCTCATCGGCGTCTACGACGCCGACTGGAGCCTTCTGCTGCGCTCCAAGGGCGCCCCGCCGTGGGAGGTGGGGCTCTCGTTCACCCTCTTCGCCCTGCCCCTGGTGCTGGCGTCATGGCCGGCCGGTTGGCTCGCCGACCACCGCGACCGGCGCTGGCTCGGCGGCCTCGCCACCCTGGCCGGCTGCGCCTGCGCCGCCGTCTACCCGTTCCTGCCCGGCCCCCCGTACCTCATGGCCCTCGGCGTGGTCGAGGCCACCGCGACCGCGATCGGGGTCCCGGCGGTGCTCTCCCTGCTGATGGACGCGGTCGGAGGCGGGGGCGCCGGTCGGGCCCAGGGGCTGGCCGGGAGCGCCCAGACCGGCGCCGCGGCGGTGGGCGCGACCCTCGGCGGCCTCCTCTTCGGGGTCGGCCCCTGGGCGCCGTTCGTCGGCGCGGCCGCGGTCGTCACCGCCATGACCGCCACGCTCCCCCACCTGTGGGGCTCCGCACGACGGTTCGCCCGCACCGAGGCGAGCCGGGCGTCCTGACGCCTGCCGGGGCGGGAGGTCAGCCCTCCTGCCCCGGGTCGGTGAGGGCGCGCGCCCTCAGCTCCTCCAGCACCTGGGGGTCGGCCAGGGTGGTGGTGTCGCCGAGGGCCCGGTGCTCGGCGACGTCGCGGAGCAGCCGGCGCATGATCTTGCCGGAGCGGGTCTTGGGCAGCTCGCCGGTGAACACGATGCTGGCCGGCATCGCGATCTTGCCGATCTTCCGCCCGACGTGCTCGCGGAGCCGCTGCACGTGCGCGACCGATGGCTGGTGCTCGCCCTTGAGGGTGACGTAGGCCACGATCGCCTGCCCGGTGGTCGGGTCGCTGCGGCCGCAGACCGCGGCCTCCGCCACCGAGGGATGGTCGACCAGCGCCGATTCCACCTCGATGGTGGAGATCCGGTGAGCGGAGACGTTCATCACATCGTCGACCCGGCCCAGCAGCCAGATGTCGCCGTCCTGGTCGACGCGGGCCCCGTCGCCGGCGACGTACACGCCCGGGAAGCGGCTCCAGTACGTCTCCCGGTAGCGCTCCGGGTCGCGGTGGATGCCCCGCAGCATCGCCGGCCAGGGCCGGGTGAGGACGAGGTGGCCGCCCTGCTCGCGGGCCACCTCCCGGCCGTGATCGTCGACCACCCGGACCTCGACGCCGGGGAAGGGCCGGCCGGCCGAGCCCGGTTTGCAGGTGGTCACGCCGGGCAGCGGCGTGATCATGATCATGCCGGTCTCGGTCTGCCACCAGGTGTCCACGATCGGCGTCCGGCCACCCCCGATATGGTCGCGGTACCAGATCCAGGCCTCGGGGTTGATCGGCTCGCCGACGGTCCCCAGCAGGCGCAGCGAGGAGAGGTCGTGCGCCTCCGCGTGGGCGGGTCCCCAGCGCATGTGGGTGCGGATGCTGGTGGGTGCGGTGTAGAGGACGCTCACCCGGTAGCGCTCGACGATCGCCCACCAGCGGTCGCGGTCGGGAAAGTCGGGGGTGCCCTCGTACAGCACCGAGGTGGTGCCGTTGCAGAGAGGCCCGTAGACGATGTAGCTGTGCCCGGTCACCCAGCCGATGTCGGCGGCGCACCAGTAGACCGTGTCCGGCTTGACGTCGAACACGTAGTGGTGGGTGGTGCTGACCCCGACCAGGTAGCCCCCGGTGGTGTGCACGATCCCCTTCGGCTGCGCCGTGGTGCCGCTGGTGTAGAGGAGGTAGAGGAGGTCCTCGGCGTCCATCGGCTCGCAGGGGCAGCCGGCCGGGTCGCCCTCCTCCGCCGCCACCAGCTCGTGCCACCAGCGGTCCCGTCCCGGCGCCATCGTCACCGCTCCGCCGGTGCGGCGCAGGACCACCGCCGTCCCCACCGAGGGGGCCAGCGCCAGGGCGCTGTCCGCGTTGGCCTTGAGCGGCACCCGCTTGCCGCGCCGCCAGCCCTCGTCCTGGGTGATCAGCACCGCGCAGCCCATGTCCTTGAGCCGGCTGCCGAGCGCCTCGGCGCTGAAGCCGCCGAACACCACCGTGTGGGGCGCGCCCAGCCGGGCGCACGCCAGCATCGCGATCGCCTGTTCGGGGACCATCCCCATGTAGATGCCGACCGGCGTGCCCCGCCCGACCCCGAGGCGACGGAGCGCCGAGGCCAGCCGCACCACCTCGCGCTGCAGGTCAGCGAAGGTGAGCGAGCGGCGCTCGCCCTCGGGCTCCCCCTCCCAGTGGAAGGCGACCCGGTCACCCCGCCCCGCCTCGACGTGGCGGTCGACGCAGTTGTGGCAGGCGTTGAGGGTGCCACCGAGGAACCACCGGGCGTACGGGGGCTGCCAGTCGAGGACCCGCTCGAAGGGGGTGGACCAGCTCACCCGGGCGATCGCCTCGGCACCCCAGAACGACTCCAGGTCCCGCTCGTAGAGCGCCGCGGTGGCGTTGGCCTGGGCCGCGAACGCCGGCGGCGGCGGGAAGGTGCGCCCCTCCTGCTGCAGCGCCTCGATGGTGTGTCGCTCGGAGCTCATCCGCCCCCCTCCACGATGCCCGCCGGACGTCTGGTCGGCCGGGCCCGGCCGCGATCGTAGACGGCCCGGGCCCCGGCCGTCAGTACCCAGCGCCGAGGTCGGCGACGTTGCGCAGCGGCCGGCCCGCCAGCCGGCGGCGCACCTGCGCCGCGAAGAGGTCGGCGCTCCGCTCGGCGAAGCGGGGCGACGACCAGCTGGTGTGGGAGGTGACCAGAACCCCCGGGGCCGACCACAGCGGCGACGACGCCGGCAGGGGTTCCTCCTCCAGCGCGTCGAGGTACGCGGCCGCTGGGCGGCCGGCGGCGAGCCCGCTGAGGAGCGCGGCCTCGTCCACGATCGCACCGCGAGCGATGTTGACCATGACCGACCCCGGGGCCAGAGCCTGCAAGACCCGGGCCCCGACGATGCCGTGGGTGGCCGCGGTCAGCGGCGCCGCCAGCACCAGCGCGTCGGCGCCGGTACAGATGTCGACCAGGTCGGCCGGACCGACCACCCGCGCCACGCCCGGGACGCCGCCCCGGCCGGGGTCCCGGCGGACCCCGGCGACGGGTGCGCCGAACGGGACCAGCCGGGCCGCCACCGCCCGGCCGATCGAGCCCAGGCCGAGGATGACGACGCGCAGGTCCCCGAGCTCGCGGAGCTCGGGCGAGTGCCAGCGCCGGTCGCGATGCTGGGCGGCGAACGTCAGCAGCCGCTTGGCGTGCGCGAGCAGGCAGGCCACCACGAACTCCGCGATCGGCACGGCGCTGATCCCGACCCCATCGGTGACGGTGATCCCGGGACGGTCGACCTCCAGGCGGATGCGGTCGATGCCGGCGGCGCTGGTGTGGACCCAGGTCACCTCGGGGTGGTCCCGGAGGGCACGGCCCAGCGCCGCCGGCTCTCCGAAGCAGTGCCAGATCACGTCCAGCTGCATCCCCGGGCCGGGCCGCTCCCCGGGCCCGTCCGCGACCAGGGCGAGACGGTCCTCCGGCAGGGCCGCCCGCACCCGCGCCCGCTCATCCGCACCGAGATCCCCGACCACCAGGCATCGGAGCGGGCGGGTGGGCATGGGAGGGCTCCTCGGTCCGGTCGCGGCGACGGCGTCGCCGCACCGCCCTCATGATGGGCCCGTGCCGACACTTCCCGGCCCGCTCGCCCGGCCCGACTGGGTCCGCCGCCATTCGGATGACGCCGCGCTGCGGCTGCTCGACTGCCGCTGGACGCTCGGGGTGGGCGCCCGCGGCGACCGGTACCACGCCGGACACCTGCCCGGGGCGGTCTTCATCGACCTCGACCGCGATCTCGCCGGGCCGCCGGGGGCGGGCGGGCGCCATCCCCTCCCCGCCCCCGCGGCGTTCCAGTCGGCGATGCGGCGGGCCGGGATCGGCGCCGGGACCGCGGTCGTCGCCTACGACGACGGCACCGGGGCAGCCGCCCGCTGCTGGTGGATGCTGCGGGCCGCCGGACATGCGGCGGCGGCCGTGCTCGACGGCGGCGTGGCGGCCTGGCTGGAGACGGGGGGGCGGCTCACGACGGAGGAGCCGCATCCGCCGCCGGGGGGGCTCACCGTCACCGGCTTCGACGGGGCCGTTGCGACCGAGGAGGTGGCTCGGCTGGTGTCCGGCGCCGGCCGGAACGGGACGCCGGTGCTGGACGCCCGGGCACCGGAGCGCTACCGCGGGGAGGTGGAGCCGGTCGACCCCCGGGCGGGCCACATCCCGGGGGCCAGGAGCCTCAGCGTCGCCGACCTCTTCCCGGAGGGGCGCCTCCTCGTCGGCCCGGCGCTGCCGGCGCGGATCGCGGCGGCCGGGGTCGGACCCGGCGACGCCCCCGTGGTCTACTGCGGCTCCGGGGTGTCGGCCTGCCTGGTGCTGCTGGCCCTGGCCGCGGCCGGCGTCGAGGGGGCCCGCCTCTACCCCGGGTCGTGGAGCGAGTGGTGCCGGGACCCCGCGCGACCGGTCGCGGTGGGTCCGGAGCCCTGAGGCGCCCGGCGCGCCCGGCTACCCCGCCCGGTGGACCCGGTGGGCGGCGGCCTGCTGGCGCGGCCGCAGCACCAGCTCGTCGATGTTGACGTGCGGCGGCCGGGTGACCGCCCAGGCCACGCAGTCGGCGACGTCGTCCGCGGTCAGCGGCGTCACCCCGCGATAGACCTCCGCCGCGCGCGCCTCGTCACCGAGGAAGCGATTGCGGGAGAAGTCGGTCGCGACCATGCCCGGGTCGATCTCGGTGACCCGGACCGGACGGTCGACCAGCTCCAGGCGCAGGGTCCGGGTGATCGCGCGGACGGCGTGCTTGGCACTGGTGTAGCCCGCCCCGCCCTCGTAGACCTCGAAGCCGGCCACCGAGCCCATGTTGACGATGTGGCCACTGCCGGAGCGCTCCAGCTGAGGCAGCAGCGCCCGCGTCATGCGCACCAGGCCGAGCACGTTGACCTCCCACATCCAGCGCCAGTGCTGGTCAGTGATCGCGGTCACCGGATCCCGCCCGCGCGCCCCGCCGGCGTTGTTGACGAGGACGTCCACGGACTCCAGCTCCGCCGCGAAGGCGGCGACGCTCTCGGCGTCGGTGACGTCGAGCGCCCGCGCCACCCCGCCCACCTCGTCGGCGACCGCCTCGACCAGGGCGAGCCGGCGCGCTCCGAGCCAGACCCGGAAGCCGACCGCCGCGAGCCGCCGGGCACAGGCCGCGCCGATCCCGGCGCTGGCGCCGGTGACGACGGCGACCCGGGCCGTCTCCCCGCTCACCGCGCCCCCAGCTGGACGCGCAGCGCCTCGGGGCCGGTCACCGGCAGACCGCAGACGGTCCCCCGGCAGACCAGCGCCGACGCCACCCCCAGCGCCGGCGCGACTTCCGCCGGGGCCGCGGCCGCCGAGGCGCCGACCGCCGCCCCGGCGGGGACGGCGGCGGGGACGGTGAGGCAGAGCACCTGGGGACGGTACCGCTCCCGGACCACGGCCAGCAGGGCGGCGCCGTCGCCGGCGAGCCCGCCGGCGAGGGTGACGGTGACCGGCCCCGCGGCCGCCTGGTCGTGCGCCTGGAGCAGCCCGCCGAAAGCCAGCGGCACCCGCATCGCGGTCGCCGCCAGGGCGTCGAGCACCGCCCCCGCCGCGTCCATCAGCCCGGGGCGGCCGAGCAGCACGCCCGCCCGCTGCGCGAACAGCGTCGCCAGGGCGGTGCCGCTCGACACCGCGCCGTCCTCCAGCGATCGGGGGCGGACCGGGAGCCGCGCGTCGTGGTCCTCGGGGACGTCGAACCACCCCACCCCGGCCCGATCGCGGTAGCGGGGCAGGACCGCCTCCGCCACCCAGGCAAGGTCGTCCAGCCAGCGCGGGTCGAGGGTGGCCTGGTGGGCGGCGGCCAGGCCCAGTCCGAGGGCGCCGACATCGGCCAGGGTGGCGTCGACCGGGGGGGCCTTCGGGTGCCAGAGGTGGCGGAGCCGCCCCCCCGGGCGGGCGCGGTCGAGGAGGCACTCCAGCGTCTCCAGGCCCATCCGGAGGTGGTCGGGACGGTCAAGGATCAGGCCGGTGTCGAGCAGCGCGATCGCCGCCAGGGCATTCCATCCGGTGAGACGGGTGTCGTCGCGCCGGGGCGCGACCCGCCGCGCCCGCACCTCCCGCAACCGCGCCCGCCAGCGGTCCACCGCCGCCCGCAGCTCGGGTTCCGACCCGCCCAGCCCGGCCGCCACCTCCGCGAGCGGCCGGGGCAGGTGGAGGACGGTGGTCCCACCCTCGAAGGTGCCGGCAGCCTCGACCCCGAACACCCGGGAGGCGAGGCTGCCGTCCTCGCGGCCCAGCGCCCGGTCGAGCTGCTCCTGGGTCCAGACGAAGTACCGCCCCTCCTGGCCCTCGCTGTCGGCGTCGGTGCTGGCGGCGAAGCCCCCGTCCGGGACGGCCAGCTCGGCCAGCCCGTGGTCGATCGTGTCCAGGGCCACGCGCCGCTCCTCATCGCCTCCGAACACCCGGTGCGCCCGGGCGTAGAGGCTGGCCAGCTGGGCCTGGTCCACCAGCATCTTCTCGAAGTGGGGGATCCGCCAGGCCCGGTCGACCGCGTAGCGGTGGAACCCGCCCCCGACCTGGTCGTGGATCCCGCCGTGGGCCATGGCGCCGAGCGCCTGCCGCACCGCCCCCGCCGCGGTGCGCGGGGCGGACGACGTCGCCCCAGCGTCCGGCTCGGCGGCCGCCCGCCCCAGCAGGAACAGGAGGGCGGGCGCGTTGGGGAATTTGGGCTGGTCACCGAAGCCGCCGTGAAGCGGGTCAACCCCCTCCAGGAGCCGCGCGGCGGCCCGCTCAGGGACCCCCCGGGCCGCGGCCGGAGCGGCCGGCCCGGGTCGCGCCGGCAGGGGGGCGGGGGCGAGCGCCGACGTGAGCTGCTCGGCAGCAGCGCGGAGGTCGGCCCGGCGCTCGGACCAGGCGGCGGCGACCGCCTCCAGGACCCGCGGGAAGCCCGCCATCCCGCCCCGGTCGCGAGGCGGGTAGTAGGTCCCGGCGTGGAAGGGGCGCCCGTCGGGCAGGCAGAAGACCGTCATCGGCCAGCCGCCACGGCCGGTCATCTGCTGGACCGCGTCCATGTACACGGCGTCGACGTCGGGGCGCTCCTCCCGATCCACCTTGACGCTCACGACCAGGGCGTTCTGGCGGGCGGCGATCCCGGGGTCCGCGAACGTCTCCCGCGCCATCACGTGGCACCAGTGGCAGGCGGCGTACCCGATGCTGACCAGCAGCGGCCGGTCCAGCCGCAGCGCCTGGGCGAACGCCTCCTCGCCCCAGGGGTACCAGTCCACCGGGTTGTCGGCATGCTCCCTCAGGTACGCGCTGGCGGAGGCGGCGAGCCGGTTCATCGTCCCACCGTACCGCACCCCGCGGGCGGCCCCGTCCAGGCGCCCCGCGGATGGGACAATCGCGCCGTGCGGGCCCCGGATCCGGCAGCCGTCCCGGGCGGCCCCCCCCCGCTCCGGGTGGGCACGGCCGCCTTCCTGGACCACCTCGACGCCTGGCTGGCGAGCCGGGGGGAGCTGGAACTGCCGGCCGACCGCAGCGGCGTGGTGGTGGTGGACATGGTCCACGGCTTCATCGACGAGGGCCCGCTGGCGAGCCCACGCGTCCTTGCCCTGGTCCCGGGGGTGGCCGACCTGGTCCGGGGGTTCGCCGCCGCAGGCGGGCGCTGGCTCTGCGTGTGCGAGGACGCGCATCCCCCCGACGCCCCCGAGTTCCAGGCCTTCCCCGCCCACTGCCTGGACGGCACCCGGTCCAGCCGCAGCGTACCCGCGATCCAGGCGGCGGCGACGAGCGCGGGACTGGACACCACCTGGATCCGCAAGCCGACCCTCGCCCCCCAGGATGCGGGGCTGCTGGGGTGGGCGCGCGCCGCCGCGACCGCGCTGGGGCCGGAGCGGGCGCTGGTGGTGGCCGGCGCGGTCACCGACCTCTGCTGCTACCAGGCCGCGATGGGCCTGCGCCTGTGGGCCAACCGGCCGGCGATAGCCCACGAGCTGGGACCCCTGCGGGTGGTGGTCGGGCTCGACGCGGTGGCCACCTACGACCTGGCGCCGGAGGCGGCCCGGGCGGCGGGGGCGCTGCCCCACGACGGCGACCTGCACCACGCGGTCTTCGCGCATCACCTCGCCCTCAACGGGGTCGAGGTCGTGGCCCGTGTCCGCTTCACCTGAGCCGACTCCGCCGGCGTGGCTGCGCTGGGGGTTCCTCGGCGCCGCCCAGGCGGTTCGCGCGCTCGGGACCCATCGCTACCGGGTCGCCGACGCGATCGGCAACGCGGCCTTCGCCTGCCAGCCGGCGCGGCGGCGGGAGACCGGGGCGAACTTCCGCCGCGCCCTGGGGCCGCTCGGCCCGCACGGAGGTCGCCGGCTCGCGGCCGCCAG
This sequence comes from Candidatus Dormiibacterota bacterium, assembly GCA_027306655.1. Taxonomy (GTDB): domain Bacteria; phylum Chloroflexota; class Dormibacteria; order Aeolococcales; family Bog-877; genus DAHUZL01. The sequence goes on from DAHUZL010000053.1 coordinate 42,250, forward strand.
CTATCGCGCCTACGCCCGCACCGCCGTCGACTTCCTTTACGTTCAGGCGCTCACCCGCCCGGAGGTGGTGGCGCTGACGCGGGTGGTCGGGCGGGAGCACATGGAGCGCACCGCCCGGAGGGGACGGGGCGGCATCCTGGTCCTGGTCCACCACGGGAGCTGGGACGTGGCCGGGGCGGCGGCCACCGCCTACGGATATCCCGCCCGCTCGGTGATGGACGACGGGACCCACCCGCGCCTGACCGCGCTCGTGGCCTGGACGCGGGCCCGGCTCGGGCTCACCGTCACCACGCCCAGCGACGGCCCCGCGATCCTGCTCCGGACCCTGGCCCGCGGCGGGTGGGTGGCCCTCCTCGCCGACATCCCCGGTCCGACCCCCGCCGTAACCGTCCCCTTCTTCGGCCGGTCGAGCCGCTTCTCCGCCGCGCCGGGGATGCTCGCCGCCCGCACCGGCGCCGCGGTGCACGCCGTCACCTGCCACCGGTCCCCCGACGCCCATTACCTGATCGAGATCCATCCCCCGATCCGGGCCGCCCGCGGCGCCGACCCCGCGGACGCGATCCGGCCGCTCCTACCCATCTTCGAGGCGGCGATCCGGCGGGCGCCCGAGCAGTGGTTCCCGTTCGACCACGACCGCTTCCTGGGCCCACGGGCGCGCGGTGACCGGCCCGGACGGTGAGCCGGGCCGGTCCCGAGGCGACGGCCTCACCGTGAGCTGGTTCGGCCACGGCGCCGGCCGGCGGGCGGACGGGCTCTCCAGCTACTCCGACCAGGTGGTGGGGGGCCTCCAGCGCCGCGGCTGCACGGTCTACTTCCACCACCAGCGGGGGGACGGGACGATCGCCCCGGTGGACGAGGCCCACCGCACCGGGTGGCCGGGGCGCCGGTTCAAGACGGTCACGGTCGCGGCGCCGGGATTCCGCGCCGCCGCCCTCCGCCGTCTCGCCGACGAGCGCCCCGACATCGTGCACTGCTCGTTGAGCTTCAGCCTCGCGGACGGGTGGCTGGCGACCGCGGCGCATCGCACGGGGGCGGCGGCGGCGGTGACGTTCCACCTCCCCCACGGCCGCCGGACGAGCGCTCGCGGGCGGGTGCTGCAGGGGCTCTACCGCTACTGGGCCGGCCGGCTGCGGGGCTACGACCGGGTGATCGCGTTCACCCCCGAGCAGGTGGAGCGGCTGACGGCGGCGGGGATCCCCGAGGAGCGCTGCAGCGTGATCCCCAACGCGGTGGACACGGCCGCCTTCCACCCGGGGGCGTCGCAGCTGCGCCGTACCGAGCTGGCCGGCGCCCGCCTGGTGGTCGGGTACCTGGGCCGTCTCGACCCTGAGAAGCGCGTCGCCGCCCTGGTCGAGATCTTCCTCGCCGCCGGCCTGCCCGCGGACGTGCGCCTGGTGGTGGCGGGGAGCGGCCGCGACCAGGCCCGGGTCCGGGCGGCGGCCGCGCGGTCGCCGCAGGTGCGCTACCGCGGTCAGCTGGGCACGCCCGCGGCGCGGGCCGACTTCTGGCGCGCGGTGGACGTCTTCTGCCTCCTCTCCACCGCCGAGGGGCTCTCCCTCGCCCTCCTGGAGGCGATGGCGAGCGGGTGCGCGGTGCTGGCCACGGAGGAGGCGGGGGCGGCGGTGGCCGGCCCCGGGGGCGTGCCCCTCCCCGCCCGGGGGCTGGGCCCCGCCCTCACCGCGGAGCTCCGCCGGCTCGCCGGCAACCCCCAGGCGGCCGCGGACCTCGGCCGGCTGGCGCGGGCCGAGGCGGAGCGTCATCATGGGATCGAGGCCATGTTGGATCGGGTCCTGGACGTCTATCGCTCGTTGGCGCACCCCGCCGCCCCGATCCCGTGATCCGGGCGGCTCGGACCGCCCTGGTCGTGGACAGCAGCGCCTGCCTGCCGCCGGCCCTCGGCGAGGCGCCCTGGGTGACGGTGGTCCCGATGACCCTGCACGTCGACGGCCGCGACCTCCGCGACGGCATCGACATCGCCATCGAGGCCTTCTACGCCCGCCTGCGCGGCCCCGGGCCGCTGCCGACCAGCAGCTCGCCCGCCCCCGGCGCCTACCTGGAGGCGTTCGGCGGGGCCGACGCCGAGGCCGTCGTCTGCCTCACCATCCCCGAACGCTACTCGATGATGGGGAGGTCGGCCCGGCTGGCGGTGGAGCTGCTCCGCGAGCGCGACCCGAGCCGCGACGTCCGGGTGGTGGACACCGGGACCGCGGCCGGCGGCTACACGCTGGTGGCAGAGGCCGCCGCCGCCGCCTGCGCCGCCGGGCTCGGGCCCGACCGGGTCGTCGCCCACACCCAGGCGGTGGCCCGCGGGGCGCAGGTGATCGGCGCCCTGGAGACGCTGCGCTTCCTCACCCGCAGCGGACGGGTGCCGGCGATCGCGGCGCTGGGCGGCGATCTCCTGCGGGTCCGCCCGGTCTTCGCCCTGAGCGGCACCGACATCCGCCGTCTGGCGGTGGTCCGCGGCACGCGCCGGGCGCTCCGCACCATCGCCGAGCAGCTCCGCGCCCTCACCGACGCGACCCGGCCGCTCCGGTTGGCGGTCTTCACCGCCGGGGCGGCGGAGACGGCCGACGCCCTCGCCGCCGAACTGTGCGCCACCTTCGGCGCGCAGCCGGTCGAGCGCCTCGCGCTGACCCCGGTGATCGCCCTCCACACCGGCCCCGGCCTGCTCGGCGCGGCGGCCGTCCCCGACCTGCCCCTGCCGGACCCCGCGCCCCCGCGATGACCCCGGTCGCCCTGGTCGTCCTGCTGTTCGCCGGCGCCTACCTCGTGGGCGGCATCCCCACCGGGTGGCTGATGGGCCGAGTGGTCGGCATCGACCTGCGCCGGGTGGGGACGGGCAAGATCGGGACCAGCAACCTCTTCCGCAACGCCGGCTGGCTCCCGGCGGCGATCGTCGGGCCGATCCAGTTCGTCCAGGGGCTGCTGCCGGTGCTGGTCGCCGAGCGCGCCGGCGCCCCTCCGGTGGTGGTGGCGGGCGCCGGCCTCTGCGCGGTCATCGGCAATGGCTGGCCGGCGTACCTGCGCTACCACGGCGGGCGCGGGGTGGCCACCGCGACCGGGGTGGTGAGCCTCTGGTGGTGGCCGGGCTTCATCGTCCTGCTCGCCGCCTACCTGCTGGGGTGGCTCTGGCGCCGCCTGCCGGTGGGGGTCCTGGCCGGCTTCTCCGGGCTGCCCGTGGCCCTCTGGGTGAGCGGCGCCCCCGGGCCGGAGGCGATCGCCGCGGTCGGCCTGCTCGCCTGCATCTGCCTGCGTCGCCTGGAGGGGTTCGTGGACCAGCCCAAGGGACGGGAGGCGTCCCCCGACGAGTTCTGGCAGCGCATCGTCCACGACCGGCGCCCCGGCCAGACGCTGGTGGGGCCCCGGAAGCCATGATGGAGGGCGGGGACGACCGGGGCGCCCACCGCACCGAGCGGGACTCGATGGGCGAGATGACGGTGCCGGCCGACGCCTACTACGGCGCCTCCACCCAGCGCGCGGTGGAGAACTTCCCGATCAGCGGGATCCGCCTGCCCCGCCGGCTGATCGCGGCCCTGGGCCGGATCAAGGCGGCGGCGGCGGAGACCAACGCCGAGCTGCGACTGCTGGACCCGGACGTGGCCGCGGCGATCGCCGACGCCGCCCGCGAGGTCGCGGACGGCCGCTGGGACCGGGAGTTCGTCGTCGACGTGTTCCAGACCGGCAGCGGCACCTCGTCGAACATGAACGCCAACGAGGTGATCGCCAACCGCGCCCTGGAGCTGCTGGGCGCCGCCCGGGGGGCACGCGACCGGCTCCACCCCAACGATCACGTCAACCGCGGACAGTCGAGCAACGACGTGTTCCCCACCGCCATCCAGCTGGCGGCGCTGGACGGGCTGCGCAGCGACCTGCTCCCGGCGCTGGCCGAGCTGGAGGCGGCACTGATCGACCGCCGCGACGCCTTCTGGCCGGTGATCAAGACCGGGCGGACGCACCTCCAGGACGCCACCCCGATCCGTCTCGGACAGGAGTTCTCCGGGTACGCCGGGCAGGTGGCCCGCGCCCGGCGTCTCCTCGCCGCCGCCGCCCTGGAGCTGGAGGAGCTCCCCCTCGGCGGGACCGCCGTCGGCACCGGCATCGGCCGCCACCCCGAGTTCGCGGCCCGCACGGTCGCCCGTCTGGCCGCCAGCTGCGCGGCTCCCGGGCTGCGGGAGGCCGCCAACCACTTCCAGGCGCAGGCGAACCTCGATGCGGTGGTCGCCGCCGCCGGCGCGATCCGCGTCACCGCCCTCGCCGTGCACAAGATCGCAACCGACATCCGCTTGCTGGGCTCGGGGCCGCGGGCCGGGATCGGCGAGCTGGAGCTGCCGGAGGTGCAGCCCGGCTCGTCGATCATGCCCGGGAAGGTCAACCCGGTCATCATCGAGTCGCTCTGCATGGTGGTGGCGCGCGTCGTCGGCAACGACGCCACGATCGGCTTCGCCGCCGCCACCGGCTCGCTGCTGGAGCTCAACGTCATGCTCCCGGTGGCGGGCCATGCGCTCCTGGAGTCGATCGACCTGCTCAGCCGCGCCACCATCAACGTCGCGCGCCGCTGCGTCGGCGGGCTGCGCGCCTCGTCGCGGGGGGCGGAGCTGGTCCGTGAGGGCCTCGCGATCTGCACTGGGCTGGTCCCCGCGATCGGTTACGACGCCGCCGCCGCGATCGCCCACGCCGCCCATGCCCGTGGACTGACGGTTCGGCAGGTGGCCCGCGAGCAGACCGACCTCGACGACGCGGCGCTGGACCGCCTGCTCGATCCGGAGCGGATGCTGGAGCCGGGGGTCGAGGGACCGGCGGGCGGGTGAGCCGGGCGCTTCAGGCCCGGGGGACCATCGGGGCCGCCACGTACCAGCGCGCGCCCTGCTCGACCGCCGCCAGGCTGGTGGCCAGCCCGAGCGGATGGCGGGCGAGCGGCGCGCACCGGGGCGGGGCCCCCGCGGCGTGGAAGCAGACCGTGGCGATGAGCTGGACCACCGCCCGGCGGCGGCCGAGCTCGACGCCGGTGACCACCACCGACGCGACCACCAGGTGCACGCCGCGGATCGCCCGGACCGAGCTGGTCAGCTGGGATCGGGCCGGCGGCGCCAGGTAGGCGAGCATCTCCGACGGGCTCCCCCGGCCCACCCCCTGGAGGTACCCCGCCACCGCGGCCGCCGGCGCCGCGTGGGAGGGTTTCGGGAGGGGGAGGGCGTGGAGGCCGCGCACCACCGCGATCACGATCAGGAGCACCAGCCCCACCAGGGTGATCTGCCAGCGCGCGCGCCGGGGGGGACGGGGCGATCCCCCCCGGGGCTCGCGGGGTAGGCCGGCGAGCGTCCCCGGCCGGGTGGGATCGATCATCGTCGGCCGGCGCGGAGCGGACCCGGAGACCGGGGGGTGACCGTCGGTGGGCGCACCGGGACTCCTCTGCCGAGGCCGACCGCTCGCGGGAGACGAGGGCCGCGACCGAGATCTTACGGCCAACCCGCCCGCTCCCAGGTGAAACCTTCCGGCCGTCCCCGGCGTTCCAGATTTGGGCACGGCGCGCAGGGCGCCTCCCCGCCCGTCCGGGTCCCGACCGTGCCGGCCGGCTCGGGCAGCGCGCCGTGCCCGAGTCTGCCAGGCCATGTGGAACGCCCCCTCCCCCGGCGACCGCCTCACGCGCGCACCGGGCGGCCGATCGCGCCCGGTGCGCGCGTCGCGGGGGGGACGGCCCGGGCGGCCGGCCCCGATCGGGAGCCGCCCTCGCTCCCGCCGCCGGCGCTCACAGGGAGTGAGCGGGCTGGTCGCGACCCTCCTCGTCCTGGTGTTCGCCGTCGCTCTCGGCACCGGCCCGGCGGCGGCGCTCACCCGGGTCCTGGGGGCGCTGCCCACCCCCCACCGGTTCCCGACCGACACCCTGATCTTCGCGGCGAACGGGACCGAGATCGCCGACCTGCACGCCCCCGGCCAGAGCCGGATCCCGGTGCCGCTCGCGCGCGTCGCCCCGAGCTTTCTCCGCGCGGTGGTGGCCACCGAGGACCGCAGCTTCTGGACCGGGGGCAGCATCGACTGGCCGCGGCTGGTGGCGGCCGCCCTCCACGACGTGCTCCACCACGGGACCCTGCAGGGGGCGAGCACCATCCCCGAACAGCTCGCCAAGCTCCGCTACCTCACCGACAACCGCAGCATCTCGTACAAGATCCGAGAGATCCTGCTCGGCCAGGAGCTGAGTGCCACCGAGTCGCGGCGCACCATCCTCGACCAGTACGTCAACGACGTCTACTTCGGCGATGGCGCCACCGGGATCGAGGCGGCCGCGCTCACCTACTTCGGCGTTCACGCCAGCCAGCTGACCCTGCCGGAGTCGAGCCTGCTCGCCGGGCTGCTGCCCGCCCCCAGCGCGCTCGACCCGCTGGTCAACCTGAGCGGCGCGCGGGACCGGCAGCAGGTGGTGCTGGCGTCGATGGTGGCCGCCGGCGACCTGAAACCGGCGCGGGCGCGGGCGGCGTCGGTCGCACCGCTGCCGCTGCGCCGCACACCGGCGACGACCCTCGACCTGGCTCCGTACTTCGTCGACCACGTGGAGCGCTGGCTCGCCGCCCGGTTCGGTCCCGCCGTCGTGGCCCTGGGGCTGCGGGTGCACACCCCGCTCCGGCTCGGTCTGGAGCGGCTGGCCCAGCGGCTGGTGACGGCCACGGTGGCCCAGGGGCAGCCGATGCACATGACGGACGGCGCGCTGGTGGCGATTGACCCCCGCACCGGCGACGTCATCGCCTACGTGGGGGGCGCCGGCGCCGGGGTGCCCGGCGGGCAGATCGACATGGCCGCCGCGCCGCGCCAGCCGGGGTCGACGGCCAAGCTGGTCACCTACAGCGCCGCCCTCGCCGCCCACGCGGTGACCATGACCACCCCCGTCCTCGACGCGCCGCTGTCGCTGCCGCGGGGCGGGCCGCCGGGCGGGCGCGGGCCCTTCGTCGTGCACGACTACGAGGGCGTCTACCAGGGAGTGGTCCCGGCGCAGGTGGCGCTCGGCAACTCCCTCAACGTGCCCGCCGTCCGCGTCGAGCTCCGCACCGGGGTGCGGCGGGTGGTGGAGCTCGCCCGCCGGATGGGCATCACCACCCTGGGGGGGCCCGCCGCCGCCTACGGGCCCAGCCTCACCCTCGGGGCCTACCCGATCCCGCTCTGGGAGACCGCCCAGGTGGGGTCGGTCCTCGCCACCCAGGGGCTGCTCCGTCCGGCCCGCTTCGTCACCCGGGTGACGACGGCCGGAGGCCGCCTCCTCTACACCGCCCCGTCCCGGGCGCGGCGCGTCCTCTCGGCGCGGGTGGCGTACATCATGAACGTCATCCTCTCGCGCAACGCCAACCGCCTGCTCGCCTTCGGGCCGGCGACCGACCTGGTGGTGCCGGGACGGACCGTGGCGGTCAAGACCGGGACGTCGAACGACCTGCGCGACAACCTCGCGGTCGGATGGACGCCCACCCTGGTGACCGGCACCTGGGTGGGCAACGCCGACGACGCGCCGATGTACGGCGGCGGCATCAACGGGATCAGCGGGGCGGCGTCGCTGTGGAACGCCTTCATGACGGCGGCGCTCGCGCCCACGCCCAACCGGTACTTCCCCACCCCGCCGGGGCTCACGGTGGACGGGTCGGCGGGGCAGCGTGTCTACTACCTTCCCGGCACCGGCCCCACGACCGCCGTTCTGGGCATCGCCGGCGGCGGCGCGGGCGGCCCCGTCACCAACGTCCGCTACCGCGGCATCTGCCGCTACTGGACCTACAACAGCGGCAACTACTACTGGTGCGGCACCGGGCCGTCGGACCTCCCCGGCGACCCCGGACCGCGCCCGGTGACGGCGGCCGCCCCGGGGACGGCGCCCGCGGGCGACGGCCAGGGGCAGGGGCAGGGCGCCGGCCAGGGCAACGGCAACGGCCAGGGCACCGGCAACGGCCAAGGCACCGGATAGGCGACGGCCGGCCGGCGGAGGGACGGGCTACCTGAGCTGCGCCCCGTTCAGGCCAGCACCGCCTCCTCGGCCCCCGCCAGCACCTGCCACCTCCGCCGCTGACCGGCCCCGAGCCCCGCGCCGGTCGCGAGCGCGTCGCCCACCGCGGCCAGGAGCTGGGCCGCCCGGAAGGGCCGCTCCAGGTACACGAAGCCAAGGGCCTCCATCCGCCGGCGCAGCTCGGGGCCGGGGGTCCTGGCGCTGACGAAGACCACCGGCGTCGCATCCCACCGGTGGCTGTGGAGGAGTCGGCGGCAGAGCTCGAAGGCGCTGAAGTCGGGAAGGTGGACGTCCAGAACCGCGCACGCGACCCGGGTCTCGGCGGCCGCCTCGAGCGCCGCCAGGGCGCCCGCCGCCTCCACCACGACGAACCCCGCCCGGACCAGGATCGCACCGGTCACGGTGCGGCTGTCACGGTCGTCGTCCACGACCAGGACCGGCGGACGCGGCCCCGGGCCGAGGCCGCTCGGGGACGGAGAGGACAGGGAGGAGGGGGCCACCGGCCCATTGTCGACCGCGGATCTGACAATCCCTTCACCGACGCGCCGCACCTGCGCACCCATCCTGTGACGGGGTCGCGAGGTCCCGCCCCGTCGCCGCCGGCTGGCGGGACCAGAGGGGTGTGCGAACCGGGCGTGCGGAGGCGCTGCGGTGACGGGAGAGGGCAGCGGCCATTCTCCCGGCAGTGCCCATGCCGCGCCGCTGCTCGCCGCCGGGCTGGCGGTGCTGGTGTACGGCAGCGCGCTGGTGTGGCTGGCGGCCGGGATCAGCCAGGGGGCGCACTTCGGCCCCTACTCGGCCGGGCTGCTCCCCGACCTGCTGCTCCGGCCGGCGCTGACCCCGAACGGGATCGCGGCGCCCCGCCGAGCCGCCCCGGTCTTCTGGGCGGCCCTCACCCTCCTGGGGACGGCCTCAGGCCTGGCCGCCGTCCGCGCCGGGGGCTGGTGGCGGCGGCGGCGACGGCCCGTGAAGGGGGGCGTCCTGGGGCGGGCCGACCATGCACGCCGAGCGGACCTGGCCCAGCTCCGCGGCAGTTGGCGGCCGGCGGCGCTGGGGCTCGCCGCGCGGGCCGGGGCGACCCGCGGACGACCGGGGGCCGGCCGGGCGGCGGAGCCAGGCGGAGCGGGGTCGCGCCCCGACGGGGAGCGACAGGTGCCGACCCGCGACGGCTCGGCCCCGGGCGCGGAGTGCGCCGCCCCCCGGTTCCGGCTGGGCACCCACCACGGTCGCGCGCTCTGGAGCACCCCCGACGACCACGTCCTGGTGTTGGGCCCGACCGGGGCGGGCAAGTCGAGCGGCTACGCGGTCCCGGCCGTGCTGGAGTGGCCGGGGCCGGTCGTGGTCACGGACCCCAAGGGGGAGCTGGTCACGCGGACGCTGGCCCACCGCCAGCGGCTGGGCCCGGCCGCCGTCTTCGCCCCCATGCTGGCGCCCACCGACCGCTGGAACCCGCTCGGCGCCGTCGTCACCGCCGACGACGCGCTGCGGACCGCGGGCCTGCTCATGGGTCGCGCGCCCGACCGCGACCCCTTCTGGCACGACCTCGCCCGCCAGCTTCTGCACGGCCTCGTGGTCGAGGCGGCGGTCGCCGGCCTCACGCTCGGCGACCTCCTCCGGCTGCTCCAGGAGACAGCGGCCGAGGAGCTCCCCGATGCCGTGGCCCACCCGGTCGCCCGCCGCATCGTCCAGGGCTCGCTGGCCGGGGGCGATCGCACCGCGATGGGGGTGGTGGCGACGTGCATCGCGCAGCTGGGCCCGTATGGGGCCGACCAGGTGGTGGCGGCCACCGGGGCCTCCGACTTCGACCCGGCGTGGATCGCCGACGGACGGCTGCGGACGCTCTACTGCGTCGTCACCCCTCACGACGCGATCCTGATCCGGGGGTTGGTGGGCGCCCTGCTGTCGCGGGCCTGGCGGGCATGCTTCGCCAGCCCTCCGGCGCCCGCGGCGGCCTTCGTCCTCGACGAGTTCGCCCAGCTGACCCACCTCCCCGAGCTGCCCGCACTGACCCAGCTGGGTCGCTCCCAGGGGGTGCGGCTGTGCCTCCTGGCGCAGGATCTGGCCTCGGTCCGCGCCACCTACGGGGCCGAGGCGGTCGCCGCCCTGTGGTCCAACTGCCGGGCCAAGCTGCTGCTGGCCGGCATCTCCGAGGTGGACCTGCTCGACCAGGCCAGCCGCCTCGCCGGCACCTCCACCTTCCATGTCCGCGGCTCCGGCACCGACAACGCCGCAGCGGCCCAGGCGCAGGCCGCCCAGCCCCTCCTCCACCCCGACGACATCCGCCGCCTCGACCCGTGGGACGCCCTCCTGCTGCACAGCTCGGCGCAACCGGCGATCGTCCGCCAGCGCCGCTGGTACCGCGATCGCCGCCTGCGGGCCGCGGTGGGGCTGCCGGTTCCGTCGCGCGCCCGGCTGGGGCCGGCGCCGGGCGTCCCGCTGCAGGAGGAGGCACCGGTGGTAACCGCGGGCGCACCGGGCCGGGCGGGCTGAGGCGTCACCGGTGCCGCCGCCGACCGCCGCCACGCTCCTCACCGGGCTCGACACCGTGATCCACACGGTGACCACCCTCGCGTTGGGGGCGATCGCGGTCCTCTGCCTCAGCGTGGCGGCGATCCGCTACATGACCGCGCTCGACAGCGCGCAGCGGCGGGCGGCAGCGCTGCAGGGGCTGGTGACGGTGATGGTGGGAGTGCTCCTGATCGTCAACGAGGGGGCGATCCTCGGATTCGTGGAGGGGTTGACCGGCAGCAACACCGCGTGCACCAGCTCCGCCTGCGGGTCGACCAGCGCCACCGGACCGTGAGGCGTGCGCACGCCGTCCCGGGGCGGGGCCCGCCGCGCCGGGCAGCGGCTGCGCACACTGACGCTGACGCTGCTGCTCGCCGAGGGCCTCGGGGCGGCGCTGGCGGCCCCGCACCCCGGCCGTCCCGGGCCGGCCGGCTCCGGCGGCGCACCCGGCCTGGTCCTCCGCGCCGGGGCGCCCCGGCCGCGGAATCCGATCGGAGCGGATCGCACCAGCCAGCAGTGCGGGGGCATCCTCGACCCCGGCTGCACCATTCTCGACGCGATCGTGACGGGCCCGATCACCCTGATGGGCAGCCTCGACGGCAGTCCCGACCCGGCCCACATCGATCCCGTGTCGGGGGCGATCACGACCGGGCCCTGGCACTTCGTCACCACGATGGTGGGCAGCAATCCCCAGGTGGACAGCTACGACGGCAGCCTGGGAGAGCCGGCCCACGCGTGCGGGGCTCAGGGATGCATCCCCTGGGTGGAGACCTTCGACCACCTCACCGTCCCCCTCTGCCTGGGCCTGCTGGTGCTGGTCTTCCTGGTGCAGGTGATCCTGTTCATGGCCGGGCAGCAGCTGCAGCTGCGCCGCCACGTGGTTCCCTGCCTGGTGGCGGCGGCGGTGCTGGCGGCCGATCTCCCCCTCCACGTCGCCGGCCGCATCATCGACGCCGGCAGCTGGCTGTCGCAATCGCTGGTGACGGCGGCGCTGCGCGCGCCGACCACCGCCCTGGCCACCCGCGGGGGACCGCTAAACATGATGACGGTGCTCGCCATCACCGCCTACTGCCCTGCCGACAGTCCCATCGTGCATCCCGGGATCCACCTCGCCTGGCCGGGCACCTCCCCCCAGCTGGCGGTCCTGGTCAAGCCCTGGATGGATCCCACCGACACCCAGTCCCACTGCATCGCCAGCGACGACCCTGACTTTGCCAAGGAGGTCCTCGACCGCAGCGACAACGTGCTCGGCCCTCCCCTCCACGACGTCAACTGCGACGCCACCGTGGTCGTCCCCAGCCAGCCCCTGTGCACCAACGTCGACAACTCCGTCAACGACAACCACAACCAGGACTGCCTCGAGGGCAGCGGCAGCGGCGACGGAGTCCAGGGCCAGCTCGGCGTCCTGCCGCTGCCGGGCGAGCCACGGGCGGGCCAGGGCCAGCGCGCCGCCGACTGCCGCTACGCCGACATCTACTGGGGGACCACCCCCACCTTCACCAATGTCTGGGCCGGCGTCGGCCCCCACGGACGCAACGGCTATGACGTGCCCGACGGTCTGGTGGGGATGGTGGCATTCACCGTCCTCACCGGGCTGGCGGTGGTGGTCGCCTTCAGCTACCTGCTGCGCTACCTGGTGCTGTCGCTGCTGGCCGCGTTCAGCGCGGTGGCGGTGCTGGCGCTCGCCGTCCCCGGCGGCGGGGCGCTCTTCTCCCGCTGGTTGCGAGCCCTGGTCGGGCTCTCCCTGGTGGTGGTGGTGCAGACGGTGGTGTTCCTCGTGTTCGTGGCGGTGGTGTCGACCGCGTCGGGGCTGGCGCCCGCCAGCCCTGCGGCCGGCTGTCCGGTCCTCGCCCCGACGGCGGCGGGGTGCACCGCCGGGGCCGGCGGGGGCGTGCTCGCCGCGGTGGGCAGCGCCGCCCAGGGCGACCAGTTCGTCAAGTGCTGCTTCGCCATCCTCACGGTGTGGCTGATGCTGACCCTCCCCCGTCACCTCTTCCCCCAGGACATGGGGACGGTGCGGGCGGCTCGGCTGGTCGGTGCGGCAGGGCTGGCGACCGCCGCGGTCGGGGTGGGACTGGTCGCGCACGACGTGCCGCGGGCGGCGGTGCGGGCGACCCGGCGGATCGCCGGCGCCCCGATGCCGTCCGGGCCGCGGGTCGATCCCGCCGCCCCGGGCGACGGCTCTCCGCCAGCCGGGGCGGCCTCCTCGGACCGGACCGCGGTGGGGCGGTCCGCCACCACCCCGCCCACCGGGGCGCCGGCCGCGGCGCGCGGGCGCGG
>DAHUZL010000054.1 GCA_027306655.1 Candidatus Dormiibacterota bacterium
CACCACGGCGCCCCGCCACGCGTCTTTCGGGATCGGATTCGGCCGTCCGCCTGCCGGCTCGCTCTTGGCTACCGGCCGTCGGCTCCGGATTGCGATAGCGTTAGTGTCGGCGGGGAGGTCTGCTGACCCCCGGCGGAGCGATCGGCCGATGCGGGGGTGGCCCCGATGAATTTCCTCTCCGGCCTCCACGGCGTGGTGGCCATCGTCCTTCTCTGCAGCCTGCTCTTCGTGGAGGAGGCGGGGGTCCCGCTGCCGTTCGCGCCCGGGGAGCTGACTCTCGTGGTCGCAGGCTTGCTGATCGCCGCCGGCGGGCTGGACCCCTGGGTGTTCATCCCGCTGGCCGTCGCAGCCTGCGTAGCGGGGGCGGTGGTCGGGTTCAGCTGGGCCAGGATCGTAGGCGAGCACGGCTTGACCGGCCTCGCAGTCCGATTCCACCAGCGCGGGGCCCTGGAGCGAGTCTCCCGGCGCGTGCGGTCCTCCGGCCCGCTCGGGATCGGGGTTACTCGGCTCATCCCCGGGCTTCGCATCTACACCACCCTGGTGGCGGGCGCCTTCGGCCTGCGTCGCCGGACCTTCGTGGAGGGGATGGTCCCCAGCGCGGCGGTATGGGTCCTGGTCTTCGTCCTCCTCGGGGTGGTGGCCGGGATCCCGATCGAGCACCTCCTGACACGCATCGCCCGCCTGGCGGTGCAGGGAGGGCTTCTCCTGGTCATCGGCGTCGGCGGCTACCTCGCCATCCGGCGGGCCCCGACCACGGGGCGCGAGCCGATGGTCCACCTCCCGATCTGGCTGCGCACCGGCCTGGCGATCGCCATCGACCTGGCCGTGATCGTCAGCGTCACGACCGGCGCGCTGGCGATCGCCCGGCGCGTCACAGGGGCCGGCTTCGCCGCCGGCTGGGCCGACCTGGCGGTGGCGACCGCGGCCGTGGCTGCCGTGTACCTCTTCGTGACCCGCCGGGGAACCGGGGCCACCGTGGGCGAGGCGCTGCTCCACACCGTCTATCTCCATCACCGCAGGCTGGCGGTCGCGGCGCCGCGGCCGCCCCTGCCGCCTGACGGGCGTCTTCAGCCCGCCGCGGACCTCCTGCGCGCGCTCGCCCCGGTGCCACGCCTGGCCGTGGTCCGGGCCCTCCTGGGCGGCGCGGGAACCACGGCCGAGGTGGCCGAGGCGGCCGCGCTGACACCCGACGAGATCGTCTATCACCTGGCCGCGCTGCGGAACGCGGGCCTGGTCCGGGTCGAGGTGGCCACCCTCGCAGGCGATCGCTACCGGGTCCAGGAGCGGTTCGGCGACTGGATCGCGGAGCTGATCCGGCAGACCTCGCCCGACGGAGCACCCCTCCCCAGCTCGGAGAGCATCCGGCGGTAGCCCGGACGGGGACGGCGGTCGGTCCATGCGCGGGCGCCCTGGCACCCCGGGTGGGTCCGCCCTCGCGAGGCGTCCGGCACCTCCGCGCCCCGCGACCCGCTTGAATGGCGCCATGCCCGAGCTGCCCGAGGTCGAGGCGCTGGCCCGATTCCTCGACGCCCGGATCGCCGGCCGCCGCATCGGCCGGTGCGAGCTGGCCTCGTTCGCCGCCCTCAAGACGGTCGACCCGCCGATCAAGGCGCTGATCGGTCGCCCGGTGACGGGCTGCGGGCGGCGCGGCAAATTCCTCTTCGTCGAGGTCGACGACCTCCGGCTTGTCATCCACCTGTCGCGGGGGGGATGGGTCCGCTGGTACGACAGCGTGCCCGCCGCTCGGGCTCGGCCCACCCGGGGTCCGCTCGCGCTTCGGCTCGGCCTCAGCGCCGACCTCGGCCGGCCAGACGGCCCCGGCCTCGATCTGACCGAAGCCGGGACGCAGAAGCGTCTCGCCCTCTGGGTTGTGCGGGACCTGACGGAGGTTCCCGCGGTGGCCGGCCTCGGCCCCGACGCTCTCCGTCCGGGCCTCGACACGGCCGCCCTGGCGAGGATCCTGACGGCGGCGCCCGGCACGATCAAGTCCGCGCTCACCACCCAATCCCTGATCGCGGGCATCGGCAATGCCTACTCCGACGAGATCCTCCACGCGTGCCGGCTCTCACCCTTCCGACCGGCGAGGAGCATGTCGGGCCCGGAGACGGACGCCCTGCGGATCGCGCTGGCGACGGTCCTCGGCGAAGCGGTGGAGCGAGCGGTCGGCCGGTCCCCGGCAGAGCTGACGGACGGCAAGCGGCGCGCTCTGCGCGTGCACGGACGGGCGGGCCAGGCCTGTCCCGCCTGCGGGGACGTGGTCCGATCGGTGTCATTCGCGACCCGCTCGCTCCAGTACTGCGCCACCTGCCAGACTCACGGCACGCCGCTGGCTGACCGCCGCCTCTCGCGGCTGCTGCGGTAGGGAGCCCGGGCGGCGGCCATCCGAGGACGGTGGGCGGGCGGGGCCGCCCGATGCAGGCACGATCGTGGCCGGCCGTGCCCGGCCGCCCCGTGATCGCGGCTTACGCCGCGCCCCCGCGGCCGTACACTGCCCCCCGATGGCCCGCCCGTACCCCACGGTGCTGGACTGCATCGGCCGCACCCCGGTGGTCCGGCTGCAGAAGATCGGCCCGCCCGGTGGGCCGACCCTGCTGGCCAAGCTGGAGCATCTCAATCCGGGAGGCTCGGTCAAGGACCGCATCGGGCTGCGCTTGATCGAGCGGGCGGAGCGGGAGGGCCGGCTCCGACCGGGCGGGACGATCGTCGAGCCGACCTCCGGCAACACCGGCGTCGGCCTCGCGATGGCGGCGGCGATCAAGGGCTACCGCTGCATCTTCGTGATGCCCGACAAGATGTCTCGGGAGAAGATCGCATTGCTGCGCGCCTACGGCGCCGAGGTGGTGGTCTGCCCGACCGCGGTCCCTCCCGACTCCCCGGAGAGCTACTACTCGGTCTCCGACCGGCTCGCCGAGGAGATCCACGGCGCCTACAAGCCCGACCAGTACACCAACGAGGCCAATCCCACCGCCCACTACGAGACCACCGGGCCCGAGATCTGGGAGCAGACCGAAGGCGAGCTCGACGCTCTCGTGCTCTCGGTGGGGACCGGCGGCACCATCTCCGGCACCGCCCGCGCCCTCCGCGAGCGCCGGCCCGACCTGCTCGTGGTGGCGGCCGATCCGGAGGGCTCGATCTACTCCTCCGCCACGGTGCATCCGTACCTGGTGGAGGGGATCGGTGAGGACTTCTGGCCGAGCACCTTCGACCGCACCCTGGTGGATGAGACGATCGCGGTCTCCGACCGAGACTCGTTCGCCACCGCGCGCCGGCTGGCACGCGAGGAGGGGCTGCTGGTGGGGGGCTCCGCCGGCACCGCCGTGTTCGCCATGCTCCAAGTGGCGCGCCGCTTCCCCGCGTCGGCGACGCTGCTCACCATCGTCCCCGACGGGGGCCGTGCCTACCTCTCCAAGTTCTACGACGACAACTGGATGGCGGGGTACGGCTTCCTCGAGCGCCCCGCTCGTGCCCCCACGGTGCGGGAGGTGCTTCGCTTCAAGTCGGTGGGTGCGCCCGGCGCGCCCCGGCTGGTCACGGTGGGATCCCATGAGAAGGTCGGCCATGCGATCGGCCTGATGCAGCGGCACTCCATCTCCCAGCTGCCGGTGGTGCGCCATCCCCAGGCGGAGTCGCTCGCCGAGATCGTGGGCTCGCTCCAGGAGCGGGGGCTCTTCGAGCGCGTCTTCCGCGACCCCGACGCGGTCCACGAGGATGTGGCGGAGGCGATGGAGCCGCCCCTGGCGGTGGTGACCCCGGCCACCTCGCTGGACGAGGTGTTCCAGGAGCTCTCCCGCGGCAGCGCGGTGGTGGTCGCCGACGGGGGCCGCGCCGACGGGCTGCTCACCCGCTCCGACCTCCTGGAGTACCTCGCCGGCCGTCCCGCCGACGGCGGCTGACCGCGTCCGCTACCGGGTCTCGTCGGCCAGCGCCGCCTCCAGGTCGGAGACGAGGTCGCGGCTCGACTCCAGCCCCACCGAGAGGCGGACCAGCGAGCCGGGGACCGGGTGGGGCGAATCGGCGGTGGACGCGTGCGTCATCCGGCCCGGGTGCTCGATCAGGCTCTCGACACCGCCCAGGCTCTCGGCCAGGGTGAACACCCGGGTCTGGGCCGCGATCCGGAGCGCGGCCGCCTCGGACCGGGCCCGGAACGACACCATCGCCCCGAAGTCGGCCATCTGGCGCGCGGCGATCGCGTGGCCGGGATGGTCGGCCAGGCCCGGGTAGAGGACCTGCTCCACCGCGGGGTGGCCCTGGAGCAGCTCGACCACCTCCCGCGCATTGGCGCAGTGCTGGCGCATCCGCACCGCCAGCGTCTTCAGCCCGCGCAGGACCAGCCACGCGTCGAACGGGCCCGCCACCGCACCCACCGTGTTCTGCAGGAAGGCCAGGCGCTCGGCCAGCTCGGGGGTGCGGGTGGCGAGGAACCCGCCGACGACATCGGAGTGGCCGCCCAGGTACTTGGTCGTGGAATGGAGAACGAGGTCGGCGCCGAGCTCCAGCGGACGCTGCAGGTACGGGGTGGCGAAGGTGTTGTCGACCACCACCATCGCCCCGGCGGCATGCGCCGCCTCGGCGGCCCGGGCGATGTCGACGACGCCCAGAAGTGGGTTGGTGGGCGACTCCAGCCAGAGCATTCGCGTGGATCCGTCCAGGCGGTCGGTGAGCTCGCTCTCGACCCGGTCGCACTCGATGGTCTGGAATCGGTAGCCCTTGGGGGCCAGCACCGTGGTGAAGAGCCGGTAGGTGCCGCCGTACACGTCGCTCACCGCCAGCACCCGGTCACCCGGGTCGAGCAGCTCGGTCACGGTGGCGGCCGCCGCCATCCCCGATGCGAACGCGAAGCCCGAGGTCGCTCCCTCCAGCGATGCGAGACACGTCTCCAGCGCCCGGCGGGTGGGATTGCCGGTGCGCGAGTACTCGTACCCCTGGTGCTCGCCGACCGCATGCTGTCGGAAGGTCGAGGTGGCGTAGATCGGGACCGTCACCGCGCCGGTGGCGGGGTCCGGCTCCTGGCCCGCGTGGATCGCGCGCGTCTCGAAGTCCACCGCACCGATTCTAAGCGCCGACTCCGGGAGCGACCTCTCGAGGTGGGGCGCCCGCCGGTCGCCGCCCCAGGAAAATGGACTCATTCCAAGA
The DNA here is from genome assembly GCA_027306655.1 of Candidatus Dormiibacterota bacterium. Taxonomy (GTDB): domain Bacteria; phylum Chloroflexota; class Dormibacteria; order Aeolococcales; family Bog-877; genus DAHUZL01. The sequence continues at coordinate 5,134 of DAHUZL010000054.1, forward strand.
CTGGAGTGCCTTGCGTCCGACAGCTCGGGGCGCTACCATCGGACGGGAGATGGAGACGGTGGGGGCGGCTCGGTGGGGTCCGCGTGCCGCGGGCGGCGCTCATCCGCTGGTCCTGGAGCTGCGGCGGGCGCGGATCCGGGTCACCGCCACCCGGCTCGCCGCCTACGAGAGCTTGCTCGGCCATCCCCACGCCGGGGCCGACACGGTGGCCGGCCTGGTGCGGGCCCGGATCGGCAGCGTCTCCACCCAGGCGGTCTACAACGTCCTCGGCGACCTCACCGCCGCCGGGCTGGTGCGCCGGATCGAGCCGGCGGGCAGCCCCGCCCTCTACGAGGCCCGGGTCCAGGACAACCATCACCACGTCGTCTGCCGGCGCTGCCTCGCCACCCACGACGTGGATTGCGCCGTCGGGGATGCGCCCTGCCTGGAGCCCTCGGCCGCCGCCGGCTACGTTGTCGACGAGGCGGAGGTGACATTCTGGGGGCTCTGTCCCCGCTGCCGGACCGCCCCGCCCCCCCGCGCCCGCCCCACCATCGAGGAGGACCCGCATGGATGACGACCGTCCCGTCACGACCACCGACGCCGGAATCGCGGCCGCCAGCGACGAGCACTCGCTCACCCTGGGTCCCGATGGCCCGATCCTGCTCCAGGACCATTACCTGGTCCAGAAGATGGCCCAGTTCAACCGTGAGCGCGTCCCCGAGCGGGTCGTCCATGCCAAGGGGGGCGGGGCCCACGGCTTCTTCGAGCCCACCCAGGGCGCCGACCAGTGGTGCCGGGCCGACTTCCTCCGCCGCGGCCGCCGCACTCCGGTGTTCGCCCGCTTCTCCACGGTGGCGGGGGAGCTCGGCTCCGCCGACACCGCCCGCGACCCCCGCGGCTTCGCCCTCAAGTTCTACACGGATGAGGGCAACTACGACATGGTCGGCAACAACACCCCGGTGTTCTTCATCCGCGACCCGCAGAAGTTCCAGGACTTCATCCACTCCCAGAAGCGCCGGGCCGACACCCACCTGCGCGACAACGACATGCAGTGGGACTTCTGGACGCTGTCGCCGGAGTCGGCCCACCAGGTCACCTGGCTGATGGGCGACCGGGGCACCCCCCGGAGCTGGCGCACCATGAATGGCTACAGCAGCCACACCTACCTCTGGGCCAATGCCGGGGGCGAGCGCTTCTGGGTCAAGTACCACGTCAAGACCGACCAGGGGGTCCAGTGCTTCACCGATGCCGAGGCCAAGGCGATGGCGGCGGAGGACCCCGACTGCCACATCCGCGACCTGCACCAGGCGATCGCACGCGGTGACGCGCCATCCTGGACGCTGTCCGTCCAGGTGATGCCGTTCGCCGAGGCGGCCGACTACCGCTTCAACCCCTTCGACCTCACCAAGGTCTGGCCCCACGGCGACTACCCGCTCCAGGAGGTGGGCCGAATGGTGCTGGACCGCAACCCTGACAACTACTTCGCCGAGGTGGAGCAGGCGGCGTTCGAGCCCGCCAACATGGTGCCCGGGATCGGTCCCAGCCCCGACAAGATGCTGCTGGGGCGACTGTTCTCGTATCCCGACACCCACCGTCATCGCATCGGCGCCAACTACCTGCAGCTCCCGATCAATCAACCCCGTGTTCCCGTGCACAGCTACAACAAGGACGGGGCGATGCGGTACCGCAATCCCGGGGACCCGGTCTACGCCCCCAACAGCTACGGCGGTCCGCGCGCGGACCCCTCGCTGCTGGAGCCCGGCTGGTCGGCGGCAGGCGAGATGGTGCGGGCCGCCTACACGAAGCGCCGCGACGACGACGACTTCGGCCAGCCCGGCGCCCTGGTGCGCCGGGTGCTCGACCAGCCGGCGCGGGAGCGGCTGGCGGGCAACATCGCCGGCCACCTGCGCCAGGGGGTGAGCGCCCCGGTGCTTGGCCGAGCCCTCGACTACTGGGGCCAGGTCGACGCCGACCTCGGCCGGCGCGTCGCCGCCCTGGTGGGCGCGGCGCCATCGTCGGCGGCTCCCGAGGCGGCCCTGGCGGCGGCGCGGACCTCGGGCTGATCGATCCCGCTCCCGGGCCGGCCGCGGCCTGCCTGGGAGCGGGATCCGGGGGCGGCCGACCGGGGGCGGATCCCCGCCGCGCTCGCCGCCCGCCGCGCGCATCACCCGCCGCGGGTGACCTCGATGCGGCGGAAGCAGCCCGCCTCGTGGTCGTTGACAAGTCCCGCCGCCTGCATCAGCGCGTGGCAGATGGTCGGGCCGACGAAGCGGAATCCCTGCCGGCGAAGGTCGCCGCTCATCCGCTCGGAGAGGGGCGTCCGGGCCACCGGGGGTGCCGCGGCCGCCCGGTCGGGCTGGAGAGGGCGCCCATCCACGAACCGCCAGAGGTAGCGGTCGAAGCTGCCCTCTCGTCGTTGCACCGCCAGCAGGGCGCGGGCGTTGGTCACCGTCGCCTCCACCTTCTGGCGGTGGCGGATGATCCCCGGGTCGGCAAGGCACCGCTCGACGTCGCCGGCGTCGAAGGCTGCCACCGCTCGCGGATCGAAGTCGCGGAAGGCGCGGCGGTATCCGTTTCGGCGTCGCAGCACCGTCGCCCAGCTCAGCCCGGCCTGGGCACCCTCCAGGGTGAGCAGCTCGAAGAGGCGGCGGTCATCGTGCTCGGGCACGCCCCATTCCCGGTCGTGGTAGGGGCGAAGGAGCGGGCCTGTCGCCCAGGCGCAGCGGAGTCGGTCCGGTCCCTCGATCATCGTCCGCGCCACAGTACCCGCCCCCCCGGCGGAGCGGGAGCCGGCTGGGTTATACGTGTCCCGTGATCCCGCCCCCCTCCCGGCCGCCGGCAGGGCGCGCGCCCACTCCCGGTCGGTGGTTCGGGCGCGCGGTGGCCGTGCTCCTGGGCGGGCTGGTGGGGTCGGCGGCGGTCGCGCTGCCCCATGTGGCCGGCGGCCGGCCGAGCCAGCTGGGCGGCGACTACTGGGTCCTCTACAGCGCGGCGCGGGTGGTGGCGCACGGGATGGACCCCTACCGCCAGGTGGTGCTGGCCGCTGTCGAGCGGCGGGTGTGGCCGGGCACGCCGCCGCCCCCGGCGGCGGCGAACTTCGCCTACCTCCCGATCGTGGCGTGGCTGCTCGGCCCGCTCGCCCGACTCCCCTTCTGGACCAGCTTCGTCGTCGTCACGGTGGCGGCGGTGGGCCTCACCGTCCTGGCCGTGGAGGCGCTGGCGCGGCGGCTGGGATGGCGGCGGCCGCTGGTCCCCGCGCTGGTGGCGGTGCTGCTCTGGGTGAGCGGCTGGAGCCTCCTGCTCGGTCAACCCGACGGGCTCCTCCTCGCCGTCCTGGTCGGCTCCCTGCTCCTCAGCCTGGACGGACACGGGCTCGCCGCCGGGCTGCTGCTCACCCTGGGGTGGTGGAAGCCGCAGCTGCTCCTCCCGGCCGCTCCGCTGCTGGCCTGCAGCTGCTGGCCCGATCGCGGCCAGGCGGCGCGGGTGCTGCTCGGCTTCATCGGCGGCTCGGTCGCCGGGTTCGCACTCCAGCTGGCCCTGCTCCCCGGCCTGCTCGGCGGATGGTGGCGCTACCTGCACACGTTCGCCGGGGCGGTGCCACGGCTGCAGGGGGACCTCGCCGGCGCCATCGGGCTGGTCCAGGACCTGCCCCGGGGCCTGCGACCGGCGGGGCTGACGACCGCGTGGGGGCCCGGGCTGGCAGCGGCAGGGGCGCTGCTGGCGGTGCTGGTGGCGGTGGTCGCGGCCCGACGGCGGGGGCGTGTCCCGGCCCGGGCGGACCCGGAGGCGAGGGTCCTCGCGGTCCTGGTGCCGCTCGCGATCTGGCTCCTCTTCACCCCCTACGATCATCTGGAGGACCTCCTGCTCCTGGTCCCCCTGGTCCTCGTCGTGGTGGGTCGAGACGGGGTCGGGCTGGGGCGGCCCCGCGCCTGGGTCGCGCTCAGCCTGCTGGTGGCGCTCCCCTACGTCCAATCCCTCCTCGACGGCCGCCCGAATCTGGCGCCCTTCGTGGCCATCGCCGCGGCCGTCGCAGGCGCCCGGGCGCTCGTCCTCGCCGAACCGCGGACCCGCGCCGCCGCCGCCGCGGGTACGATCGCGCCGGATGTCCCTCTCCCTCCTCGAGGTTCTTCGCCGTAGCACGGCGTACCTGTCCGCCCGGGGCATCCCCACCCCCCGCCTCGACGCCGAGCTCCTCGTGGGCCACGTCCTGGGGCTGCGCCGTCTCGACCTCTACCTGCAGTTCGAGCGCCCGCTCCGCGCCGGTGAGTTGGACGCGCTCCGGCCGCTCCTGCGGCAGAGAGGCGAGGGCTGCCCCACCGCCTACCTCGTCGGAACCCGCGAGTTCATGGGGCTCTCGATCGCGGTCTCCCCCGCCGTGCTCATCCCGCGCCCGGAGACCGAGGGCCTGGTGGAGCGCGGGCTCCAGGCTCTCGCCGACCGGCCGGCCCGCGCCCGCCCGCCGCGGGCGGCCGATCTCGGCACCGGCAGCGGCTGCATCGCGGTCGCCCTCGCCCATCACCACCGCGACTGCACCGTCGACGCCGTCGAGCGGTCGTCCGCCGCCCTGGCGGTGGCCCGCGCCAACGTGCACCGGCACGGGCTGGACGACCGGGTCCACCTCCTCGAGGGGGAGTGGACCGACCCGCTCCAGGGACGTGGCCCCTACGACCTGGTCATGGCCAACCCCCCCTATGTCGCCACCGCTGAGCTGGCGGGCCTGCCGCGGACGGTGTCGGCCTACGAGCCGATCACGGCCCTCGATGGCGGCGCCGATGGGCTCGACCCGTTCCGCCGGATCCTGGCGGGGGTGCCGACGCTGCTGGCGCCGGCGGCCACCCTCCTCCTCGAGGTGGATCCCCGGCGGGCCGAGCCGCTCGCCGCCCTCTGCCGGGCCCGCTGGCCCGCGAGCGCGTGCACCGTCCTCCCCGACCTCGCCGGGCGCCTGCGGGTGGTGGAGGCACGCCTCCCCCCGGTGGCGAGCGAGGCGCGGGAGGCGGCCGCCCTCGGGTCGTGACCGCGCTCGGGGGGCGGCCGGTCTTCCCCGCCGACGCTCGCGGGCTGGCGGACGCCGCCCGCTGCCTGCACCGCGGCGGCGTCATCGCGATCCCCACCGACACCGTGACCGGGCTCGCGGTCCACGCCCGGGACCCGCGCCCGGCGGAGCGTCTGGCCGCGGTGAAGGGGCGCCCGCGGGACCAGCCGGCGATCCTGATGGCGGCCGACGCCGACGCGCTCGCGCCGTACGTGCGCTGGACCCCCGCAGCGCGGGGATTCGCGGCCCGCCACTGGCCGGGCCCGCTCACCCTGATCCTGCCCGCCACCGGAGCGGGACGGCGGCTCGGCGGACCGGGCACGGTCGGCGTGCGCGTCCCGGGGCTTCCCCTCCTGCTCGGGCTGCTGGAGCGGAGCGGCCCCTGCGCCACCACCAGCGCCAACCGGCACCGGGAGCCTCCGGTCGCGGGCGCCGGCGCCGCGCTCGACGCGCTGCCAATGCTGGACGGCGCGCTGGAGGCGCCGCCGGGTCATCGGCCGGGCGCCATCCCCTCCTCTATACTCGACTGCACCGCTGATCGCCCGGTCCTGGTGCGCGTCGGCGTGCTCGACGCCGGGGCCCTGGGTCTTCCGGGAGCGGGCCCGGGCACACGAGGGAGCGGATGACGTGGCCCTGGCCGTCGAGCGACTCGCGCGAATCGGTGCCAGCGACCCCGCAGTGGCCGGCCTCCTCGCCCTCGAGCTGCAGCGCCAGGCGGAGACCCTGGAGCTCATCCCCTCGGAGAACATCGCCAGCCCCGCGGTCCTGGACGCGGTCGGGTCCTGGCTCACCAACAAGTACGCCGAGGGCACGCCCGGGCGCCGCTACTACGGCGGCTGCGAGCACGTCGATCGGCTGGAGCGGCTGTGCCAGGAGCGGGCGATGGCGCTCTTCGGCGCCGAGCACGCCAACGTCCAGCCCCACTGCGGCAGCAGTGCCAACCTCGCCGCCTATGCCGTCTTCTGCAAGCCGGGCGACACCATCCTGGGGATGGATCTCGGCCACGGCGGCCACCTGAGCCACGGCTCCCCGGTCAACTTCAGCGGCATGCTGTACCACGCCGAGCATTACGGGGTCGACCCTGCCACCGAGCAGCTCGACTACGACCAGGTGCGGGCGCGGGCGCTCCAGGTCCGGCCCCGGGTGCTGATGGCGGGGGCCAGTGCGTATCCGCGCACCCTCGACTTCGCCCGGCTCGCCGCCATCGCGCGCGAGGTCGAGGCCGCCTTCGTGGTCGACATGGCCCACTTCGCCGGGCTGGTCGCCGGGGGCGCCCACCCCAGCCCGGTCCCCCACGCTGACCTCGTCACCCTCACCACCCACAAGACCCTGCGCGGCCCCTGGGGAGGCATGATCCTGTGCCGCCGGGAGCTCGCCGCGAGGGTGGACAAGGCGGTCTTCCCGGGCTACCAGGGGGGGCCGCTCCTCCACGCCATCGCCGGCAAGGCGGTGGCGCTCAACGCCTGGAGCCAGCCCGAGATGGCCGGCTACGCCCAACGGGTGGTGGCCAATGCCCAGGTCCTTGCCGACGGGCTCCGCGAGCGGGGGCTGCGGCTGGTCTCCGGCGGCACCGACACCCACCTCATGCTGGTGGACCTGCGCCCGCTCGGGCAGACCGGGCGCGCCATCCAGGATGCGCTCGACCGCGTCCGCATCACGGTGAACCGCAACGCCATCCCCTTCGACACGGCCAGCCGCTTCAACCCCAGCGGGATCCGTCTCGGCAGCCCGGCGGTGACGACCCGCGGCATGGGCGAGGGGGAGATGGCCGTGATCGCCGAGCTGGTGGCGACCGTGATCCGCCAGCCCGACGACCTCCGGGTCGCCGAGACGGTGCGGGCCCGGGCGCGCATGCTCTGCGACGCCCACCCGCTGCCCTACTGACCGTCCGGTCCGACCAGCGTCGCCGTTCATTGGCAAGGGACATTCGAGACCCCGGCCACGGATTCCCGCTCGGGTCGGGAAGCTCCGGGACGACCCCGGTTCTTGGTTCACCGCGGTCTGCCGGGCCACCCGGTGGTACGTCCGCTCCCCAAGCGTTTTCCGTCTCCGCCGCACTGGCGGCGACGCGCCCGGTCTTCAGGTGTTCGCCGCGGGACGTGGGTGTCGTCCCAACGTGCGCATAGCGTACACCTGTTCGGCCAAGGTGTCAAGCGCCGCCTCGGATCATCAGGCCGAAATCCCCGTTTGTCGCTACGCTGCCAGATGTCCGCCACCCGCGACCCGTTCCCTACCCTGGGCGGACAGGCCCGCCCCCGGCCCGCCCGCGTCCTGAGCCATGCCGACACCCCTCAACCCCTGGCTGCCCGCCCTGCCGCCGTTCCTGGTCGCCCTGGTGGTGACGGCCGGGTCGGTGCCGCTCGCCCGCTGGCTGAGCTTCCGGGTCGGCGTCGTCGACGTCCCCGGGGGACGCCACCGTCACGACCAGCCGACCGCGCTGCTGGGCGGCCTGGCCCTCCTCCTCGGCTTCGCCCTCGCCATCGGGCTGTTCGGGCGGGGCATCGGCGACTGGGCCGAGCTGGTCGGCATCGCGGTGGCCGTGGTTGTCCTCTTCGCCCTCGACGACCGTGAAGGGCTGCCGGCCTGGACCAAGCTCGTGCTCCAGACCGCGGGGGCGCTGGTGGTGGCCTGGGGCTTCGGCATCACCATCACCACGGTTCACCTGCCCGGGGTGGTGTGGACGCTCGGCTGGCTGGCCATCCCGCTCACGGTCGTGTGGCTGGTGGGGATGCAGAACTCGATCAACCTCCTCGACGGGGTGGACGGCCTCGCCGCCGGCGTGGTGGGGATCGTGGCGGCGATCCTGATGGTGGCCGCGGTCGACCGGCTGGGCCGCAATCCCGGTCAGCCGGAGGTGATCATGCTCAGCGCCGCGCTGATCGGCGCGTGCCTCGGCTTCCTCGCCTTCAACTTCGCCCCGGCGCGGATCTTCATGGGCGATTCCGGCGCCCACCTGCTCGGGCTCCTGATCGGCATCATCAGCATCGTGGGGGTGGCCAAGACCACCGCCGTCCTGGCCCTGTTCGTGCCGGTGGTGGCGCTCGGGCTGCCGATCGCCGACACCGCCCTGGCCATCGTGCGGCGTCGGCGAGCCGGTCGGAGCGTCGCCACCGCCGACGTCCACCACCTCCACTACCGTCTCCTCGCCCTCGGTCTCAGCCCCCGCGAGACGGCGGTCGCCTTCTACCTCGTCACCGCCATCCTGGGGTGCCTCGGCCTCGCCATCTTCGGGCACCGCAAGATCCTGGCCGTGGCCCTGGTGCTGCTCGGGGTGGCGCTGGTGCTGCTGCTGGTGCGGGTGCGGCGGCGCCAGCCGGCGGGGCTGGCCGCCCTGGTGCGCGGGCGCCCGCTCGCCGACCCGCCCCGGCCGGTCGGGCCGCCGGCGCGTCCGCGGGGCGCCGAGCCGTCGGATGGACCCCGGCCCCAGCCGGAACCCGTCGACATCGGCCGCCCGCGACCGTGAGCCCCCAGCCCGACCCGGGCGGCGCCCCGAGCCTGGTGATCCGGGGCGGGCACCCGCTGAAAGGCCGCATCACGGTGAGCGGAAGCAAGAATGCCGCCCTCCCCGAGATGGTGGCGGCGCTGCTCACCGCCGAGCCGCTCCGCCTCCGCAACGTGCCCGAGATCGAGGACGTGGACTCCATGGCGGCCTGCCTGCGCGCCCTCGGGGTCACGGTCGAGCGGCGCGGCCCCACCTGCACGCTGGAGGCCGGTGCGCTCGGGTCGGTCACACCCCCGGCGGAGCCGGCGAGGCGGATGCGGGCGTCGTTCCTGCTCCTGGGGGCCTTGCTGGCGCGCGCCGGTGAGGCCCACCTGCCCCTTCCCGGCGGTGACGACATCGGACTGCGCCGGGTGGAGCAGCACATCGAGGGGCTGCGCGCGATGGGTGCGACCATCACCGAGACCGACGACGGGGAGGTGGTGGCGCATGCCCCCCGGCTGCACGGAGCCCACATCCGGCTCGACATGCCGACCGTCACCGGCACCGAGAACCTCATGATGGCGGCGGTCCGTGCCGACGGCATCACCGTGCTCTCCAACGCCGCCCGGGAACCGCACGTGGCCGACCTCGCCGTCTGCCTGCGCGGCATGGGCGCCCGCATCGACGGCGCCGGCAGCGACCGCATTGTGGTCGAGGGAGTGGAGGCGCTGCACGGCTCCGACCACGCGGTGCGCGCCGACTACCTGGAGGCCGGCACGTTCGCCTTCGCCGCCGCCGCCACCGGCGGCGACGTGGAGCTGGACGGGCTGGTCTGCGACGACCTCGGCCACGCGCTCCAGAAGCTGCGCCAGGCCGGCTGCACGGTGGAGGAGGGGGAGGCCCATCTGCGGGTGCGGCGGAGCGGGCCGCTGCGGGCGGTGGACATGACCACCTGGCCCCACCCCGGCTTCGCCACCGACCTGCAGGCGCCCTACGTGGCGCTGATGACCCAGGCGGAGGGGATGTCGATCGTCTCCGAGTTCCTCTTCGAGAACCGCTTCCGCCATGTCGCGGAGCTGGCCCGGCTGGGGGCGCGGGTGACCGTCGATGGGCGCAGCGCGATCATCCAGGGCGGGGACCGGCTGGCCGGCGCCTGCCTGACCGTCCCCGACATCCGGTCCGGGGCCGCCCTCGTCATCGCCGCGCTCTGCGCCGCGGGGGTGACCGAGTGTCGCGGCCTGCACCACCTCGACCGCGGCTACCAGGACCTGGTCGGCAAGCTCCGCCGGCTGGGCGCCGATCTGGACCGCACCCCCGGCGGCCCCGTTGGCGCCGTCGGCGCGGTCGGGGGAGGCTGAGACCCAGGCGGTGCTGACCCGCCGGATCGGCATCGACCTCGGCACCTGCACCACCCGGGTGGTGGTGCGGGGAGATGGGCTGGTGGCGGAGGAACCCAGCCTGGTGGCGCCGACCGAGGGGGACCGCCGGCGCGCCCCGGCGGGGCGGGAGGCGCTGGAGTGGGCGGTGCGGCAGCATCCCCACGGGGCGGCCCCGGAGGTACTGATCGCGCCGATGGAGGGGGCGCGGATCGCCGACGACGCAGCCCTGGAGGCCCTCGTCCACCACGCCGCCGGCCAGGGCGGGGGCTCGTCGCGCTTCTTTCGCCCCGACCTGGTGCTGACGGTCGCCAGCGACTGCGGCGGCGCCGACCGCCGGCTGCTTCTCGCCGCCGCCGCCGGCAGTGGGAGCCGGACCTGCCACCTGGTCGACGCCCCGCTGGCGGCGGCACTCGGCGCCGACCTCCCCACCAGCACGGCGACCGGCGCCCTGGTGCTGCACGCCGGGGCCGTGGCCACCGAGATCGCGGTGATCTGCCACGAGGGCACGGTCGCCCGGACCACCCACCCACTCGGCGGGCACGACCTGGACCGGCTGATCGCCGACCGGGTCCTGGAGCTGACCGGGGTTCGGGTCGGATCGGCCGGGGCGGAGCGGGTGAAGCAGCAGCTCCGCGTCGGGCCGGACGGGGCCGGCGAGCGGAGGCTGGAGGTGACCGCGCCCGACCTCGACCCCGAGCGGCCGGCCGCCACGGGCCAGGTCACCGAGGCCGACCTCTGGCCCGCGCTGCTGCCCGCGTTGGAGCGCCTCGCCGTGGCCCTGGGCGGGCTGGTGGAGGAGCTGCCGGCCCGGCTGGCGGGGGCCCACCGGCGGGGGGGGGCGGTCCTCACCGGCGGCACGGCCCGGCTCGCGGGCCTCGACCGCTGGCTGCAGCGCCGGTGCGG
>DAHUZL010000062.1 GCA_027306655.1 Candidatus Dormiibacterota bacterium
GGGGGCCGCGGCCGGGGGGGCGGCGGCGGCGGCGGCGATCGCCCGGCCCAGCCGCTCCACGGCGAGGGCGGCCTCGGCCTCGGTGAGGATGAGGGGCGGGACCAGCCGCAGGGTCGAGTCGCCGATCGGGTTGACGAGGAGCCCCTCCGCGAGGGCGGCGCGCCCGACCGCGGCCGCGATCGGCACCTTCAGGCCGACCCCGACCATCAACCCCCGGCCGCGCACCTCGAGGACGGGCAGCCCCTTGGCGGCGAGACCCCCGAGCAGCTCACGCAGCTGCTCCCCCACCTGGTCGGCGTGCGGGACCAGGCGCTCGACCTCGATGGTCTCCAGCACGGCCATGGCGGCCGCGCAGGCCAGGGGGTTGCCGCCGAAGGTGCTGCCATGGTCGCCCGGCTCCAGCACGTCGGCCCGTGGACCGACCAGGGTCGCCCCGATCGGCATCCCCCCGGCGAGCCCCTTGGCGACCGACATCACGTCGGGGACGATCCCGGCCCACTGATGCGCCCACATCCGGCCGGTGCGCCCCATCCCCGACTGGACCTCGTCGAGGAGGAGGAGGCAGTCGCGGGCGTCGCAGAGCCGGCGGAGCGCCCGCAGCTCCTCGTCGGGGAAGGGGACGATGCCGCCCTCCCCCTGGACGGGCTCGACCAGGATCGCGACGACGTCGTCGTCGACCGCCCCCGCCACCTGCTCGGGATCGCCGCGCGGGACCTGGCGGAATCCCGCCGGCATGGGCAGGAAGGGAGCCGAATACCGCGGCGACCCGGTCGCCGCCAGGGTGGCGAGGGTGCGGCCGTGGAAGGCACCGGCGAAGGTGACGATCGTGTGCGCGCCGCCCCGGTGGCGCTGTCCCCACTTGCGCGCGACCTTGATCGCCGCCTCGTTGGCCTCGGCTCCGCTGTTGCTGAAGAAGACCCGGGCCGGGAAGGCCGTCGCCACCAGCCGCTCGGCGAGCGCGACCTGGGGCTCGGTGTAGTACAGGTTGCTGGCGTGGGCGAGCCGCGCCGCCTGGCGGCCCACGGCCGCGACCCAGGCCGGGTGCGCATGGCCGAGGACGTTGACAGCGATCCCGGCGACGCAATCCAGGAGCCGGTCGCCGGCGTCGGTCGTGACCCAGGCCCCCTCGCCCGAGACCAGGGTCACCGGGGTGCGCAGGTAGGTGTCGCAGAGGACACGGCCGGCGCGCTCGGCCAGCCCGCCCGGGCCGTCCGACACCGCCGGATCGGGCGGGCCGGAGGCGCTCACGGGGTACCGGCGGAGGGGGCGGCCGGGCCGCCGGCGGGGAGCGGGGCGTCGGTCGCTCCCGGCAGCATCGTCCCGATCCCCTCGGCGGTGAGGAGCTCCAGGAGGAGGGCGTGCGGGAGCCGTCCGTCCACGATGTGGGTGGCCACCCCGGCCGCCTGGGCCCGCAGGGCCGCCTCCAGCTTGGGGAGCATGCCGCCCCGGACGGTGCCCTCCCGGACCAGCCGGCCGGCCCCGTCCGGGTCCAGCACCGAGACGCGCGCGCCCCCCGCGTCGAGGACACCCTCGACATCGGTGAGGAGGAGCAGCTTGGTGGCCCGGAGGGCGAGGGCGAGCTCGGCGGCGACCGTGTCGGCGTTGACGTTGTAGGCCTGACCGTCATACCCGAGCCCGAGCGAGGCCACCACCGGGATGAGGCCCTGGTCGAGCAGCGCCAGCAGCGGTTCGGGGTTCACCTCCGCCACCTCGCCCACGAAGCCGAGCTCGCCGGCCTCGCTGCGCGGATGGGGACGGACCAGGAGCGTCGGCCCATCCTCCCCGGAGAGGCCCATCGCCCGGCCCCCGTGGCGGTGGATGGCGGCGACCAGGTCGGGGCTGATCTTGCCCGAGAGCACCATCTTGGCGATCTCCATGGTGCGGGCGTCGGTGACCCGGAGCCCGTCCACGAATCGGGGTTCGATCCCCAGCTCCCGGGAGAGGGCCGAGATCGCCGGGCCGCCGCCGTGGACGAGGACGGGACGCATGCCGACGAATCGGAGCAGCACCACGTCGGCGAGGACGCTGTCGCGGGCCGCCGCGTCCTCCATCGCCGATCCGCCGAGCTTCACCACCAGGGTGTGGCCGTGGAACTGGCGGATGAAGGGGAGCGCCTCCACCAGCACCTCGGCGCGGCGGATGCGGTCGTGGATCGTCTCAGCCATCTTCGTCCATCCTCGTCTGCGGGGAGCCGGCGCGCCGGGGGCGGGCCGGCCCGGGGGCGGTTCGGTCAGGTGGTGTAGTCGGCATTGATCCGCACGTACTCGGGGGAGAGGTCGCAGCCATAGGCGCGCCCGCACCCCTCGCCGCAGCCGAGGTCGATTGCGATCTCCAGGCCGGGGGCGGCGAACGCCGCCGCCACCCGCACCAGGTCGGCCGCCGGGGCGACGCCGCGCTCGAACACGACCTCCCCTCCGATCCTGACCCGGCAGCGGTCGAGGGCGAGCTCGGACCCGCTGCGGCCGACCGCGGCGAGGATCCGGCCCCAGTTGGGGTCGGCGCCGTGGATCGCGGTCTTCACCAGGGCCGAGCCGGCGACGGTGCGGGCGGCGCGGTCCGCCTGGTCGTCGTCGACGGCCCCCCTCACCTCCACCGTGAACGCCCGGGTCGCCCCCTCCGCGTCGGCGACGATGGCGCGGGCGAGGGTGAGCAGCGCTCGCTCCAGGGCCGCCGCGGCCAGGGCCGCCGCCGCGCTCCCCGGTTCGATCGGCGCTCCCCCGGCGGCGCCATTGGCGAGCACGAAGCAGCTGTCGTTGGTGCTGGTGTCGCCGTCGATCGTGATCCGGTTGAAGGTGCGCGCCGCCGCCGGACCGAGCCAGCGCCGCAGCACCGGGGCGTCCACCGCGGCGTCGGTGGTGACGAAGGCGAGCAGGGTCGCCATGTCCGGATGGATCATGCCCGCGCCCTTGGCCATCCCGCCCACGGTGTAGACGACCCCATCCGCCTCGAAGTGCTCCACCGTCTCCTTGGGGCGGGTGTCGGTGGTGAGGATCGCCCGGGCGGCGGCGGCGCCGCCGGCCTCGGAGGCCCCGCCGCAGGCGGTGGCGATCGCCGGCCGGATCCGGTCCATCGGCAGCGCGCGGCCGATCACCCCGGTGGACGCCACCAGAACCTCGGCCGGATCGCAGCCGACCCGGTCGGCGGTCTCCTGCACCATCTGGAGGGCGTCGCCGAGCCCGCGCGCGCCCGTGCAGGCGTTGGCGTTGCCGCTGTTGGCGACGACCGCCCGGACCGTCCCGTGGCGGAGGTGGAGCGCGCTGATGACGACGGGCGCGGCCTTGACCCGATTGCGGGTGAAGACCCCGGCCGCGTGGGCAGGGCCGTCGCTGACCAGGACGGCCACGTCGTCGCGCGGGTCGCCGCCGCCGCGCACGTCCGCCCGCGCGGTCCCGGCCCGGAAGCCGAGCGGCGCGGTGACCCCCTCGGGGGGCCGCTCCGACTGCGGGGCGGCCGGGCGGGCCTCACTCACGGCCAGAGCGCCGTCTGCTCGAGCCCGAGCGTCGGATCGAGGCCGAAGCGCAGGTTGAGCGCCTGCACCGCCTGCGACGCGGCGCCCTTCCAGAGGTTGTCGATCGCTCCCAGGGCGACCAGCCAGGGACCCTGCACGGTGGCGTGGACGAAGCAGCGATTGGTCCCCGACGCCCACTTGGTCGAGGGCGGCCGCTCGCTCCAGCGGACGAAGGGCTCGCCCCGGTAGGCGTCGGCATAGACGGCGGCCACCTGGGCGGCGCTCGCTCCCCGGTGGAGCCGGAGGTAGACGGTCGCCAGCAGTCCGCGCACCGCCGGGACCAGGTGGGGGACGAAGGCGGCGCCGACCTCGAGTCCGGCGACCCGGGTGAGCTCCTGCTCGATCTCGGGGAGGTGGCGGTGCCCGGTGACGGCGTACGCCTGGACCCCGCCGTCGACCTCGGCGAAGTGGGTCCCGGCTGTGGGCGACCGCCCCGCGCCGCTCACCGCCGACTTGGCGTCCACCAGTGCCTCGGGGAGGGTCAGGCCGGCGCGCAGGGCCGGCGCCGCCGCCAGGATCGCGGCGGTGGGAAAGCAGCCGGGCAGGGCCACCAGCCGTGCCGTCCGCAGCTCGGGGCCGGCCAGCTCCGGCAGCCCGTAGACGGCCTCGCCGAGGAGGCCCGGGTCGGGGTGGTCGCGACCGTACCAGTGGCGGTACGCCGCGGGGTCGCGCAGGCGGAAGTCGGCGGAGCAGTCGAGGACGACCAGGCCGGCATCGAGCCAGCTCCGGGCGGCCAACGCCGCCACCCCGTGGGGGAGCGCGGCGACCACGGCGTCGAGCCCGTCGGGGTCCAGCCGCTCCCGCAGCGGCAGCGTCACCGGGCTGGGGGGGTACACCGCCTGGAGGGGGCGTCCGGCCTCGCTGCGCGCCACCACCTGGACCAGCTCCACCGCCGGGTGCCGGTCCAGGATCGCGGCGCAGGTCGAGCCGATGTACCCGGTGGCGCCCACGACCGCGACCCGCACCGGCATCGGGCTATTTTCGCATGCTTATGCATCGTCACGCATGGGGGGAGGGTGCGGGGGTCCCCCCGAGCGGCTCGATAATCCGGCCATGACGCAGGAGGTCGCCCGGTGGTGGCGGCGGGCCGCCGGCCATCGGCGCTGCCGCCCGCTGGGGCCTCCGGATGCGCGCCGGGTCGAGGGCGCGCTCCGTCGCGACCCGATCGCCACCGTGACGCTCCGGAGCGAGATCGCGCTCGGCGCCCTCGATCAGGGCCGGCTGGTGGGGGTGGAGCAGGGCCCGGCGGGGCTGGTGTGTGCCGCCGTCCTCACCTCGCCCCTGGTGGTCCCGTGGATCCCCGACCTCGCGGACCTCCCCGCGGTGGCCGACTGGCTCCGACCGTCGGCGACCCGGATCCACCTGATGGTGGGCTCGCGGGAGACCACCTTCGCGCTCGACCGCGCCCTGCGCGACCGCCTCCCCCCGCCCCGGCTCCTGCGCCGGGACCAGCCGCAGTACGTGCTCGACCCCTCCCACCTGACGAGGCTCCCCGGTCCCCCCGCCCCGGTCAGGCGCGCCCGCCCGCAGGAGCTGCCGGCCCTGGTCCGGGCGGGGGCGGCGATGCACCTGGAGGAGGTGGGCTTCGATCCCCTCGCGGTCGACCCCCACGGCTTCCGCCGTCGTCTGCTCACCCTGGTCGACCGCGGCTGGGCCTGGGTGTGGACCGACGCCGACGGGATCGTGTTCAAGGCCGAGTGCGCCGCGGTGACGCCGGAGGCGATCCAGCTCCAGGGCGTCTGGGTCGCGCCCGAGCGGCGCGGGCGGGGCCTCGGCACCCGAGGGGTGGCGGCCGTGTGCGCCGAGCTCCTGGAGGGCGCGACCGAGCGGGTCACGCTCTTCGTGAACGCCTTCAACACCCGGGCGATCCGCGTCTACGAGCGGATCGGCTTCGCGCCCGCCGGCACGATCAGCTCGTACCTCTACTGACGCCGCCTCCCGCGGGCCGGGCACCGGCCGGCCGTGCTCAGTACTCGTCCTCGGGCCGGCCGTCCTCGTCGTCGGGCTCGGCGATCTCCTCCAGACCGGAGTCCAGGGGCGGCTCGTCGTCCTCGACATCGGGCGCCTCCGCGCCGACCGGCACCGACGCCAGGGGATCGGCGCCGTCCTCATCGTCGTCGGCGGCGGCGGGGGTGCCTCGGTCCCGCTGCACCAGGACATCCTTAGCGTAGGGACGGTACTCGGACTCCCGGGTCTTGCGGATCGGGAAGGAGAGGGTTCCGGCCAGCCCGGGGGCCTGGTAGACCTCGCGGATGATCACCTGGACCCCCTGGTCCTCGACATGGGTGACCGCCCCCGCGTACCGGTTGCCGCCCTTCACCAGCCGGATCATGCGGCGGGCGAGCTTCGCCTCCACCGCCCCCAGGTTGACACCGCGCGCGGTCCGCAGCTGGAGCTGGTCGCCGATCAGCTCCAGCGTGAGCGGGTCGCCCGGGGCCACCGGCACCGGGGCCTCGGACTCGGGCAGGGGCAGCCGGGTGAGCGCCGTCTTCCCGGGCTCCTCGGTGAAGACGTTGACGTTGACCGGCGCCGCCGCGGTGGGCACCGTCTCGCGGGCGGCCTGCAACCCGATGATCTTGGCCCGCTGGCGGACCGCGACCGGGTTGAGCGGGTTGATCTCGAGGCTGTGGGCGTAGGCGGCCCCGGCCGCCTCCATGCGGCCCAGCTCCAGCAGGGCCTTGCCCAGACGGTTGAAGGCATCCTCGTCAGGGCCGAAGCGGTCCAGCAGCTCCTGGTTGAGGTCGGCGGCCTCCTGCCACCGGCTCTGGAGGGCATGCTGGATCGCCTCCTCGACCGCCTGCACCCGCGGCTTGACGCGCTCCAGAGCTTCGGACATCGATGGCTCCCAGCCCCGGCACGGACATGATCCCAGCCATCTGGGGACGGCCAGCCGGCGCGGCCGACGCCGCTCGGCGGGCGCGGTGTGCGCCCCACCCCAGAAGCCGCCCTCCGGCCCGCCATATCATAGCGGCAGCCCGGCGGCGCCGGGCGGATGTGCCCCCCTGGGTCACGCACGCGGAGCAGCCCGGCCATGCCTGCGCCCCCCCCGACCGTCCCGGCCCCCTCCAACCATCACCGGCCGGCCCGACAGGTGATCGCGGTCGCCAACCAGAAGGGAGGCGTCGGCAAGACCACCACCACCGTCAATCTCGGCAGCGCGCTCGCGGAGCTGGGCCGGCGGGTCCTCTGCGTCGACCTCGACCCGCAGGGCCACCTCACCGTCAACATGGGGGTGGAGCGGCCGGACGACCTGGAGCTGACGGTGTACGACCTCCTCTGCGACGCGCGCGTCGCGGTCGGCGACGTCCGCCTCCACGCGGACCAGATCGGGGTGGACTTCCTGCCCGCCAATGTCGAGCTGGCGGGGGCCGAGCTCCAGCTGGTGACCGAGATCGGGCGCGAGGCGGTCCTGCGCGAGAAGCTGCAACCGTACCTGGACGAGTACGACCTGGTCCTGATCGACTGCCCACCCTCCCTCGGCCTCCTCTGCATCAATGCCCTGGTGGCCGCGACCGACGTGATCATCCCGCTCCAGTGCGAGTACTTCGGCATGAAGGGCATGCAGCAGCTGCAACGGACGATCGACCGGGTGCGGGCCAAGCTCAATCCCCCGCTGCGGATCGCGGGCATCCTCCCGACCATCCACAAGGCGCGCACCCTCCACGCCCGCGAGGTGCTGGGGATGGTGACGAGCCATTACGGGGACACCGTCTTCCCGATCCAGGTGGCCGACAGCATCCGCTTCGCCGAGTGCCCGCTGGCGGGCCAGTCGATCCTCCAGTACGCGGGGGAGTCCGACGGCGCCCGCGCCTACCGCGAGCTGGCGGCGCGGGTCCTGGTGCGGGTGGCGGAGGAGAGCTGAGGTGGCCTTCAAGCGCGCCACCCTGGGGGGCTCGCGGGACCTCTTCCAGCCGACCCGTCCCGAGGAGTCGCCGGCGGCGGCTCCAACCGCCAGCGGGAGCGCCGCCGCCGCCGCGGCGTTCGCGGATCCCCTCCCCCCCCGCCCGGTCGGCCACCTCTACCGGCTCACCAACGAGGAGGTGAGCCTCCTCGTCCAGGCCCTGCAGCAGGCGAAGTTCCCGCACTCCTACCAGCGGATGAGCAAGCCCGCCCTGGACGATTTCGAGCAGCTGGAGGCGGTCCGGCAGTCGCTCCTGCGGCAGCAGGGCGAGCGAGCCTGACCCCGGACCGGCCGGTCGATGGCGTCCACGTCCGCCGGCAGCCGGCCGGGGCCGGCCCGGCTCACCATCGTTCGGGTGCGGGTCGCCGGCACCACCGAGGCCAACGCCTACGTGGTGGCCTGCGCCCGCACCGGTGAGGCGGTGGTGATCGATCCCGGGGCCGACCCCGGCAAGATCCTGGAGCAGTGCCGGGGGCGGACGGTGCGGCACATCCTGTGCACCCACGGCCACCGCAACCACGCGGGCGCCAAGGAGGAGGTCAAGGCCGCGACCGGGGCCGCCACCGCGATGGCGATCGCCGACGCCAAGCAGTACCTCCGCGCCGCCGACACCTACCTGGTGGACGGCGACCGGCTCGGGTTCGGCGATTTCGCCATCCAGGTGCTGGCGACCCCCGGCCACTCCCCGGGGAGCCTGTGCTTTCGGGTCGGCAATCACCTCTTCACCGGGGACACCCTGTTCCGGGGCCACATGGGGCGCCCGGACGTGCCCGACGTGGATCCGCGTCGCCAGCTGATCAGCGTCGTCTCCCGGCTCCTGCCGCTGGCCCCCAACACCGTGGTCTACCCGGGCCACGGCGCCACCACCACCATCGGCGCCGAACGTCGGGACAACGTGGCGGCGCGGGCCTTGGGCTGACGCCGGAGGCCGGCCGGGGCTCCCACCCGTGCCCGAGCCCGAGCCCGGGCGGGGCTTGACTAATCATGGTAGTGATTGCACACTCACAACATGCCCGCCAGCCTCCGGCCCGTCCCCGCCCGCCGGCCCCAGCGCCCTGCCCCCGGGCCCCGCGGCACGGCGCGGTCCCGCATCGAGGCGGTGCTGGAGGCGGCCGTCCACGAGTTCGCTCGGGCGGGCTGGCTCGGTACCAGCACCGAGACCATCGCCGCCCGGGCCGGGATCTCCCAGCCCTACCTCTTCCGCCTCTTCGGGTCCAAGAAGGCCCTGTTCATGGCGGTGGTGGCGCGGGCCTTCGCGCGGGTGGTGCACGACATGCGGGCGGCCCTCGCCCATCCCGGCGGCCTGGCCCCCCTCCTCGCCATGGGCCACGCCTACTTCCGGCTGATCGCCGAGGACCGCGACATCCTCCTGGTGCAGCTCCACGGCTACGCCGCCTGCGCTGACGACGACGTGCGCGAGGTGGTGGTGCGCGGGTTCGCCGAGGTGGTGGGGCTGGCACGTTCGGTCGAGCCCGACGACGACGAGGTGCGCCATTTCCTCGCCGTTGGGATGCTGGCCAACGTCAGCGTGGCGATGGCGGCGACCGACCCCGCCAGCACCGTGCGTGCCCTCCAGGTGATCTGCCCACAGGACCCGGCCCTCTCGGCGGGGGCCGCGGTGCCGCCCGGAGCCGGAAGCGCGACCCACCCGCTCGACACCCGGTAGCCCGCGGCCCGGGGGCCGCCGAGACCAGACGCCAGGAGCCTCGCCCGGCGAATGGCACCAGTGAGCAATCAATCATCAGCCAGGAGGATGGTCGCGTGATGAAGGCCCCGCCCGCCCGCCCGACCCGCCCGGCCCACCAGACCGCCACCTGGGCCGTGATCCTGACCGGCCTCGCCCTCTTCATGACCTCGCTCGACAACCTGGTGGTGACGTTCGCCCTGCCGGTGATCCGCGAGCGCCTGCACACCGGCCTGGCGGGATTGGAGTGGACCGTCAACGCCTACACCCTGGCGTTCGCGGTGCTCCTGCCCACCGGGGCCGCCCTCGGCGACCGCTTCGGCCGCCGCCGCCTCTTCCTCCTCGGGCTCGGCGTCTTCACCGCCGCCTCCGCGGCCGCCGCCCTCGCCCCCTCGATCACCTGGCTGGTGGCGGCCCGGGCGGTGCAGGGCGCCGGAGCCGCGGTGGTGATGCCGCTCACCCTCACCCTGCTCACGGCCTCGGTCCCGGCCGCACGCCGCGGCGCCGCCCTCGGCATCTGGGGGGCGATCGGCGGGGCCGCGGTCGCGATCGGCCCGCTGGTGGGCGGAGCGGTCGTGCAGGGGATCTCGTGGCAGTGGATCTTCTGGCTCAACGTCCCGGTCGGACTGGTGGTGCTGGCGATCGCCCGCGGCCGCCTGGAGGAGTCGCGCGGCGAGCGCCGGCCGCTGGACCTGCCCGGGGTCGCTTTGGTCACGGCCGGCCTCTTCGGTGTGGTGCTCGGCCTCGTCGAGGGCCCCACCCACGGGTGGGCCAGCCCGCTCGTGGGGAGCGCGCTCGCGGGCGGCGTCGCCAGCCTCATCGCCTTCGTGGCCTGGGAGCGCCGCGCCCCGGCGCCGATGATCCCGCCCCGCCTGTTCCGCCGCCCCGGCTTCGCAGCGGTCAACCTGGCCAGCCTGCTGATGGGCTTCGGGATGTTCGGCTCGATCTTCCTCCTCTCCCAGTTCCTGCAGACGGTGCAGCGCCTCTCGCCCCTGGAGGCGGGCGTGCGCACCCTCCTCTGGACGGCGATGCCGGTCCTGCTGGCAGCGCCGATCGGCCGCCTGGCGGATCGAATCGGCGGACGTCCCCTCCTGGTCACGGGCCTCGCTTGCCAGGCGGTCGGGCTGCTCTGGCTCGCGGTGGTGAGCACGCCCACCGTCGGCTACCCCGAGGTCATGGGCGCGTTCGCCATCTCCGGGGTGGGGATGTCGCTCTTCTTCGTGCCGGTGGCACAGGTGGTGATGGGCACGGTGCGCCCGCAGGAGCAGGGCATCGCCTCCGGAACCAACAACACCCTGCGCGAGGTCGGGGGCGTCCTCGGGATCGCCGTCATGGGCACGATCTTCTCCAGCCTGGGGGGCTACGCCACCGGCGCCACCTTCGTCGCCGGCCTGCGACCGGCGCTGCTCGCGGGGGCGGTCCTCCTGGCCCTCGCCAGCCTCAGCGGTCTCGCCATTCCCGGGCGCCGCCGGATGGCGTCGGGGGTCGCCGCCTCGGACGCTCAGGGCGAGGACGGGGTCCCCGGCCCGGCCGCCGCGTGACCTCCCCAGCCCGACCCCCGGCACCCGCGCCGGGGGTCGGGCTCGCCGACCCCCCTACAATCGCCCCGATGCCAGCCCGACCCGGCGGCGGGGGCCGCCCCCGATGGTGATCGGCAGCATGCGACTCACCCTCCATCTGCCGGAGAGCCACTCACTCAAGGGGAAGCGCCAGGTGGTCCAGTCCCTCACCCATCGGCTGCGCCGCACCTTCAACGTGGCGGTGGCCGAGGTCGAGGAGCAGGACGCCTGGCAGGTGGCGGTGCTCGGGGTCGCCTGCGTGTCCAACGACGCCCGCCATGCCGACGCCATGCTGACCACGGTGGCGAACTGGGTGGCGGAGGACGCCGGCGGCGGTGAGGCCCTGCTCGCGCGCCATCAGATCGAGCTCCTCCACACCTGAGGATGGGACCGCTCAGCGCCGCCGCTCCCGCCGTGATCCGGATCGGCATCGACCCGGTCCTCCAGCTCGGGCCGGTGCCGATCCACTGGTACGGCGTCTGCTACGCGATCGCCTTCCTGGTCGGGCTGCGCCTCGCCCTCCCCCACGCCGAACGCCACGGCGTGCCCGCGGCGGTCGCGGGCCGGATCGCCTTCTGGTGCATCGTCCTGGGGCTGGTCGGGGGCCGGCTCTTCTACGACCTCCAGTCGGGGGCGCTCCACTACCTCACCCACCCGCTCCAGATCCTCGCCTTCTGGCAGGGCGGGATGGCCTTCTTCGGGGCGATCTTCCTCGGCGTCGCGACCCTGCTCTGGGGCAGCCGGCACTACCGGGTGAGCTTCTGGGTGCTGCTCGACGCCGGCGCCCTCTTCGCCGCCGTGGGCCAGCCGATCGGACGGATCGGCAACATCATCAACGGCGACATCCTCGGCGGCCGCTCCCAGCTTCCGTGGGCCACCGCCTACACCAACCCCCACACCTACGCCCCCCGCCTGGGGGTCGCCTACCAGCCGGTGGCGGCCTACGAGGCGCTCATGATCCTGGCGGTGCTGGGGATCCTGCTCGCGCTGCGGCGCCGGGGGGTCGCCGCCGGGGTGCTCGGGATCGTCTACCTGGTGCTCTACCCGGTGAGCCAGTTCGGCATCTTCTTCCTGCGCAACCCGGTCAACGTCCCCTACATCGCGCTCGGCCTCAAGCAGACCCAGTGGACGTCGATCGGGGTGCTCGCGCTGGGGGTGCCCCTGGTGCTGGCCGCCTACGGCTGGAGCCGCCGCCATCCGGGACGCTTCCCCGACGCCGCCGCCGCCCGGGCGGACGGCGCGGCCGCCGCGGGTGCGCCCGACCGGCCG
>DAHUZL010000067.1 GCA_027306655.1 Candidatus Dormiibacterota bacterium
GGCCTGCGGGCGGGGCGCTCGGGCGCCGCGGCCACGTCTCTCGCCGCCCTCGCGGCGGAGCTCCAGGGGGGCCGCCGGGCCGTCCCCCCCGCGGCGGCCGCGCGGCGGGCGGTTGAGCGCGCCTACGCCGACCCCGCGCTCCATGTCGCCCCGCCCGCCGGCCGGAGCGGGGCCGCCGGACCCCCCCCGGGGCTGGGATGGCTGGGGCGCGCGCTCCGCGCCCTCTTCCACCTCCTCCCCCCCGCGGGCTGGATCGCGCTGGGCACGGCCGTCCTGGTGGCCGGGCTGCTTCTCGCGCTCTGGCGCCTCTGGGCCCCCGGGGTCGCCGGCCCGGGCGGGGAGGCGCCCGCCGACGCTCGTCCCACCCCCCGCGACCCCGAGTCCGCGTGGCGGGTGGCGCAGGCGGCCGCCGCCGCGGGGCGTCACCGCGAGGCCGTGCGCCAGGCGTTCCACGCCCTCCTGCTGGGGGTGGCCCGGCGCCAGGCCCTCCGGGTCGACCCCGCCTGGACCAACGCCGAGCTGCTCGCCGCGGCCGAGGCGGCGGGCGTGCTCGGACCGCGCCTCGGCCCCCTGGTGGGGACGTTCGACCGCGTCGTCTACGGCGGAGAGGACCCCGGGGTCGACGGCTGGGCCGCGTTCGCCACGGGCTGCCGCGCCGCCGAGGCGGCCCTCGGGTGATCGCGCCCCGGCCCGCCCGCCGCCCGCTGGTCCTCTGGATCGTCGGGCTGGTGGGGGCCCTGGTCGTCCTCCTGGTCGCCACCATCCCCGCGACGCTCTCGCCGCCCGGAGACCGCTCCAGCTTCGCCAACGGACGGTCCGGCACCCTCGCCCTGGTGAACCTCCTCGACGCCCGCGGCGCCCGGGTGCTCCGTCTCACCGGGTCCGGCTTCGCCGGCGCCCTCCGGTCCGCCGCGGTCGTCGTCGAGGCGGGCCCGTCCCACCCGTTCACGGCCGCTCAGCGCCGGGCCCTGGTCCGCTTCGTCGCCGGCGGGGGCACGCTCCTCTATGCGGCTGCGGTGTCCGCCGTCGACACGCCGGTCCTGCGCGCGTTCGGGATCGCACCGGGGCCGGTGGTGGCCGCGCCCGCTGCGGCGCCGCTGCTGCCGGTGATGCCGCCGCACGCGGGCCTGGTGCGCCTGGGGAGGGCCCACCTCCTTCGGGGGCTCGTCCCCGGCGTCCTCCCGCTCCTCCCCGCCCCCCGAGGGGTGGTGGCGGTGGCGCGGCCGCTCGGCCACGGCCACCTGTACGCGCTCGGCTCCGTCGGCGCCGTCGACAATGCCGGGCTCCGGCGGGACGGCGACGCCGCGTTCGTGCTCGGGCTCCTGGCCCTGGCGCCCGGTCGCCGGGTGGTGGTCGACGAGATCCACCACGGCTTCGTCGCCGGGACGGGAGCCGGGGCCCTCGTCTTCGGGACGCCGCTCGGGCTGGCGCTCCTGCTCCTCGCCGTGGCCGCGCTGGTGGCCGGGGCCACCCAGGGCCGGCGGCTCGGCCGCCCGCTGCCGCCCCCCGAGCTCCAGGTGGTGCGTTCGACCGATGACCATCTCCGGGCGATCGCGGACCTGTACGCTCGCACCCGTGACCGGGGGGCGGTGGCGGGGCGGATCCAGACGCAGCTCATGGCGGTGGTCCGCGAGGCGACGGGCGGAGCGCCTCAGGCCGACGCCGCGACGGTGACGGGGGCTTTGCGGGTGCTCCGGCCGGCCGAGGCGGAGGCGGTGGGGGCCACGCTCGCCGGCCTCGCCGAGCTGGAGCGGGGACCGTGCCCGCCGGCCCGGCTGCTCGAGCTCGCCCGTGGCGCCGACAGCTGCGCCCGCCGCGTCCGCGGGAGTCCCGACGGGAACGCCTCCCGGGCCGCGGTCGCCCCGCGCGCAGGCCCGAGCGGGCCGGGATGGCGCTGAGGGTGGAGACGCTCCGCGAGGCGGCGGCGCGGGTGCGCGCGGAGGCCGGCCGGGTCCTGGTCGGGCCGCTGGAGATCGTGGACCTCTGCCTGCTCGCCATGATCGTGGGCGGCCACGTCCTCCTGGAGGGGGTGCCCGGGACCGCCAAGACCCTGCTCGCCCGGACCCTGGCGCGCCTGACCGACGCCCGCTTCGCCCGGGTCCAGTTCACTCCCGACCTGCTGCCCGCCGACGTCATCGGGACCGTCGTGTACAACCAGCAGACGGCGGCGTTCGAGGTGCGTCCGGGACCGATCTTCAGCGACATCGTGCTCGCCGACGAGGTCAATCGCAGCCCGGCTCGGACCCAGGCGGCGCTCCTGGAGGCGATGGAGGAGAAGCAGGTCACGCTCGACAACCGGCGTCATCCCCTGGGCGACCGGTTCATGGTCATCGCGACCCAGAACCCGATCGAGTACGAGGGCACCTACCCTCTCCCCGAGGCCCAGCTCGACCGGTTCCTCGTCAAGCTCGAGGTGCCCTATCTTCCGATCGCCGACGAGGCCGTGCTGGCGCGCCGGGTGGCGGAGGGATTCGATCCCAACGACCTCAGCGCCATCGGGACGCCCCCGGTGGTGGACGCCCCGATCCTGGCCGCCCTGCGCCGCGAGGTCGGGGCGGTGCGCGTGGAGGACCCGGTGCTCCAGTACGCGGTCGCGATCGTCGACGCCACCCGGCACGGGGGTGACCTCTCGCTCGGGGCCAGTCCCCGGGGGACGGTGGCGCTGGTCCGCCTCGGTCAGGCGGCGGCCGCGCTGGCGGGCCGCGACTACTGCCAGCCGGAGGACGTCAAGGGGATCGCGGTGGCGGCGCTCCGGCACCGGGTCCTGCGCCGGCCGGAGGCGGAGATCCAGGGGGTCGGGGAGGTGACGGCGATCGAGCGAGCGCTGGCCCGGGTCCCGGTGCCGCGCTGAGCCCGCCGGGGGTGTCGGGATGACCGGCCGCGCCCTCGTCCTGGTCCTCGTCCCGGTGGCGCTGCTCCTCGCCGCCACCGCGGTGGCGGGCCTCACCGCGCTGGCCGGCCTGGCCGTGGTCGTCCTGGCGGCGGCATGCGTCGCGGATCACCGCCTGGCGCCCGCCGCCGGCCAGTGGGAGGTGCGCCGCCACCACGACCCCCTGCTGTCGATCGGGGTGGCGAACCCCGTCGACCTGCTGGTCCGCAGCGCGAGTCGCCATCCCACCCGGGTCCTGGTGCGCGACGAGGTCCCGATCGAGCTGCACCCCGAGCCGCTGGTGTTCTCCGCCCGCCTGCCCGCCTTCGGAGAGGTGCGGCTCCGCACCACGCTGGTCCCGCGCCGGCGCGGCCGCTACCCCCTCGGCCGGGTGGTGCTCCGGGCCACCGGTCCGCTCGGGCTGTGGACGCGCCAGGTGCACCTGGCGCTGGACGGCGAGGTGCGGGTCTATCCGGACCTCAACCCGGTGCGCGGCTGGGACAGCCGCAGCCGGCACGGCGCCCCCGCCTCCGCCGGGATCCGGCGGACGCCGAAGGCCGGCCAGGGACTGGAGTTCCGCGGGGTGCGCGAGCAGGTGGACGGCGACGATTTCCGGCTCGTCAACTGGCGGGCCTCGGCGCGGCTGGGTCGGCTCATGATCACCGAGCGTCAGCCGGAACGGGCCCAGACGGTGTGGATCCTGCTCGATTGCGGGCGGGTGATGCAGGGGGGGATCGGGGCGCTGCAGAAGCTGGACCATGCCTGCAACGCCGCCCTCCTGTTCGCCCACGTCGCCGCCCTCGCCGGGGACCGGGTCGGCGTGCTCGCGTTCGCGGACCAGGTGGGGGCCGTGCTTGCGCCCCGCGCCGGCCCGGTCCAGTTCCGACGCGTCCTGGACCTCCTCTACGCGCTCCGGCCCACCAGCCTGGAGTCGGACCCGGCGGGGGCGCTGGCACGCTGGCGCCGGCTCCAGGGACGGCGCGCGCTGCTCGTCCTCTTCACCGACGTCGCGGACGCCGCCGGGGCGGGTCGGCTGGCCACCGCGGTGGCCGCGGCCCAGCCGCGCCATGTGGCCCTGGTCGTGACCCAGCAGGACCCCGCCCTCTCACGAGCGGCGTGGGCTCCGCTGCGGACGGTGAACGCCGTCTACCTGCGGGCGGCGGCGCTGGCGGCGATCGCCGACCGGGGCCAGGGGCTGGATGCGCTCCGCAGCCGCGGCGTCCTCACCCTCGACAGCACCGTCGAGGCCCTGGCCCCGGCGCTCGTCACCCGATACCTGGAGCTGAAGGCGCGGGCGCGCTGGTGACCGCGTCCGCGGCCCCTGCCGGCTCCGGCTGCATCGCCTCCAGCGCGGTGATCACCGCGCGGGTGATCACGGTGGGGGTCGACGCGCCGGACGTGACCCCCACCCGGCGGCACCCCCGGAACCACTCCGGCCGGAGGTCCTCGGCGGTGTCGACCAGGTAGGCTGGCCGGCCGGCGTGCTCCTGGATCACCTGCACCAGCCGCTGGGAGTTGCTGCTGCGCGGGCTGCCCACGACCACCACCACATCGCAGCCGGGGGCGGCCGCCACCGCCGCCTCCTGGCGCTCCTGGGTCGCGTTGCAGATCTCGTTGTGGACCTCGATGTGGGGGTAGCGCTCCTGCAGGCGGGCGATCACGGCCCGGGTGTCCCAGAGCGAGAGGGTGGTCTGGGTGGTGACGGCCAGCCGTTCGGCGGCCAGCTCGAGCTGGTCCACGTCCGCGACCGACTCCACCAGGTGGATCCGTCCGGGGGCCTCTCCCAGGACGCCCTCGGGCTCGGGGTGGCCGTGCCGGCCGATGTACACGATGGTGTACCCCCGTCCCACCAGATCCCGGACCAGGTCGTGGGTGCGGATCACGTCGGTGCACGTGGCGTCGACGGTGTGGAGGCCGCGGGCCCGGGCCCGCTCGCGCACCTCCGGCGAAACGCCGTGGGCGGTGAAGATCACGGTGCCGCTCTCGATGGCGTCCAGGCCCCGGAGCCGGGTGGCGGCGTCCACCAGCCGCACCCCGGACTCCGCCAGCTCGGTGGTCACGTGCTCGTTGTGGACCAGGTACCCCAGCATCGCGATCGGTTCGCCAGTCCGCTCCGCCCCCACCGCGCGGGCGGCCCGGATCGCCTCCACCACGCCGTGGCAGTAGCCGCGGGGGACGATCTTGACCACCTCCATCATCCGATCCTATCAAGCCCCGCGCGATCGTCTCGCCCGGATCGGGGTCCCGATCGCGCAGCTCGTCCCAGCCCCGCTCAGCGACCAGCGCCCCCCGCTCCCGCCCGGGAGGTGAGCGGTCGAGCGACGAGCCGCCGGCGAGCGGGTGGCCGCTCTCACGCCTCCGCACCGAGGACGGCGGCGAGAGGGTCACGCTGCGGATGGCGCTACGGAGCCCGGAACCCCGGTGGGGTGATCGTCACCGCCCGAGGGAGTCCGGGCGCTGTGTCAGTCAGTACGGCGCGCGTAGGTCCGGGAACATGGGGAAGTGCCGGACATTGCGCGTCAGCAGCCGTGACTCCGCGCGGAGGGCGGTGGCAGCGATGGCCAGGTCCGCGCTGTCGATGCCGTGATGACCGGGGAGCCAGCGCCGGCCCAGCGAGCCGGCTTGCTCGGCCACCTGCGCGTCGACTGGGTGCCAGATGAGAGTCGACAACAGCGAGCGGGTGTCGTCCTCTTCCTCTGTCCGCATCCCGGCGAGGACCTCCAACCGGGTGATCTCGCTGGCGTGCAACGGTGCGGCCGAGCGCTCCCGATGGAGGAGCTCGGCGGCGTCCCGGTGCCCGCGCAGGTAGTCGATCAGCACCGAGGTGTCGACCAGCGCGGTCACGAGCTGGATTGGGAGAGGCGCGATCCGGAACGCAGACCGTCCACCCAGGCTGCCCCGTCCAGGTCGCGGTCCTTCCAGGAGCCGAATGCGCGGCGCATGGCCGCAAGGTCATCCTCGCTGGACCGTTCCGCCCCGTACACCGTCTCAACCGCGTCTCGGATCAGGGAGGAGATGGATCGACCGGTGCGCGCGGCTTCCGCGTCGAGGGCTCTGCGCTCCTCGGTGGTGAGTGAGATCTGGGTCCGCATCATGATGTAAGAGTACATCATTCTCCGCCCCGTTCACCGTCGCCCCGTTCACCGTGTGGTCTGGATGCCCCGTGCGACAAATGGCAGCTCCGATGCCGTCGTGGTCCGCCGCCGGCGGATCGAGCCACCCCTGCAGAACCGTCCTGGAGCTCGCCCTGCAGGATCAGCGGCGTTTCCACAGTGGCGTGGTTCACCTCCACTACCGCACCCGGACGTGAGGCGACGGCGGGGCTGCGGGTGCCAGCGCGGCCGATCCGGGGTCACGGGCGGCCGGCGACCACCGCGGAGTCAGCAGCGCGGCCCCGTCCGGCGCCGAGGAGCCAGCCGAAGAGGACGAGCCCCGACACCGCCCCGACCCCGAGCTTGACCCCGACCGCCAACCCCGACGGGGTCACGAACCCCTCGATCAGCCCGGCCACCACCAGCAGGCAGGCGGCCCCGGCGCAGAGGCGCGCCGCCGGCCCGGCGGCGTGGGCGAGCGCCGCCCCGCGCCGCTGCAGCCCCGGGCGCAGCCAGGCGTCCCCCAACCGCAGGCCGGCGCCCGCGGCGGTGCAGATGACGGTCAGCTCGATCACCCCGTGGGGGACGATCAGCGCCCAGAACTGAGCGTCGAGCCCGGCCGTGTGCGAGGCCTCGGCGAGGGTGCCGAGCTGGAAGCCGTTGACCAGCAGCACCAGCACCGTCGGGACGCCGGCGCAGAGTCCGAGCCCGAACGCGAGCAGGGCGACTCGGATGTTGTTCTGAATGATGAGCGCGCTGAGGGGGGAGGCGAGCTGTCCTGAGAGTGCAGCCGGGTTGCCCAGGTGGTGCCCGGCGAGCCCGGCGCGCACCGAGGCCGGCACCAGCTCGGTGAGGTCGGGACGGAGAGCGACCGCCGCCCAGCCGGCGGCGGCGCCGACCAGGAGGCTGAACGCGGCCAGGCCGACATAGCGACCGTGGGCCCGGAAGAGCCGGGGCAGCCCCACCGCGAAGAAGCCGCCCAGGTGGCGGAGCCGGGGGGGAGGCGCCCGATAGAGCAGCGGCTGGCCCTGGACCAGGAGCTGGGTCAGCTCGGCCACCACGCGGTCGCCGGGGTAGTCGCGGGCGGCGATCGCGAAGTCGGTGCTGACGGCGCGGGTGAGGGCCGCCAGCCGGTCGACATCCCCGAGCGCAGCTCGTCGCGCGCGTCCTCCGCGAAGGCGGAGCTGGATCTGGCGGAGCTCCCGCCACGCCGGCTCCCGCTCGCGGACGAACGACTCCAGCGGGATCACCGCTCTGCCCCTCCCCGCGGGGCGCGGCCGGACCGCACCGACGGCGCCCGCCGACGGCGTCCCGATCCGAGCGGGTGGGCGCTACGATCCCGCCAGCCGATGCTGGACCAGGTCACGATCCGCACCCCGGAGAGCGTGGTCCTCGACATCCCCGTGGCCGGCATCGGCTCCCGCTTCCTCGCCGCGCTCCTGGACTCCCTGGTCATCATCGTGGTCGACCTGGCCCTGCTGTTCGCGGTGGTCGCCATCATCGGTCCAGCATCGCACCCGGGAGTCGCCGGCCCGCTGCTGATCGTGCTGGTGGTGGTGGCCTCCCTGGTTCCCCTCGCCTACTACGTCGTCTGGGAGCTGGGCAGCGGCGGCCGGTCCCTGGGCAAGGTCGCCTGCGGCCTCCGGGTGGTTCGCCTGGACGGGGTCCCCGTGGGCGCGGGCGAATCCCTGGTGCGCAACATCGTCCGCCTGATCGACTTCCTGCCTGTCGCCTACGGGGTCGGCGTGGTCACCATGTTCATCGCCCCAGGCTCGCGGCGGCTGGGGGACCTGGCCGCCGGGACGGTGGTCATCCGGGAGCGGACCGCGGCGGCGGCCCCCGGCAGCGGCGGCCGCCTGGGGCCGGCCCTGGCCGTGACCGATGCCGGCCCGCCGGTGCCCGGACTGGAGCGCGCCGGTGCGGCCGAGCTCGGGTTGCTGCGCGCCTACCTCGAGCGGGGCGACCTCGCCTCGGACCGCCGGCGCACGCTCGCCGACGAGATCGCGGCCGGGCTCAGCACCCGCTGGGGGATCGACCCCCTCGCGCGAGGTCCCGAGCCGGCCGACCTCTGGCTCCAGCGCGCCTACCTCCAGCTCCACGCCCGCCTCTATCCCGGGGCCCGGCTCGACGGGCCGAGCGCGCCCGGGGACGCCCCTGCCCCCGCCCCGGCGCCCCCCGCGTGACCGAAGCCGCGGCCGCCCCGCGCGCGGGCATCGCTCAGGCTCGCTCCGGTCTCCCCCGCCCGTCAGGCGTCGGACCGGCGGGTGTCCGGGCCGCGGCGGCGATCGCCGGCCAGCGGGCGGCGCGCTCGTCGTCCCGCCGATCCGGCGGTGCGACCCGGGGAGAGGGCGGCCGGCGCCTCGGCGGGGGGCCGGCCCGGTCGGGGGGCGCGGGCTCCAGAGGCGTGCGGCGGCGCGGGCCCGCGCGCTCCGGAGCCTCTCCGGCGGTCGGAGGCGCCCGACGCACCTGGGACGTCGCCACCCGGCGGGCGGCCCGGCCGAGGCGGTCGACCCAGATCGCGCCGCGGACCACGGCCACCCCCACCACGCCGAGCAGCGCCAGGGAGGCGCCGGCATCCAGCAGCCCGGCCAGCGGCGGGAGCACGATCGCGAGCGCGATGCACCCGCCGACCACGGCCAGGAGGGTGCGGATCGGACGGCGCCAGCGCATCGCCGGGGGATGTCCGGTGCGCGCACCGGAACGGGTCGGCCATCAGGCCCGCTCCTCGATGACCACCAGGACCTGGCCCTCCTGGACCACCTCCCCCTCCGTCGCCGGCACCGCGCGGACGGTGCCGGCCACCGGGGCCGTGACCGGGATCTCCATCTTCATGGACTCCAGGATCACGAGGACGTCGTCCGCCGCGACGGACTCTCCCGCATGGACCAGCACCCGCCAGCAGGTGCCGATCAGGTCGGCACGCACCTCGGTCATCGCGCTCCCCGCCAGGGGCCGGCGGCTCCAGCCCGAACCCGGCCATCCTATCCAGCCGGACGCGGTGGCGGGGGGGATCCCGCGGAGCGTCGCCGGATCAGCGCGCCCCGCGCCCCGTCCGTCCCGGGCCGTCGCCTGATGCCGGCGGCGCACGGGCACGGTCCCGCGGTCTGGCTCCACCTCATCCCGCTCGACCGCGCGGTCACTCCCCCGCCGCCGGCGGTGGCCGCGGTCGACGCCGTGCTGTGCACGTCCGGGCTGGCGGTCCGGGCTGGCGACGGGCTCGCACCGGGCCCACGCTTCCCGGAGTGGCTCCTCTCCGGGCCGCCGCCCCCGTCGGGCGACAGGGCGGACCGCCTGGGGCCGGTCCCGCTCGCCGCGCGGCCGGCGGCCCTCCCCCCGAGGGCGCAAGGCGAGGTCCGGGTCGAGGCCGGGGTTCTGCGGGTGTACCCCGATCCGGGGCCGCTGGGCTTCCGGTCCCCCGAGCCCCGCCGCTACCGTGCGGACTGCCCCGCCTGCGGCGACCCCCTGGACCTCTACCGGCTCGCGTTCCCCGGCGCCGACCCCCTGACCGGGGCCTGCCCGAGCTGTGCCGCCGCCGTCGCGGTGGCGGAGCTGGACTGGCAGCCGGCCCTGGCCGCGGCGCGGTTCGAGATCACCTTCGGCGGCCTGGACGGGCGCCCCAGCCTGCGCGGGCGCGAGGTCTTCGGCGCCCTCGAGAGGGCGGCCGGGTGCGCGCTCCAGGAGGTCCACGTCACGCTCTGACCCGTTTCGGTCGGCGTGGTCCGGCGGGCCGGCCGACGACGGGCGGAGGGGCCGGCCCCCCGCGGGCGCGGCCGCGACCGGGGAGCATCCGGCGCGGCGGTACCATCGCCTCGCGGTGAAGCTCGTCCTCGATCTCCACGACGTGTACAACCGCGGTCAGGAGATCGACCGCGCGCTGGAGGATGTCCTCGCCCAGGCCGAGCGGACCCACGCCGCGATGGTGGAGATCATCCCGGGCAAGGGATCGGGGCAGCTCAAGAATCGGGTGCTCCGCTTCCTCGACCAGCCCCAGGTGCGGGAGCGCTACCACCGCGTCGAGAAGGATTCCCGGAACTTCGGACGGCTCTTCGTCCACTTCCACTGGGTCCGCGGGCTTCCTCGCCAGGCTCCCCCGACCGGGGCCGGCGCGGCGAAGCCCGAGCCCTCCGACGGTCACGCTCCGAGGAGTCGCCACCACTCGCGCGGACGCACGCCGAGGAGTGCGCGGTAGCCGCAGTTGACCGCCAGCAGCGCCTCCAGCCCGCAGGGGTCGACGGCTGCCCGGGCGATCACCCGCCGGCTCATCGCCGGGTGCCGTCCCAGCCAGAGGGCGATGGCGGCCACCCGACGCCGGTCGCGCCACAGCCGGCGGTGCTCGGACCGGTACCGGGCCATCGCACGGGCGGGGCTCGCCTGCTCCGCCAGCATCTCTGCCAGTCGCGCGGCCAGCACCTCCCCGAGCAGGAGCCCCATCGCCAGCCCCTCCCCGGTGGCGGGGTCGACGGAGCCGGCGGCATCCCCGACCAGGGCCAGCCCCGGACGATCGATCCGCCGGGACCCCTGGGGGAGGGCGCCCGCCGCCCGCGGCGCGGCGGAGGGGCGGGCATCCCATAGATGGCGCAGGGCGGAGCGGGCCGCCCCGGCATAGTCCCGGGCGATCGTCCCGACCAGGCGGCGCGGGCCGAGGACGGACACCAGGCGCTCCCGCTCGCCCACCGGTGCCTCGTACCACTCATGGTCGCCACACAGGGTGACCGTGATCCCCGCCGGCTGGGGCGGCGCGACCTGCCAGTGGCCGACCACGCCGTACCGCCGCCCACCGCGCGTCGGCATGGTCCATCCGGCGGCCGCGCGCAGGGTCGAGTGGAGCCCGTCGGCGGCGACGGTGACGCGGGCCTCCACCGGCCCGACGCTGGTGCCGACCCCGACGACGCGGCCGTCCCGGGCGGTCAGCAGCCGGTCCGCGCGGACGCCCTCCACCAGGGTCACCCCCGGCTGGCGGCGCACCGCGTCGGCGAGGACGGCGTCGAAGGTGGTCCGCCGGACCCCCAACCCGTAGGCCGGGCCGCCATCCGGGGGCACCGGGAAAGCGGCGTACGCCGGCGCCGCGGCTCCGGGGTGGGTGTAGGTGACGCCCGCCAGCCGGGGGGCGCCGGTCGCCGTCACCGCGTCGAGGAGGTCCATCCGGCGCAGCACCCCCACGCCCGGGGGCATGAGCGCCTCGCCGCAGGGCTTGTCGCGGGGAAAGCGGTCGCGGTCGAGCACCGTGACCCGATGCCCGGCGCGGGCCAGCGCGAGTGCCGTGAGCGCCCCGCTGGGGCCGGCCCCGACGACGACGGCGTCGGGGACGTCCATCGCCCGATGGTCGCGCGCCGGGGCCCGGGCAGGGGGGTTTCGGCCGCGGTCGGGCCGGACCCTCAGCCGGGGCCGCCCCCCGCCTCCCCGGGCGGGTCCGGGACGCCCCCGCCCGGGCGCGGCCCCGGCCGGGGCCCGAGCGCGCGCAGTCGCTCGACGAGGATCTCGGTCGTGGTGCGGCGCAGCCCGTCCTGGGCGTCCCACTCCCGGGTCTGGAGGCGGCCCTCCAGGTAGACCTGGCGGCCGCTGTCGAGGATGTCGGCGCACACCTCCGCCAGCCGGCCGAAGGCGACCGCTGAGTGGTACTGCACGTCGTCCATGCGGTGACCCTGGTCGTCGCGCCAGCTGGAGTTGGTGGCGACGCGCAGACGGGTGATGGCGAGACCGCGCGTCGAGCGACTCAGCTCCGGCGCGCGGCAGAGGTTGCCGACCAGGATCACCCGGTTGATCACGCCATCGGCTCCAACCGCGCCAGCACCAGGCGACGGGCCGAGCGTTCCAGGCGGCGCCCCGCCGCGGCGGCGCGCCGCTCCCAGTGCTGGGCGCCGCCGAGGGCGCCGGGGACGCGCAGCATGATGTACAGGGCGGCGAGCGAGTAGAGGATCGAGACCAGGCTCTGGCCGTCGGCGATCGTGAGCGTCACCGCCACCCGCAGCACCAGCAGCTGCACGAACTGCATGAACAGGGTGGCGAGGAAGAGACGACCCCACTGACGGCTGTACCCGCGTGTCTCCGGGAGCACGTGCAGGAGCGCCGCCAGCGGCGCGACCACGCAGAGGACGGTGAGCAGGGTGGCCCGCACCACGTAGGCGAGGGCGAGCAGCACCAGCGCGATCACCATCAGCGCGGTGAGGACGAGAAGGAAGAGGTTCTGGGAGGCGGTCTGGAGGGCCGGCCCGGCGAGCGGGTCCGCCCAGGGGAGGCTCGCCGGCCCCACCGCCCCCTGGCCGACGGCGAGGCTGCAGAGAGCGTTCTCCAGGTCGACCGCCATCTGGATCAGCGGCAGGGACCAGCGCATCAGGACCACCGCCACCAGGAGCCGCGGCAGCACCACCTGAAGGGTGTGCTGGACGTCGAGGCGGTGGTCGACGACCGTGCGCAGGCAGCTGTAGAGGAAGACCGCGGCGAGGAGGGCGGTCCCGGCCTCCGCCGTCAGCGAGTTCAGCGCCACGATGGCGGTGTTCGACGTGAACGGGGCGGCCTGGCCCGGGCGGGCGACGTCGTAGGTGCCGAAGAGGTACGTCGTGAGCACGCCGTCGATCGTGTGCCGGGCCGAGGCCACGAACTGGAGCAGTCCCCCCTCGACCAGGCGGACCACGAACGCCACCGGGTCGAAGCTGAACAGCGGGGCCGCCGCCCGGGCGACCGGGGCGCCGAGGCCGGCCGGCGTCACGACAGGCCGTGGGGGACCAGGCCGAGCAGGATGTGGCTGAAGACGCCGGCCAGCTCGACCCCGATCGTCCCCACCGCGATCCGCCCCAGCCACCGCTGGGCCTCCGACGCGCTGTGGGGATGGACCGCGACCACCCGCCAGATGAAGGCGCAGACGAACGCCAGCGTGCCGAGGCTCCCGATGACCCCCTGGCCCAGGGAGATCCAGCTGTTGAGCAGCGCCGTCAGGGTGGGCATGGGTTGTGTCCTCGCAGAACGACAGTCCTGTCGCTCTGGGTCCCGCGCCGGTCTCGGAACGGGGCGGTCCCCGTCAGCAGGCGGTGTCCCACCCTCCGTCGCCCACCGAGACGACCACGGTCACCGGGCCGTCGCCCCGCGCCTCCACCACCATGTGGGCGCCGAACGCGCCCTGGGCGACCGGGTCGATGCCGAGCGTCTCCAGGGCGAGCCCGAACGTGGCGCAGAGCGGCTGGGCCAGCTCCGGGGCGGCCGCCGCCGTGAAGCTCGGCCGGTGGCCGCGCCGGCAATCGGCGAAGAGGGTGAACTGGCTCACCACCAACGCCCCCCCGCCGCGGTCGAGGAGGGAGCGGTCCATCCGGCCCTCCGCGCCGGGGAAGACCCGCAGGCGAGCCAGCCGCTCGGCGAGACGGCGCGCGGTCGCCACGGTGTCGGACGGCGCCACTCCCAGGAAGATGAGGAGCCCCGGGCCGATGGCGCCGACGATCTCGCCCGAGACCAGGACCCGGGCGTCCGACACGCGCTGGACGACGGCACGCACCGTGGGGCGACCGTCAGACGATCGCGCGCAGGCCGCGGTACATCCGCATCGCCTCCGCCTCGGCCTCGAGGAAGCCCGCTGCCTGGGCGCGCAGTCCCTCCAGGCTGAAGCCCCAGCTCCCGGGCGGGCCGCCCGGGCCGGGCAGGGTCGCGCGCCGATAGCGGGGCGGGTAGAACGTGATCGTCCCGCCGGGAAGTCTCTTCTGGACCGGACGTGCCACCATCAGCTCGTCCAGGCTCTGCCGCCCCACCGGTTCGCCACCCTCGAGCTCGAGCCAGCGCTGCTTGCGGATCGGGTTGCCGTCGTCGCGCAGCGCGGCCCGCCCGCCGAAGCGGCGGGTGAGATCCACCAGGATGAACAGCACCGCCAGGGCGTCGGTCTCGTCACCGCAGGGGCGGACGAACCCGGCGCCGGTGACCGCGCGGTCGGACTCCCGCCGGACGTGACGGAGATACTCCATCTCGAAGAGCCCGCGCGCGCCGTCGGTCGCGAGCCACATCGGCTGGCTCCGCCATCCCCGCGCCGCGGCACTCTCCGCGACCGCCGCCTGCCACTGGTCCGGGCCGCCGGCGCCCGGCTCCACCACCCGGTAGAAGACGACCCGGAGCATGGCCCAAGTGTAGTCGCGGGGTCAGCGTCCGCGGTCGTGGCGGACGGAGGGAATCGTGGTCGTGATGGGTGAGGGGTCTACGGCCTACCGGCCGAATAGCTCGTCCGCAGCGTAGGGGTCGGTTGACGTCGCCCAGAATTCCACCACCTTGCCATCCCGCAGGTGGCAGATGTGCGCATCGTTGGTCTGGAAGTGGCGACCGTCGCGGGTGGCCGTGGACACAATCAGCACGGCTGCATGATCGTCGTCGGCGAGGATCGCGTGAACCTCGATCCGCGATGTCCCGCCGGTCAGCTCGGCGAGCTTGCCGAATAATCCGTAGACCTCGTCCCGACCTCGGTAGTCACGCGCCAGCTGGTGACGCCCACCGACATGCCACACGATATCGTCGGCAAACAGATCGTTGAGCGCCGCGAAGTCTCCCGACGAGAAGGCGGCGTAGCCCGCCCGGATACGAGCGACATTGGGATGCTCGGCCATGGTCACCTCCCCTAGTCCTCCCCGCCAGGGACGGAGGACCACGCGAATATACACCGCCGACTTTGCCTGTGGCACCCGGCGACGGGCGGCCCGGTGGAGGGCCGCTGCCCGGACGGGAGTCGCTGGACCCGCCCGATCAGTCGGAGGGCCCCTGTCCCCATCGCGACGACGCCGGGGTGATCGACGAGCTCCTCCGCCCGACCACGCCATGAGCCCGCGCCCCCCCGACCCGCTCAGTCCCCGCGGCCGCTGCCCCGGTGGCGGT
The DNA here is from genome assembly GCA_027306655.1 of Candidatus Dormiibacterota bacterium. GTDB lineage: Bacteria > Chloroflexota > Dormibacteria > Aeolococcales > Bog-877 > DAHUZL01. The sequence continues at coordinate 14,800 of DAHUZL010000067.1, forward strand.
GGTGCGCCTCCAGGATCATGTGGTGGAGCGGCGGCGCCTGCACCACGACCGGGGTGCGCTCGTCGGCGCTGACCAGCAGGAACTCCCCCCGGCGGCAGTCCTCGATCGCCTCCCGCTGGGCCGCGGTGAGCGACAGCGCCCGCTGGAGGCGGTCGGCGTCGTGGCCGTGGTGGCTGCCGAGAAGAAGGGTCGCCGCGTTGCCGGTGAGGACCTCCCCCGCGGCCGACCCCAGCAGGTCGCCGACGTTCTGGGTCACGAAGACGAGCGATCCCTGGTACTTGCGGATCCGCCGGGCGAGCTGGGCCAGCAGCCGTCGCAGCGGCTCGTGCTCCAGGAGCAGCCCGGCCTCGTCGAGGATGACATGGCGCGGACGGGGGTGGCCCCGCACCAGGCCCCACAGCCAGCCGGCGATCAGGACCGTGGCCGACGGGAGCCACTCGGTGGGGCAGTCGCGAAGTCCGATCCCGGTGAGCGGTCCGGCGGCGGTCAGGGTGGACGGCCGGCTGAAGAGGAGGCCTGCGCGCCCCACCGTCCACCGCTCGAGCAGGGTCGGCACCCGGTCCTCGGGCCAGCGGTCCCCGAGGGTGCGCCGCAGGTCGGCGAGCGTCGCCGGTCCGTCGCGGGCGGTGGCGAGGACCGCTCGCGCGGCGCCCTCGACCCGGGCCCGCTCCAGGTCGGTCAGCCCTCCGCACATCGCGCCCACCACCTCGGCGGCCACGATCACCGACTCCTCGGGCCCGGCCAGCTCGAAGAGGTTGAGCGCGGCGGTGTCCGGACCCCCGATCTCGACGTACGCGCCGCCCGCGGCACGGCACAGCTCCCGGTGCTCGCCCTCCGGGTCGACCACCACGCTCTCGATCCCGCGGCAGAGATCCTCCAGCGCCAGCAGGCCGGCCAGGTACGACTTGCCCCCGCCGGAGGCGGCCACGATGCCGCAGTTGGCGTTGGCGCGGCGCCGGGTGTCGAAGAGGTCGAGCTGGCAGAGCGCGCCGGTTCGGCGATGGCGCCCGAGCAGCGCTCCGGCCCCGGGCGGCCGCCCCGCATCGACCCACGGCCAGCAGGTGCTGAGGGCGTCGGTGTCGACCAGCCGCAGCGGCCCCGCCGGCGGCTCGCCCCGCGCGAGGGTGTCGCGGCGCGCTCGGCGCTGGTCGAAGGTCGCCGGGCGCGCGTCGCCGAGGAGCCCCCGCACCCGCCCGACGGCGGTGTCGACGAGGCGCGCCACCGCCGCCGCGGAGTCCGCCGTGACGGTCAGGGTGAGGGCGCACTCGAACGCGCGCACCTCGTCGCCGGCGAGGCGGCGGCGGAGGGTCCGGATCGCGCTCGCGCCGGCGTCCAGGCGGGGATCTCCCTCGTCACCCTGCTCGGCCTCGACCAGGCGGGCGGTGTGGACGACCCGCTCGGCCCGCTCCAGCTGGCGCTGGGCGCTGGCCTGGGGCCGGGGCCGGACGTAGAGGCTCAAATCCTGATCGCCGGCGAGGCCCACGAGCTCCCAGAGCCATCCCGGCTCCACTGGGCGGCCCGGGAGACGGTGAAGTCGGAGGGAGGCGAACCATGTCGACGCCACCCGGAGGTGGCGCGCCGACTCCACAGCGTCGCCGGCGTCGGACGCGAGCCGGTCCGGCTCACACGGCTCCACCCCCATCCCCAGTCGCCCCAACCCGTCCGCGGCGGCGGCGGCCGCCACCGCCGTCTCCCGGTCGGGAACCGCGACCACCAGGTGGACGTGGCGATCGAAGGCCGGCCGCTCCCGCAGTGACGCGGCGAGGTGCCGCCGGCGGTCGTGATCCAGGCGCGCCGGCAGCGAGCCGCCCGAATCACCGCCCGCCGCCGGAGGGAGGAGCCGGCGCACCGTCACCAGCAGCTGAACCGGCACGGTGAGCGCATCCAGCCACGCGGCGAACGCCACCCGACGGCGCTCGCGGTCGGCGGGCTCCAGCTCGACCGCGTCGGGGGCGGTCACCGTCCACGCCAGGGGGGCGGGCGTGGACCGGGACGGCCGATGGTCAGCTGGCGGCGGCGACGCGGGACTCCGGGCTCCCGATCGCGACCACCCCCGGCATCACCGCCGCCGCCAGCGCGGCGAGCCCCCCCGGGGCGGGCCCCCGGCCGTCGAGCACGGCCGGCACATGGCTCCGCTCAGCCCACTCGAAGCGGGGGTCGGATGCCACCCGGGCGGCGACGCCCGGCTCCAGGGGCCGGCTCTCGTCCTCGCCCGCGCTCCGATTGTGGACGACGTGGAGGCGGGCCCCCGGCGCCGCCCGGCGCACGGCGTCCAGGGTTCGGACCGCGTCGTGGACCGCGCTCGGGGCGGGGGTGAGCACCACGACGACGTCGTGGGCCGCCATCAGCAGAGGGCGGGTGACGGGGGTGAGACCAGGCCCGAGGTCGAGCACCGCCGCCTGCACGCCGGTACGGTCGAGGGCGTGGACCACCGCCAGGATCCGGTCGGGGACGCGGTCGTCCGGATCGGCCGGGGCGGCGGGTGGCGCCAGGAGCGCCTCCAGCCGCGACCCGGGGTGGCGCACGAGGGCGCGCCGCACCCGCTCCGGCGACAGCGGCCCCGGCCCGAGGAGGTCGGCCAGGGACGGGCCGCCGAGTCCCAGGCGGTGCGCCACCGCGCCGGCGTCGAGGTCGAGGTCCACCAGGGCCACCCGCAGCGGGACCGCGCGCGCTGTCCCCGCGCGCACCCGTCCGTGGTGGGCGAGGAGGGTGGCGGTCTCGGTGGCGAGCGTCGTCCGTCCGACACCCCCCTTCAGGCTGAAGAAGGCGATCCGCCGGGTGCCGCCGAGGAAGGGGGGCGGATCCTGGCCCGCCGTCCCCACGCCCGGTGCGGGCGCCGATCCCCGCGCCAGGACCTGGAGGCGGACCGGATCCGGAGCGAGGCCCCGCGCCGGCGGACGCGTCGGGGCCGGCGGCACCGCCCGCCGGGCCGCCCATCGCCGCACGGCAAAGCCGGCCACCAGCGGGACCCACTCGAGAGCCGGGCGGCCGCCGAGGTGACCCCATGCCATCCCCGCTGCCCCTGCCATGACGCCCACCGTGAGGGCGGCCCGGAGGGCCGCCGGTCCCGGCGCGCTCCAGCAGGCCATCGCCAGGACCACCCCGCCCGCCGCGACCAGGAGCCGCGGTGCCGGGAGGCCGAAGGCCACCCGATCCTCCGGGTCCACCCCCTCCACGATCCGGATCCCTGCCACTCTCTCCCTCCTGCCCCGTCCGACCGAGAGAGTCCCCTCGGCGAGGGGAGATGGGCCGGGCCGGCGGCGCCAGGGTCGTCAGGACGGAGGCGGCCCCGGGCGCACCCGGCTGATCGCCACGGCGAACCCCTGGGTCTGTCCGGGCAGCCGGGGCTCCTTGGCGACCCGCAGGTGGACCCGCTCCACCCCCTCCAGCCGCAGCACGCGTCGGGCGATGGCGGCGGCGAGCGCCTCCAGGAGGGCGAAACGCTCGGTCTCCACCACGGCCCGGACGGCCTCGTGGACGTGCCGGTAGTCGACGGTGTCCGTGACCCGGTCGGTCTGCGACGCGCGCGCCACGGACGCCTCGACCTCGACGTCGACCGTGATCGCTCCTCCCTGCACCTGCTCCTCCGCGCTGGCGCCGTGATGGCCGAAGAAGCGGAGGCCGGGGAGGAGGAGGCGGTCGGGCATCGGGGCGCTCACCGTGGTCCGGGGCGTGCCGGCTCCCTCGGGCACATGGTCTTGACAACCCTACAGCCCAGCCATAGCGTGGGCGCGTGAACGTCGTGGTGCGCGCCGTCGGCCTTCGCGAGGCGCGCCGGCAGCACCAGCTGACGCAGCGGGAGCTGGCGCGACGCCTGGGGGTGACCCAGAACTACATCCCCGCGCTCGAGGCGGGGACGCGCAACCCTGGCCCGCGCCTGCGCTCCGCCATGCTGGCGATGTTCGGCTGCGAGTTCGAGGACCTCTTCGACGTCGTCATGGTCGACCCGTCGACCCACGTCGAGCGCCGCCTCCGACCGGTCGGGGAGGCCGTCCGCCGCACCAGCTGACGTGGCCCGCGGCGGGGTGGCCGCTCCCGCGTCAGCGGCGCCGCCCACGGCCGGGCGGGGGAGGCGCCTCGACCGCCTCGATCGCATCGATGTGGAGCACCTCGCGGCGGTGGTCGCGGGTGGGGAAGATCAGGACCAGCGTCTGCGACAGCGCGGCGGTCACCTGGCCGATATCCCCGACCGCGATCCCCTCGATGGGTTCGCCGGTGCTGTGGCGGACGACGTCGTCCACCCGGACCCAGCTTCCCGGCGGCCACCGCATCTCCGGCGTCTGCTCCTCCAGCGGGATGTCGGCGGGATCGGGGGCCGCTCCGCGGGGATCGGGACGCGGCCGCGGCGGCACCGGGCGGGCCGCGGCCACGGGGGGCACCACCGGGGCCGTCGCAACGGTCTCGGCGCGCGCGGGGACAGGCGCTGGCACCGCCCCCAGCGGGCTGGGGACGTCACGCGGGCTCCGGTCGCCGGCGACAGCCGCCGACACGGTCGCCGGCGCCTTGGCCCCGAGGGGCTGGCGCGCGGGGGTCGCGGCGGCGGTCGGTCGCTTCGCGGTCATGCCGGCCTCGCCCTCCCGGATGCCTCGGCCGGTACGCCCGACCGGCTCCACCCGTCGTGGTCCCGTTCCCGACTAAGCATACGACCACTCCGAGAGCCGCTTCGCCACCCAGCGGTCGCCCAGGCACTGCCGGGAGAGGCGGCGGTCCGGGTGGAGGCGCCGAGGACCGCCGTCGCCGTGCCCAGCCGGGAGATGGCCCCAGAGCCCGCATCGCTGTTCGGAGCAGCCCCGGACCGAGCGCGCCCACCCCGCGAGCCGGCGCACGGCCCCACAGCGGCCCGCTCGAGCCACGGGGCGACCAGGCCGACCTAGCCCGGCCGCAGTAGCCCACCGCTCGGCCAAGACCGTGGGCCGGAGCAGGATCCCGCCGTCCGGCCGCAGGGCGAGATCGGCAAGCCGCACGGGGCGGCCCCGGAGCCCCTCTGTTGAGACGCTACGCGAGGGTGGCGGCGACGAGGGCTTGCGCCATCCAGGCCAGGAGCTCGATCACCTCGTCGCGCGAAAGGTGGGCCATGTCGCTGGTCCAGACGACGGCGTCGGACCCGAACAGGGGGATGAGGGCGGCCGCGAGAGGGTCGCGTGCGGCCTGCGGGACGTCTCTGGGCAGGACTTCGAGCACGGCGTCGATCCGACGCCCTCGATGGGTCATGCCTCGCCGCGATTCCTCCGGCTGGCGTTCCGGTGCCAGCGACAGGCGAAGCATCGTGCGCAGCTCCGTCTGGTGGTCGACGGCCCAGGCTCCGGTCACCCGCACGAGGTCCGCGGCCCGAGCCGCGAGGTCAGGGGAGGAGCCGGCCGCTGGCGGGGCCCAGTCGAGGTCGGTGAGCGGGTCGTTGGCCAACGACATCGTCGCGTGCACAACCACAGCCACCCTCGCGCGGATCGGGCCATCTTCAGCCAGCTCCGCCCGGGGTTCGACCACGTGGCCATCCAAGTCGTGAGTCGGAAAGTGATCGACGAGTGGATTGCTCGCCTCGACGCCAATGGCGCCGAGCACGGAGCCCTGGTTGAGGCCACCGAGCCGGCGCCGCGTCCGCTGGTGACCTCCCGCGACCCGGACGGGATCCCGATTGAGCTCTTCTGGTGCGGAGGCTGAGCGGCGGTGATGATAGGACAACTGCCGTCGCGCGCCGGATCCCGGCCGTGCACCAGCACGGAGTTGCCGCACTGCCAACTCGACCAGCAAGCGGGCGACGCCCGGTGGGTGGACGCCATTCTCGCCCAAGCCCTGACATGGCCGTCTGTTGAAGGACGGCCGTCCGAGATCTCAGCGGACGGCGCCCCTGCGCTGACATTGGGCGCCGGCACGGGGCCGGTCCCGTGGACGCGTTCACGAGCGGGAACGAGTTCTGCCATGTGCATGTCAAGGGCGACTCCAGCCTGCACGCCAGCCTGCCGCTTCCGCTCGCAGCGGAGGCCGAGCGGGCAGGATGGGCCGAGCCCCACTTTCTCGTGCACACCCGCCGAGCGCCCGTGACCCTCGTCATGCTCTACGCTCCCCGCGACGAGGGCGGGCGCGACCTCGTTCTGCGACGGGTCCGGGCCTCGTATGAGTTCGCCCTCGGCCCGAAAGGAGCAGCCATGCCCATCCATGTCGTGGGACCGAGAGACGGCGAGCCGTCAGGTGGCAGCCCGATCCGGTGCCGCATCCTCGAGGATGGTGCGCACACCCAGCACCGTCTCGGCCTCATCGGAGCCAGCGTGCCGCCAGGCCCGGCCGGCCCGCCCCAGCACGTCCATCGCCAGCACGACGACATCTTCATCGTAGCCAAGGGCAAGCTCAGGTTCACGGCCGGGTCCGAGCCTGTTGACGTCGAGGCAGGATCGTGCGTCACGGTCCCGCTGGGCACCCCCCACACCTTCGCGAATCCCTTCGATGAACCGCCCACGTTCGTCTGCACGCTCACCCCCGACCGCCATATCGAGGACTTCCGCGACCTGAGCCGGCCCTCCATCGATGCGCAGGGACAGCTCGACCCTGCGGACGTCGGCCGCGCCATGGCCGACTACGCCACCGAGGTGATCCGCTGACGCGGCAGACTCCCCGAGCGTCGCGCCGACGATGAGCCGCGAACGATGGGAGGTGCGGGAAGCCCCGCCGACCGTCCGCGTGTGCGGACAGCCAGCGAACCGGTCCGCGCGTTGACGACGCCGGCATACCAGGTCCCGAGCAGTGCGCTCGTACCGCGTCAGGCGCTGGGACCGGGAACCTCCTCCCGCAGGGCGCGGACCACCCACGGCTCCCGGCGCGAATCCAGCCAGAGGGTGAGTCGGACCGCGTCGTCCGCGGTGGCGGCGCGGCCACCGGCGGCGAGAAAGCTGGTCCGATCACGGTAGCGAAGGCTGACCCGGGCCCCGCCCTCGGAGTCCTCCGCGTCGAGCTGGATCTGGAGTGACTCGCGGAACGGGCTCACGCTCACCCCAGCGGCGCGGTAGGCGCGCAGCCGTGCACCCACCTCGCGCAGGGCATCCCCGCCGAACCCCTCCGAGAGGCGATGGTCATTCCCGGAGGTGGTGACGTCGTCGAGAATCTCGAGGATGCGCCGGACCTCGGCGCGGCAGCGGCTGAGCTCCGGGGGCCGGGGCCGGGTGGGACGCCAGCGCACCGGTCAGCGGGCCCGTGGGCGGAGCGGTCGGAGCGGGTCCGCGGGCGCGTAGCCGGGCAGCCCGATCCGGTCGGTCGCCCGCTCGGGGTCCGGTCGCCCGGCGACGGCGGTGGACGGACCCGATCCCGCCTCGACCACACGCCCGGGCCCGGCGGGAGCGGCGTCCGCCGGCGGGTCGGGCGGCACCGGCACGGGCGTCATCGCCGCCCAGCTGAAGCTCTCCGGCCGCGGGCCACCCTCCCCGGGCGATCCCGTTCCGCCCCCGCCGACGGACCAGCCATCCTCCCCGGCCTCGGCGTCCTGGGCATCCCGTTCGAGGCCGTTCACGCGCCCGCGGGCGCGACCGCCGGCCGGGGCCCCGGGCCCGCGCCCGGCCATGACGGTGGGGAGGGAGTCCAGCTGCGGCACGTAGGTCATCCCCACCGCCTCCACCATGCTCCGCACCGTCCCCGGCGGGAAGGGACTCTCGGTGCCGACCACCAGGCACCGGTGGGCGGGGAACCCGGCGAGGCCGGCGAGCACCGAGAAGCCGGGGCGCGCGTCGCAGACCACCGCCCCCGGCGTCGAGCCGCCCTCCATCCGCCGCCGGATCACCGGCACCGCGGTGGCCGGCTCGCGCAGGTCCGGGTCCAGCTCGGCGTCGACGACGCTGGCGGTGGGGACGAGGCGGGCCACGGCGCGGGCCAGCTGGAGGTCGCCGACGACGACGATGGATGCGGACCGGGTCTCCATGCGAACGCGTGCGATGCTACGCCACCGTCCCGCCGATGGCACCGGCCGCCCGGGCGGGACGGGCTCAGCCCGGCGGCTCGGCGGCGCAGGGGTAGGTGCCGAGGACCCGGACCGCGTGGGCCACGGCGACCAGCGCCGCGAGCGCGGCCACCGCGGCGGCGATGTCGTCGTACTCGAAGTCGAGGTAGTAGCGGTACTCGAAGCTGCGGCCCCGGATCGGGCGCGCATCGAGCCGGGTCAGGTTGAGACGGCGCTCGGCGAACACGCCCAGGGCGGCGTGCAGGCTACCGGGGCGGTGGGCGGTCTCGACCGTGAGCGAGACCTTGCCCCGGGCGAGCCCGTCGCCCGGAGGCCACGGCGCGGGACCCCGCGCCACCGTGACGAACCGGGTGGTGTTGTCAGGATGGTCCTGGATGTCGGCGGCCGCCACCACGAGTCCGTAGCGGCGCGCCGCCGCGGCGCTCGCGATCACCGCCAGGCCGGGCTCGGGCCGGTCGGCCAGCGCCCGGGCCGACCCGGCGGTGTCCTCGGCCGGCTCCGGCACCGCGCCGATCCGCTCCAGGTAGAGACGGCACTGCGCCAGCGCCTGCGGGTGGGACCGCACCCGGGTGATGCGCCCGCCGGCGCCGGCCCCGGCGGCGGGCGACACCAGCAGGCAGTGGCGCACAGGGAGGAGGTGCTCGGCCACGATGTGGACGGGGTGCTCGGTGAGCTGGTCGGAGACCTCCTGCACCACGCCGCCGAGACTGTTCTCCACGGGGAGCACCGCCAGCTCGACCGCCGCGCGGACCAGGGCGCCCACCGCCAGGCCGAAGGTCGGGAACGGCACCGGGCTGGCGGTGGGATCGACCGCCACGATCATCTCCTCGGAGAACGCCCCCGGCTCTCCCTGATAGGCGATCCGCCGCCCGCCCGGGTGCTGCGACTGCATCGGGCCATGATGCCGGACCCGGCCTGGGGAGCCGCGACCCCGCCGAGCCGCCCCAGCGGACTGAGAGGCCGGGGCCCCACGGCTCCGGCCAGCCGGGCCCCGCCGGCGGGACGCACGATCCATGATGGCGCTCCTGCGCCCGATCGCGGCTGCGAGGGACCGCGCCGGGGTCGACCGTCCGCTCCCCGGCTTCGACACCTGGCTCGGCACCGCCCGCGGCGCGGCCGGGGCCCGCCGCCGGGTCGCCGCCTATCTGGACGACGTCTTCGAGGTCGAGCTGGTCGACGGCGGGTCGGCCCGCGACCCGCTCACCCGCCTGCCCGACCCGGCATGGGAGGGGTTCGCCCGCGACCTCGGTCGCCTGCCGCTGGCCGCCCGGACCGTGATCGCCTCACCCTTGGTCCGCCGGATCGCCGTGATCGCCGGCCATCGCTCGCGGCTCGGCCCGGTGCTGGGGACGTACCTGCCGGACCACGCCGAGGCGGGCTTCGCGGCCGAGCTGTGGACCGGCAGGATCGGCCCCATCCTGGGGATCCGCGCCGCCCGGCACACCCTCGTCCACGAGTGCCTGGGGCACGGGCTGAGCGCCGCCGCCGGGCTGCCGATCCGAGGGGCGTGGCTCCCGTATCTGGCCCGCACCCACCTGCCCGACCCGATCACGAGCCCGTACCTGGCGGAGTGGCTGCGGGCCATGCTCGATCCCGGCGGGGGCCCGGAGCGGGTGGCGGACCTGTTCGCCGCGCGGCTCGGCGACGCCGACCCCGGCCTTCTGCGCGCCGACCGGGTGACCGCGGCCACGCTGGTCGACTTCGAGGTGCTGGTGGCGGGCGCTCCCCGCTATGCGGGCCGGCCGGCCGCACCCCGCGGGCTGGGGCTCTTCGCCAGCAACCTGGTCGGCGAGGCGCTCGGGCAGCCGAGCCGGCTCCCGGCGCGCACGCTCTTTCCCGACGCGCGGGCGCTCGCCACCCTGGAGGCGGCGGTCCGCCGCTATCGGGCCGGCTGGGAGTCGCCGCCCGGGCGGAGCGGTCCGGGTCCGGCTCGGGCCGCGGCGCCGGGGTGGGCGGGCTGGAGCGTGGACCGTCGGATCGATCACCGTCTCGCCCGGGAGGGCAGCCGCTACCGGACCGGCGATCTCCGGCGGGCGCTGGCCCGCCTGGAACCGGTGCCGTCCGCGTACGCCACGGTCACCCCGATCGAGGCGCTCCCGGAGCACCTCACCGTGGCCGCGGCCGTCCCCCAGCTGCGCTCCTGGTTCCCGGTCACCCTGGCGAGCTGCGACGGATGGATGCGCCCGGCGATCCGGCGCCTGGCCCGGGCGCGGGCCGAGGGCGAGCGGGCCCTGCCCGACGGGCTCTTCGACCCGGTCCCGGTCCACCGGCCGCGGGCGCGGGGCGGACCGCTCCCGGCCCGTGCCGCCGGAGCGAGGCCCCGGGCCTCAGCCGATGCGCTCGTGGTGCTGCGTCGTGGCGGCGATGCGGGCAGGATCGACCTCGACGCCGAGGCCGGGGCCGGTCGGGACCGCGAGGGTGCCGTCGGACTGGAGCCGGAACGGCTCGGTCAGGATGTCGGCGTCAAAGTACCGGTCGCTTGCCGAGGTGTCCCCGGGGAGGGTGAAGTTGGGGAGCGCCGCCAGGGCCACGTTGGCCGCCCGGCCGACCCCCGTCTCCAGCATCCCGCCGCACCAGACCGGCCACCCTGCCTCGCGGCACAGGTCGTGGACGGCAACCGCCCGGATCAGGCCACCGACCCTCCCCGCCTTGATGTTCACGATCCGGCCGGCCGAGAGCCGAATCGCCGCCCGGGCGGCCGGGACTGAGTCGACGCTCTCGTCAAGGCACACCGGCGTGCGCAGCTGCGCCTGGAGGGCGGCGTGGTCGACCAGGTCGTCGTGGGCGAGGGGCTGCTCCAGCATCATGAGATCGAAAGCGTCCAGCCGGCGCAGGGTGGGGAGGTCGTCGAGGCGGTAGGCGCTGTTGGCGTCGAGCATGACCAGGGCGGTGGGGAATCGGGCACGCACCCCGCTGGCCAGCTCCACGTCGTAGCCGGGGCGGCACTTGAGCTTGATCCGCCGGTAGCCGGCGGCGAGGTAGCCCTCGATGAGGGTGTAGGTGGCGTCCAGCGAGGGTTGGATGCCGACGCTGACGCCGCAGGCGACGCGGTCGGTCACCGCCCCGAGCACGGCGGCCAGGCTGACCCCGGCGGCGCGGCCGGCGAGGTCGAGCAGGGCCATCTCCAGCGCCGCCCGGGCCATGTGGTGCCCGCGCACCCAGGCCCCCCGGGCCAGCTGCTCCTCCACCGTCGCCGCCGAGTGGCCGATGACCCCCGGCAGCAGGTGGTCGCGGAGGACCTCGAGGGCGGTGCCCAGCGTCTCCGCCGAGTAGGCGGGCTCGAGGCCGGCGACACATTCGCCGACACCGGTGAGCCCGTCCCCGTGGCATTCGACGAGGAGCGCGCGGCGGACGGTCTGGGTCCCGAAGCTGGTCGTGAAGGGGGAGAGGAGGGGCAGCTCGACGACCCGCAGGGCCGCGTGCTCCACCCGGACCGGGCCGAGCCGGTCGAGTCGCAGGGGAGACGCCGTCGCCTCAGCCACCGGAGGTCCCCGGTCGAGCGGGGGGGTTGCGCCAGCAGTCGAGGATCAGGCCGGCCACCAGCGCGGCCCGTGCCGGGAGCTCCGCGGGCAGGATCCACTCCCCCTGCGCGTGGGCGTTGCCGCCGACGATCCCGAGCCCGTCGAGGGTGGGCACGCCGAGGGCGCCCGTGAGGTTGCCATCGCTGCCTCCCCCGACCTCGGCCCCCTCCAGAGGCGGCCAGCCGAGGGCCGCGGCCACCTGCGCGGCGCGGGCGAAGAGATGGGCGGTCGCGGTCCGCTCCAGGGGTGGACGGTTGATCCCGCCGGTCACCTCCAGGCGGGCCTCGGGATGGAGCGGACGCAGTCCGCGCAGGGCGCTCGACACCCGCTCCCCCTCCCCGGCGGTGCGGACCCGGACGTCGATCTCGGCGGTGGCGAGGGCCGGAACCACATTGGACCGGGTGCCGCCGCGCACCACTCCCACCGTCACCGTGGTGCCGGCGCCGGGGTCGGCCAGCGCCGCCACCCGGGGGACCTGAGCGGCCAGCTCGACGACCGCGTTGACCCCCCGCTCCGGCTCGATCCCGGCGTGGGCGGCCCGCCCGCTCACGGTGAGGCGGAACTCCCCCACCGCCTTGCGGCCCACCTTCACGGCGCGGCCCACGGGCGGCTCCAGCACCAGGACGGCGTCGTGGTCGCGGGCGGCGGCCTCGATCAGGTCGCGCGACCCCTGGCTCCCCACCTCCTCGTCCCCGGTGAGGAGCACGGTCGCCGGCCCGTCCGCTCCCGACCGGGCCCGCAGCGCGGCGAGCGCCGCGCAGGCGACCACGACCCCGCCCTTCATGTCGAAGACGCCCGGGCCGAGGAGCCGGTCCCCGTCGCGGCCGAGCATCGGCGCGAAGCTGCCCCGGTCCCACACCGTGTCGACGTGGCAGAGGAGGAGGACCCCGCGGTCCCCGGAGCCGGCCCGGAGCCGGCGCGCGGGGGCGGTGACCCCGGGCCCGGGCGCGTCTGTGAGCCCGGCCAGCTCCACGAACGCGGTCGCGGCCCGGTCCGCGCACCGCGCGACCGCCTCGGGGTCGTCGCTGGGAGACTCCAGTCGAACCAGCTCCTCCAACGTGCGCAGCCAGTCCGGCTGGCGCGCCGCCAGCCAGGCCTGGATCCCCTGGAGCTCGCCGGCCGCACCCGCACCCGGCTCGGTCACGGCCGGACCGGGCCGCCCGGGTGCACCGGCGCGGCCGCTCCGTCCCGTCTCCCCCTGTCCCTCCCCCCCATCGTCCCCGATCGTACCAGGGGTCCCGGCGACCGCCCCCTCGGCCGGTGCCGTCACTGGGGGCGGCGTCGGGTCGAACCGCGGAGCCGGCACCCCGAACAGGCGTCCGACCAGGAGCACCATCCCCTGCGCCTCCTCGCGGAAGCGGCTGCGGCGCCAGCCGGGGTGGCGGAGGAGGCGGGCGAACGGGCCCGGCCGTCCCGGCTCAGGCACAGGCCCACTGGCCGGACTCGCCCGCCGCGAACATCGCGGCGGCGACGTCGGCCTGCTGGACGGCCGACCAGATGTCGGTTCCCCCGTGGCTGTAGAAGGTGCTGGGGAGGAACTGGAAGACCCCCGACGCTCCCGAGGAGCCGTTGACCGCGAGGGGGTTCAGGCCCGATTCGCAGGTGGCCACGCCGAGGAGCCAGCTGTAGGAGACCCCGTAGCGTCGGGCGGCGGCGAAGATGTCCGCCGCAACCGTCCCGGGGGGAGGAACGGCCACGATCTGCGCGCGCGGGCTGACGGCCGCGCTCGGCTGGGCGGTGGCGGTGGCGCGCACCGCCGGGGTCGCCGTCGCGGTGGCGGGCGGGGCGGCCGTCGGGGTGGCGGTCGGACGGGGGGCGGGGCTCGCGGCCGCCCTCCGGCTCGAACGGACCCGCCCGCGGTGTCCGGGCACCGCCGGCGACGCCGTAGGGCGGGGCAGGGTCAGCTGGAAGCCCTGGCTGGGCACCAGGTTGCGCGCCGCCTCCGCCAGGCTCGAGAGGGCCGCCGGAGACGGTCCCGTGATCGCAGCCGGCACGCCCCCGACGCCGAGCACGCCGACCACCGGCGTGCCGGCGAGGGCGAACGCCCCCCCCGCCAGCCACCGCAGTCGCCCGGCGAGCCGGCGGACCCGGCGCGTCGGCCGGCTGCGATCAGCCGGGGCCGTAGATGAACCCCAGGAGGGAATCACCACCGTCGGGGACCCAGCGGTAATCGACCTGGTCCCACCCGCCGAAATTCATCTCGGCGACCTCGAACTGGCCGTTGCCCACCCCCACCACGTAGGCGACGTGGCCGAGCGGGCTGATGCCGCTGGTCCCGAAGACCGCGATCGCCCCCACCGTGGGAATCTCCCCCTCCGCGAAGCCGGAGGCGGCGGCGGCCCCCCACCACTGCCAGGCATCGCCGAACCAGGGGACGTAGCGCTGGGTGGCGACGTACCAGGTGCACTCGCCGAATGCGAAGTGGTTTCCCCAGCTGCCCGGGGTCAGGGACGTGAGCGGCTGGGCCACCGGAGGGAGGATGCTGGCGAGGGCGCCGAGATCGCTGCGGGCGGCGGCCGGCGCCTGCGCGTAGGCGACATCGCGCTGGGCCGTGGCCGCCAGGAGCTCCTGGGCCTGGGTCCCGAGCTGGGTTTCGGCGCCCACCGCCCGGCGCTCGTCCACCCGCAGCACCAGCGCGGCGCGGCGGGCGATGATCTCGGCCGAGCGGATCTGGGTGACCAGGTCGCTGAGGTTGGTGGCAGTGGCGGCCGGGAGGCTGCTCCGGCTCATGAAGGCCCCGATGCTCGGTGCGGCCAGGGCGGCCGCGACCCCGGCGGGCCCGCTGGCGTCGAGGTAGGCGGCGCGGATCGCGGTCGCCAGCGCCAGCCGGTCGGCCGAGAGCCCCTGGGTGAGGCGGCTCTCCAGCACCACGGTCGCCGCCAGGTGGTTGTCGAGGGCCTGGAGCGATGACTGGTTGGCGCCGATCGCCATCAGCAGCCGATGGACGCGCAGCTCCGCGGCCACCGCCCCGCCCGCCCGAAGCTGGTCGAGGCGGGCGATCAGCTGGTGCTGATCGGCCACCCCACGCCCGTGCGCGAGCGCCGCCGCTCCGGCCGGGGTGCTGAGGGGATCGCGAGCTGCGCGCACCGGCAGCAGGGTGCCGATCACCAGGATCGACAGCGCCGCCGTCACCGCCAGCGGCGCACGGATCCCATGGAGCATCCCGCGCATACGTCCTCCCACATATGGCGCGTACGGACGGGGGGACCGTACGGGATTGAGCCGCTCCCGGTCAAGCGGTTTGGGGATCCCGTCGTCCGAGCAGCCCTGGTTGGCCCCCCCGCGATCGGCGGCGGGGAGGCGGGACGTCCCGACGTGCCTGACCGTGGTCAGCTCGGCCGAGACCGCGGTCCGGCGCCCGCTCCACCCCGGCCGCCCGTACCATGCCCGCATGCCCGCAGCAGGCGCGGCCGCCGGGGGGCACGCTCCGCACATCCTCTACCTGGAGGACGAGGCCGCGATCGCCCTGCTCTACCGCCTCGCCCTGGAGGCGGCGGGGTACCGGATCACGATCGCCCCGGACGCGGCCCTGGGGCTGGCCGCGGCGGGCCGGCTCCGGCCCGACCTCGTCCTGGTCGACTACCACCTGCCCGACCGCAACGGGGTCGATGTCGTGCGCGCCCTCCGCGCCGAGCCCGCCACCGCCCAGGTCCCGATCGTCATCCTCAGCAACGACGACGCGCCCGCCGTGGTCCGCGCGGCCAAGGCGGCGGGGGCGACCGAGGTGCTGACCAAGATCCTCTGGCGCCCGCCCCGCCTGATCGAGGCCCTGCCCGGGTGGCTCGGCGCCCCGCCCGGCGCGGGCGACTGAGCCCGACTTTCCCCGCGGAGGACCGCCGTGGACCTGACCACCCTTGCCATCGCGCCCTGGGACATCGTCGTCCGCTCGCTCGCGATCTACCTCGCCCTGCTGCTGGGGCTGCGCCTCTTCGGCAAGCGCGAGGTGGGCCAGATGACCCTCTTCGACCTGGTCCTGGTGCTGCTCGCCGCCAACGCCGTCCAGCCCGCGATGACCGGGCCTGACAGCTCGCTCTTCGGCGGCCTGCTGATCATCGGCACCCTTCTCGGCGCCAACTGGGTGATCGGCCAGCTCCGGCTGCGCAGCCCGGTGGTGCGGCGCCTGGTGGAACCGCACGCGACCGTCCTCGCCACCGACGGCGCCTGGCTCGAGCCGGTCCTCGCCCACCAGGGGCTGGACCAGTCCGATGTCAACACGGCGCTGCGCGAGCACGGCATCGACCGGGTCCAGGACACCCGCCTGGTGGTGCTGGAGCCCGACGGCACCATCAGCGTGGTCGCGGACGACCAGCCGCGGGTCAAGGTCCACCGGCGGGTCCGATCCGTGCGTCACCCGTAGCCGGTCACCGGACCGGCTGGGCGGCGGCGGTCCCGTCGGCGCCCGCCCGCCCCGCCCGGTGGACCCACTCGACCAGCTGGCGGAGGCGGTCCGGGTCGGTGGCGGGATCCACCCCGTGGCCGAGGTTGAAGATGTGCCCGGGCCGGCCGCCGGCGCGGTCGAGGACGTCCCGGGCGGCGGGGCGCACCACCGCCCACGGGGCCAGGCACACCGCCGGATCGAGGTTCCCCTGCACGAATCGATCGTGGCCGACCGCGGCCCAGGCGTCGTCCAGCGGCACCCGCCAGTCGAGGCTGAGCCCCGGGCTCCCCACCTGGGCCAGCGGCCGGAGGAGGTGGGCGGCGCCGGTCGCGAACAGGATCGCCGGGACCCGGCCCCGCAGCGATCGGAAGATCCGGGTCAGATGGGGCGCGACGTGGCGGTCGAAGTCGGCCGCGCCCAGGATCCCGACCCAGCTCTCGAAGAGCTGCACCGCCTGGGCGCCGGCCCCGGCCTGGGCCCGCAGGTAGCGGCAGGTGGTGTCGGTGAGCACCGCCATCAGGGCGGCGAAGGTGGCGGGCTCGGCGTGCATCAGCCCCCGGGTGCGGGGGAAGTCCCGGGAGCCGCGACCGTCGACCAGGTAGCAGGCGAGGGTGAAGGGGCCGCCGGCGAACCCGATCAGGGCGGCCCGGTCGCCGAGGTCGGCGCGGGCCTGCCGCACCGCCTCCAGCACGAAGGGCGTCCCCTCCTCGGGATCCACGACCCGGAGGCGAGCCACGTCGGCGGCGGTCCGGATCGGGTCCGCCACCACCGGTCCCACCCCGGGCCGGATCTCGAACGGGACGCCCAGGCCCAGGAGCGGCAGCGTGATGTCGGAGAACAGGACGGCTCCGTCCACCCCCAGGGCGTCGACGGGCATGCGGGTGACGGCGGCCGCCAGCTCGGGGGTGCGCGCGATCGCGAGCAGGTCGTGGCGCTCGCGCAGGCGACGGTAGGCGGGCAGCGATCGCCCCGCCTGGCGCATGAACCACACCGGGGTGGTGTCGTGGGGCCGGTGGGCGCAGGCGGCGAGGAGCCGCGCCGCGCCCGACCACGGCCCGGATCCCAGGTCGCAGCCGGCGGGCGGGGCGGCGGGCGGGTCGGCGGGTGCCATGATCCGGGCCAGGATGACAGGTCGATCGGGCGCCCACGGCTGGAGGGGGCGCACCTGGGGCCTGGTCCAGCTGACCCACCCCGGGCCCAGCCTGGCCACCACCCTGGTGACCGTGTGGAGCGCCCGTGCGGCAGCCGGCCGGGGCGGCGGCGCCGTCGCCCGCCGTGTCCTCCGAGCCGCCCTCGCGATGGCGCTGGCCCAGGCCAGCACCGGCTGCCTCAACGACTGGGCCGACGCCGCCCGGGACGCGGTGGCCCAGCCGTACAAGCCGATCCCACGGGGCCGGGTGAGCCGCCCCACCGCGCTCGGGCTGGGGACCCTGTCCGGGATCGCGGCGCTCGCCGCGGCCCGTCCGCTGGGGCGGCCCGCCGGTCGGTGGCTCAGGGCCGGCCTCGGCGCCGGCTGGGCCTACGACCTCGGCCTCAGCGGCACGCTCTGGTCGCCCGCCCCCTACATGGTCGGTCTGGCCGCGGTCCCGATGGTCGGCCTCCGCGCCCTGGCCCCCGCCGCGCCGGTGCGCCGGTCCTTCGTCCCGGTCGTCGCGGCGCTGGCCCTCGCCGCCCATCTCGCCAACGGGGCGCCCGACGCCCAGGCCGACTGGGACCTGGGGCGGCGCGGGCTGCCCGCTCGGCTGGGGACGGCGCGGGCCTGGCGGGCGTCGGGCGTCGGCATCGGCGCGACCGGGGTCGTGATCGCGGTGTGCGCCCCGGCCGGTCGCCGTCGGCGCACGGCCGCCTGGGTCCTCCCGGCCGCGGCCCTGCTGGCCAGGGACCAGCGCCGGCCGCGGGGCCGCCGGCAGCCCGGAAGCGCTCCGTTCGTCGGTCCGGTGGCTCAGTCGGTGCTGCTCGCCGGCGCCTGGTTCAGCGGTGGGTGGCGGGCGCGGCCGTGGGGCTGATCCGGGCCCTCAGCCCGAACGCCGCACCAGCGAGCGGGTCCGCCGCTGCGCCGTCGCATGCAGCCCGACCAGCGCCCGCAGGGTGTCCTCGGCGGCGTCGCGCAGCGCCTGCCCGCTGGTGGCCGCCTCCGGGGCGTCGAGCGTCTCGCAGAGCGCCGCCAGCCGGTCGACCCGGCGCAGCACTCCGCGAGCCTCGCGGACGGCGACCGCGAGCGCCTGGACCGAGGCCGCCCCCCGGAGCGTCTCCTCCGGGTCGCGCCCCGCGGTCATGCGGCCGCCGTCGCGGGCGGCCGCCGTCGCCGTGCCGGCACCAGGATGAGCCCGGCGGCGACGTAGGAGGCGCCCATCATCAGGAACCCGGCCCCGAACCCCGCATGCTGGATGAGGAATCCGAGCGCGATCACCCACAGCGAGCCGATCCCGTACGTGATCGCGAAATAGTACCCGAACACGGTCGCCTGCGCTTCCCGCTGCACCGCCTCGCTGAGCAGCGCCTGCAGCAGCGGGTTCTCGGCGTAGGCGACGAGGCCGACCGCGAAGGTGAGGGGGACGAGGACGTCGACGCGGTGCGCCGCCACCCCGTACAGGCTGACCACCACCGCCGACAGCCCGAAGGCGACCCAGAGCACGCGGCGGCGGCCGAAGCGGTCGGAGAGGGCGCCCGCCGCCAGCGGCCCGAGCACCCCACCCGCGAGCATGAGGCTGAAGAGGAGGCCCACCACGATGGTGGGCAGGCGGACGCCGTCGCGCAGGTACAGCGGCACGAACGCGCTCAGGGTGCCGAGCCCGCGGCCGCCCGCGGCCACCAGCGACGCCAGGATCACCCACAGCGCCATCCGCCGGTCCAGCAGCCGGGGGCGGCGCCCCGGCGGCCGCGGCTCGGCCGGGCGGTGGCGCCGCGAGATGTCGGCGCTGCGGGGGAAGCGGGCCAGGAACCAGCACCCCATCAGCACCATCGGGACCGCGAACACGAACAGGGTGCCCCGCCACCCGATGTGGACGATGAGGAGGGCGGCGGGCACCGGCACCAGCAGCGATCCGATGTTGCCGCCGATCACATGGGTGCTGAGCGCGAGCCCGCGCCGCTCCGGATAGCGGCGCGAGAGGACGGCGCTCCCCACCGCGTGCTGCTGGCTCGCCACCACCTGGCTGAGACCGCGCACCGCGGCCCAGGGGACGAACGCCGGACTCAGTCCGCCCAGGCTGGCGCACAGTCCGAGCAGCACGTTCTGGCCGCCCAGGATGAACCGGGTCGGCGCGTGACGGCTGACCAGGCCCGCGGTCGCCTGCATGCCGCCGCCGACCACGCCCACCAGGCCCAGGCCGAGGCCGAGGGCCGCGTAGCTCAGGTGGAAGGTGGCCACCACGGCGGGGTAGGTGAGCGGGAGAAGCGCGGAATACATGTGCTGGGTGGCGTGCGACGCGCTCACCAGGGTGAGGGTCCGCCGCTCCCGCCCCAGTCCCGGCGGGGCCGCCGCCCGGTCGGCCTCCGCTGTCACCGCCCGCCAGCATAGGGGGTCCCCCGCCGGCCCCCCGGGCCGGGGCGACGGCGGCCGGGGCGACGGTGGGCGCCGCCGTCGCCGGGCCGGCAGGGCCGTCGATGAAGCCGGCCAGGGCCTCCTGCGGGCTTCCGCTGGAGCCGGCGGCCACCCACCGCAGGTCGACGTACGGCCAGCGCGGGCCGAGGTCGAGCCAGTTGGCCTCGGCGACGGTGTAGCTGCCGTCGCCGGCCACGCCGACCACGAAGGCGACGTGACCGGGCCCGGCGTCGGTGTCGACGGCGATGGCGCCGAGCGAGGGCAGCGCTCCGATCGCGTACCCGGCCTGGGCAGCCCCGTCGAGCCAGGTTCCCGCATTGCCACCGAGCGCCCCGGTGGGGCCGCGCCAGGTGACCAGCCGGCGGGTGGCCACGTACCAGGTGCACTGGCCCGTCGCGAACCCCTGGTACCCCGCCGGGAAGGGCAGCGGGTGGCCGGTGCACGCCGACGGCTGCACCGCGAGGGCCCCTGGCTCCGGCCCGCAGGGCTGGGCGAAGGCCGGGAAGTCCGGGGCGGTGGCCTGGAGCTGGCCGCCGGGCGGGAGCATGAATCCGCCAGGCTGGAGTGTGAGCGGCCCGATCGCGCCGGCGCCGGACAGCAGCCCCGATCCGCCCGCCAGCCCTTCGAGCGCGCCGGTGGCGGCGACCATCAGCGCCAGCCCCACCACCACCGCCAGGGCGGTCAGGCCGGCGCAGCCCGACCCGACCGATCGCAGCCAGTCAGAAGGCATAGCGGACGGGCCGGCCCAGGGTGGGGGACGGGTCGATCGCGTGCCCGGGCCAGTGGGAGGGCGGCACCGCACGGATCAGCGGTTCGTCCACCTCCACCTGGTAGTGGAGATGGGGGCCGGTGGTGAGGCCGGTGGCGCCCTCCCAGCCCAGGAGCCGGCCCGGCGGGGCCCAGGCCCCGAGCCGGAGCGGGGCGATCCGCTCGAGGTGCGCGTAGAGGACGCGGGTCCCCAGCCGCTGGAGCCAGACGGTGAGGCCGAGCGGCCACAGACGGCCGAGGAACACCACCTGGCCGTCGAGGGTGGAGCGCACCGGTGTCCCTGCCGGGCAGACCAGGTCGATCCCGTCATGCACGAGGCCGGTCGCGCGGCGGTAGCGGGGGTCGTGGAAGCCGGCCGATTCGACCAGGCCCGCGCAGACCATCGGCAGCCCGTGCGGGAGCGGCCCGCCTCCGCCCCGGGCCGCCGGCGGGCGAGCACCGGGGGCCGCGTGCCAGATCGGGAGGATGAGCGAGCCCAGCCCGAGGAGGATGCAGGTGCAGAGCGTGAGGCCGGAGGGGCGCGGGCCACGGGGTGGGCCGGGGCCGGGCTCGGTCACACCACGCCCCCGGTCTCGGCCGGGTGGGTGGTGATCCATCGGTGGAGCCGAGGCGAGGCCAGGCCGCGGACCGCGGCCTGGTCGGTCCCCACCACCACCAGGCCGCACCCCGGGCCCGCGTGCTGAAGCAGGTCCGCGGCGCCGCGGGAGAGGCCGAAGGCCTCGGCGACCCGGGCGAGCGCCACCGGCTCCTGGCGGAGCAGCACCTTGGTGTGGCTGTTGCGCACGATCACGCTGCCGGAGGGGGACCCGAGCAGGTCTTCCACCACCTGGGAGATGACCAGCAGGCCGGCCCCGTACTTGCGCAGGCGCCGGCTCATCCCCTCCAGCGCCACCGCGCTGGGGCGATGGCGGAGCAGGACCTCGGCCTCGTCGACCACCAGAAGGCGGCGGGGCCCGGGGCGGCGGAGGAGCTCGCCTTGGAGGTGCCCCAGCAGCATCGAGACGACGGCGGGGAGAAGCGCGTCGCCGTAGGCGGCGAGCGACCGGAGCCCGAACGCGACGATCGGCGCATCGAGGCGCACCGTCGTCGGCTGGTCGAGCAGCGAGCCGTACGCCCCCTCGGTGAAGCGGCGCAGCCGGCCGGCGAGCCCGCGCGTGCGTCCGGCCTCGAGCCGGGCCACCAGGTCCTGGAGCCGAGGCTGGGCCGACGGGTCCGGATCCGGGTCGCGCCCGGGGAGGCCGGCTGCCGCGTAGAGGGCCAGCAGGGACGCCTCGAGCGCCGCGACCTCGCCGGGTCGGAGCTCCGGGTCTCGGTGCGGGCCCGCCGGGCGCCCCGCCAGCAGGGTGAGGACCGGCAGGAGCCGGGCCACCGTGTCGCGCCGGGCGGCGAGGGGATCGGCCCCCGGCGGCGCATGCAGGTCGAGCGGGTTGACCCGGCTCGCCGATCCCAGCCCGACCGCGAGCACCTCGCCGCCGAGCCCGCCCACGAGGGTGCGGTATTCGTCGGCCGGGTCGATGCAGCGGACGTGCACCCCCTCCGCCGCGCACTTGGCGACCAGCAGCTTGGCCGTGTACGACTTCCCGGCCCCCGAGGTCCCCACCAGCACCGCGTTGGCGTTGGGGTGTCCCGATGCGAAGGGGTCGAGGAACACAAGGCCGCTCTCCAGGAGGTTGGAGCCGAGCAGGACGCCGCCCGAGGTGGGCAGCCCGTTGCGAAGGAACGGGAACGCCGTCGCCAGGGCGCTGGAGGGGACGTCGCGCACCCAGCCCAGCGGCGAGAGCCCGATCGGCTGCGTCGCGCGCCAGCCGTCCAGCTGGCGGTGGCGCAGCCAGCTCCCGTGGCAGCCGAGCTCGGCGAGCCGGGCGCCGAGGGCCGCGCAGCGCTCGCCGAGCTCGTCCAGGGTGGGGGCGAGGACGGTCGCCCCCACCTCGAGGTGGAACAGCCGCTCCTCGTCCAGGAGGACCTGCTCCTCCAGCCGGGTCGCGTCGGCGAGGACGGTCCGGGTGCCGGAGTCGGTGCGCCGGCCCTGGAGCGTGTCCACCACCTGGGTGGTCTCGAAGCCGCGGATCTTGCGGCGGAGGTGGCCGAGCACGACCGATTTGGGGAGCGGCCGGATGTGCAGCGCCACCCGCTGGGGATGGCCGAAGCCGCCGAGGAGGGGACCGAGCCATCCCATCCGGACCGTGCGCGGGTAGCCGGTGACGACCAGACTGCGGCAGAACGCCCCGTCGACGACAAGGTGATCGGCGCGGACCTGGAGCCGTGACGGCGCCAGCCATCCGGCGAAGGTGGCGGGTTCGCCCCCGCTCCGCCCCCCGTGGGTGTGCTGCAGGAGGCCGAACCAGGCCGCGTCGTCGAGCCGACCCGCACCGACCCCGACCCGGCGCAGACCGTCGAGGAGCGTGGCGCTGCGCTCCCGCAGCTCGGGACCTGCTCGGTCCCCGACGGCCGGAGCGGCGGGGCCGGCCGCCGCGCGCCCGCGGGCCGCCGCGATCGCGACCAGACGGCGCCAGGTCCCGGCCGGCCGGACCCCCGGGGCGGCGGCCGCCAGCACCACCAGGAAGCGGGCCTGGAGGAGCTGGTGTTCGCGCAGATGGGCAGCGACCACCTCGGCCTCCTCGCGGATCCACGGCCCCAGCTGGGGCGTGAGCGGGCGGGCGGCGCACTGGCGGTAGTGGGCGGCCAGGGGCGCGGGGTCGAGGGCCTCGGTGACGACGTGGAGGGAGACCGGGACGGTGAGCCCGTCGAGCCACTGCCGGTAGGCGGAGTAGACCTCGGCCTGCTCCGCCGGACGGCGCAGCAGGAGGCTGAGCGGACGCACCTCCAGCGCCGCCCGGGCGCTGCCGTCGCGAAGACGGAGCGTGCCGTCGCTGAGATCGACCGCGTCGACCACGGTCGACGACTCCCCCCGTCGCCGGTCGCCGCCGCCGGGCCGGGAGCGCCTCAGCGGCATCCGCCCCGCCCCGCGGCGACCTCGATCCCGGCCGGGTCGATCCGCCGCCAGCCGCGCCGATCACTCGGGGCCGCGCGCGCGATCGGGTGACCCAGCTCGCGGGGCTGGCGGTGGAAGCGGGCCCAGTCTGAGACCCAGGCGGCCGCCGGGCGCCCCTCCGGCCGGGCGAACGCGGCGACCAGCCCGGCCAGGGTGGTGGGCAGGCTGAGCCCCGCCCCGGCGGCACCGGAGAGGTGCAGGCGGACCAGGAGCAGGAACGGCCCGGCGGCGGCGACGGAGCACCAGCCCAGCTGGGCCAGCGTGAGGGGGCCGAACCGGGTCGAGCTGGCCGTGATCGGCTGGGGGACCTGGGCCTCCATCCGGGTGCGCGGACCTCCCTGGGGGGTGATCGATGGCGGGCGGGGCCCGCCCCGTCACCGTCCCGCAAGGGCCCTCCGATGGGGCGGGGTCATGACCGCCGCCGCGCGTCGCGGATGTAGGCGAGGCCGTACCCCGGCAGCTGGCGCCCGTCGCGGGTGACGTACGCGTCCCCCAGCCGCTCCTGGGCGCGCAGCGCCGCCGGCGTGGGGGCGCCGGCGCGGCCGTGGGCGCGTGCCTGGCGCTGCCACCGGGCCAGCTCCGCGGGCTCGACCTCGAGCTCCTCGGCGGTCCCCCGGTGTCCGATCGGCCGCTCCGCCAGCTGGGTTCCGACGAAGAGGGTGTAGCCCCGCCGGTCCAGCAGCGGCGGGCGCGGGCGGGCCGGCCCC